>CBCPMX010000176.1:0-2786 GCA_965120355.1 uncultured Oscillospiraceae bacterium
GCTGGACAGGCCGATGTCCGCAGTACCCTCGCTGGCGGCGGTGATGCCGGAGCCGGAGCCGGTGGGATCATAGGTGATGGTCACGTCGGGATTTTCAGCGGTAAATGCCTCGATGAGGGCGTTGATCACGCCGTCCATGGACGTGGATCCGTTGGTGGAAATGGTGCCGGACAGCGTTCCGGCAGAAGCGCTCTGTTCCGGCGAGGCCGTATCTTCGGTTGCCGGTTCCGTGGACGCATCCTGCGTCTCGGTGGAAGCCGTGTCGCTGCCGCAGCCTGCAAACATTGTCAGGACCATCAGCACAGACAGCGCCAGACAAAGAATTCTTTTCATTTGTCAGATCTCCTCTCAAATGTACACAAGTATGGTTTGTAAAGTGTTCTGTGTAAAGTTTCCTCCGGTTTTCCGGAGCGCCCTTATCATAAAACTTATTTTTTCTTGGAACCACCACGAATATGTACATCTTCTGTAAGTTTTCTGTAAAGCCTGGTCTGCTTTTTGTAAAGCCATTGAGGCGCGCAGTGTAAAGTTTATGTAAAACTTTCGCCAAATGCGCGTTTATTTTACCGAAGCAGTTTACAGAGGGTTTACATTCCACCGAAAAAGCTGTTATAATGAGTACAGTATTTCGACCGCATATTTCTATCTCATCCGGATCAGCCGGATAACCAAAGAGAGGAACTGAAGAATGGGTATTACTGATGTGCTGACGCTGTTGGGTGGTCTGGCCTTTTTCTTGTTTGGCATGACCCTGTTGGGCGACGGTCTGAAACGGGTCGCCGGCAGCAAGCTGGAAACAATTCTCGCCAGGCTCACTTCCACCACACTCAAGGGCGTCCTGTTGGGTACGGCGGTCACTGCCGTCATCCAATCCTCCTCCGCAACAACCGTTATGGTCGTCGGCTTCGTCAACTCCGGCATTATGAAATTGACCAACGCCGTCGGCATCATTATGGGCGCCAATATCGGCACCACAGCCACCGGCTGGATCTTGACGCTGGCCGGTGTGGATAGCGGCGGTTCCGCCTCTGTTTTTGCGCTGATCGCCTTCATCGGCATCATCCTCTATTTCTTCTGTAAAAAACCGACAAAAAAGAACGTGGGGCTGATTCTATTGGCCTTCGCTGTTCTCATGAGCGGCATGCAGTCCATGAGCACCGCCATGGAGCCGCTGAAAGAGAGCGAGACGTTCCTGAATTTCATTTCCGCCGTCTCCAATCCCGCTGTAGCCATTGTGGTGGGCATTATGGTCACTGCCATTATTCAGAGCTGCTCCGCTTCCATTGGCATTCTGCAGGCCCTGTCTGTCACAGGCGTGATCAGTTACGAAGTGGCCATTCCCATGGTGCTGGGCATGTGCATCGGCGCGTGCGTGCCGGTGCTGTTGTCTGCCATCAGCGCCAACGTCAACGGCAAACGGGCGGCATTTATCTACCTCTGTTTTAATATCGCCGGTTCTATCATCCTGATGATCCCGTTCTATCTGCTCAACGCCATCATCGGCTTTCCGTTCATGTCCACACCGGCCACCAGCGTCGGCATCGCCATCGCCAACACCACCTATAAAGTCCTGGCCACCGTCATTCTTGCCCCTCTGGCCGGATGGCTGGAACGGCTGGCCATTCTGACCATCAAGGACAAGAGCGGTGAAGACGACGAGGAATTTGAAGAAAATCTCCTGGACGAACGCTTTCTCGACTATCCCCCTCTGGCCGTGGAGCAGTGCGGCAAAACCATGGAAAAAATGTCCGCTGCCTCCTTCAAGAATCTGCGCCGCTCCATTGAGCTGCTGCACACCTTCAGCCAGGAGAAATTCGACAAAATCATGAATCGTGAAAACGTGGTAGACCGGTATGAGGACCGGCTGGGCTCCTATCTGGTTCGGCTCAACGCCCGGGGACTGTCCGACACAGAGACACAGGAAACCGCCAAATATCTCCACTGCCTGACCAATGTGGAGCGGATCAGCGACCATGCCGTCAACCTGTCTGAACTGGCGCAGGAAATGCACACCAAGCACATCGCCTTCTCCCCCCAGGCCGAAAAGGAACTGCGCGTCTGTATCGACGCCATTCAGGAGATTGTTGCCATGACGGAAACGGCCCTGGTGCAGGACGATCTGGAAACGGCCCGCCATGTGGAACCCTTGGAAGAGGTCATCGACATGCTCACAGAGGAATTGAAGGTCCGGCACATCAACCGTCTTCAGGCGGGCAGTTGTACGCTGGAGCTGGGCTTCATCTTCAACGACTGTATCAATAACTTTGAGCGCGTGGCAGATCACTGCTCCAACATCGCCGTGGCGGTGCTGGAGGCCGCCGACCGGGAGCTGCAGTCCCACGACTATCTGCGGGGCATCAAGCAGGCCAATGAGGCCGAATACCGCCATTGGCTGGATGCTTTTGAAAAGAAGTACCGGCAGGCGCTGCTGTCCATCGCGGAGCAGCCCCAGGAGACCGTTCCGGAAAACGCGCCGGTCGCAGCGGTATAAGCCGCCGCGGCGCCCCGCTTTGACAATGGGGAGTCCAGGCAGGCGGCAGGCTTTTTGGGCGCGGCGAAACACCGCCGCAGCAACCGCATCGTAAAATTCGCGAGCCATTACACAGCAATGGCTCGCGAATTTATGCCGGACACAGATTCCCTTCGTCTAAGCAGCTCAAGTTCATCGGTCAAACAGGCGGCAAAGCTGCCTGTTTGACAAGCCGAGCGGGGGGGAACACCAAAAGAGGTTCCCGCTATTGGCTTCTTCCTTCTTTTCATGGGTTTTTTGCGTTTCCCTTTTTTCC
>CBCPMX010000177.1:0-64903 GCA_965120355.1 uncultured Oscillospiraceae bacterium
TTACGACTGGCTGCGTCAGAGGTGCCTGTGTTTCATTCCCTTTGGTGCCTTGAAGCGCAGCGGAAAGGAATGGTCATAACCATGAAAAAGATTTTGAAACTGACGTACCTGACCGCGGCTGTGGCGCTGCTGCTGAGCAGCTATGCCTTTGCCTACCTGGACCCTGCTACCCTGACCTATGTGATCCAGATTGTGGCCGGCGTGGTCATTGCCGGCGGCGCCGCAGTGGGAATCTTCTGGAAGCGGATTCGCCTGTTTTTCAAGAAAAAGGTGAAAAAGCACCGGAAGGCCAAGGCCAAAAAAGCAGCCGAAAAGCAGGATGCCGCCGATGCCTGACCATCAGAAGCTGCAGCCCGACGCATTGGCGTTTGTCTGCCGCGCCCTGGAAATCACACCGGACCGCATTACGGATGTCGTGCCTGTCAAAAAGGGGATGACCAACCGTTCCTGCCTGCTGACTTGTAACGGGACGCGGTATATTCTGCGGGTTCCCGGCGAGGGAACGGATCAGCTCATCGACCGCCGGCAGGAGGCGGCATCCTATACTGCTGTCCAGGGCACCGGCCTGTGCGACGACCTGCGGGCCATGGATCCATCTACGGGCCTGAAGCTGACGGTGTATTGGCCCGATACCCGGGTCTGCGACCCCAATTCTGAAGAAGACGTGACCCGCTGTATGGCGCTGCTGCGCCGCTTCCACGCCATGGGCCGGAAGGTGCCGCATACCTTTGACCTGTTCGAGCGCATCGAATTTTATGAATCCCTGTGGAACGGCGCGCCCTCCCGCTATGGGAACTATGCCGCCGTCAAGGCCTCTGTGTTGGCTCTGCGGCCCTATATTGAAGCGCAGCCCAAGCAGTGGGTCCTGACCCATGTGGATGCGGTGCCGGACAACTTCCTGTTTGTGAAAGACGGCGGACAGGAGCGGCTGCATTTGATCGACTGGGAATACGCCGGCATGCAGGACCCACATCTGGATATCGCCATGTTCGCCATCTATGCCGGCTACAATCAACCCCAGGTGGATGCGCTCATTGACACCTATTTCACCGAAGGCTGCCCACCGGCCGTACGCAAAAAGCTCTATTGCTATGTGGCGGCCTGTGGTCTGCTGTGGAGCAACTGGTGCGAGTACAAGGCCCAGCTGGGGGTGGAATTCGGCAGCTATGCCCGGATGCAGTATCAATACGCCGAGGAGTTCCCTGCCCTGGCGTCGGCTGTGGATATGGAGGGAGGCGCCTGCCCGTGAACACCGCCAAACGCGCCGTCATCATGGCCGCCGGCATCGGCCAGCGGATGCAGCCGGTGACGCTGACAACTCCCAAGCCTCTGGTACGGGTCGGCGGCCTGCGGATGATTGACTCGGTCATTGGCGCCCTGCACCGCAACGGCATCACGGAAATCTATGTGGTGGTAGGTTACCGCAAAGAGCAGTTCGCCGGTCTTCCGGCCCAATATCCCGGCCTGACATTGATTGAAAATCCGGACTATGCCCGTGCCAACAACATCTCCTCTCTGTACTATGCCCGCCGGTATCTGGAGAACGCGGTCATTCTGGACGGTGACCAGCTGATCCTGTATCCGTCTATTCTGGCTCCCCGGTTTGACCGCTCCTGCTACTGCTGCTGCTATACGGAAGGTCCCACTGAGGAATGGCTGCTGACAGTCGATACGGACCGGACCGTCGTCCATTGCAGCCGCACCGGCGGGACCGGCGGCTGGGAACTGCACAGCGTCTCATTCTGGACCGCTGCGGATGGCCGGCGATTGGCCGCTGATTTGGAGGAGATTTATCTTCACCAGGGGCAGACTCAGCTATACTGGGACGACGTAGCTCTGTTCTGCCGGCCAAAGGACTACCGGCTGACCATCCGCCCCATGGCGGCGGACGCTCTGGTGGAAATTGACTCCATGGACGAATTGATCGCCCTGGATCCGGCCTATGCTTCCCCGTCCCTGGACGCCGCTCCAAAAGAGAGCATTGAGATTGAGGGAGGACTTCCATGAAAAAGAACGCCCGTTCTACCGATGTGGTGCTCATTGCCGTGCCGCTGATTCTGATTCTGGGGATGACCGTGTGCTTCATGGCCTTTTCCGCAGACGCCACAGCCCTGTTGACGCAGATCCGCTCGATTCTGGACAACTATTTCGGCTCCTGGTACGCCATTCTCGGCGTGGCCAGCCTGCTGTGTACCCTCTTTCTGGCCTTTTCCCGCTTTGGGAAGATCAAGTTGGGCAAAGCAGAGGACAAGCCCGCCTATTCCAGCTTCACCTGGGGAACCATGATCTTCACTTCCACCATGGCGGCGGACATTGTATTCTATTCCTTCTGCGAGTGGAGCCTCTATGCCCAGGACCCATATATCCAGTCCATGGGCAATGAAGCCCTGTGGGCGGCCACCTATCCCATTTTCCACTGGGGCCCCATCGCCTGGAGCTTCTATCTGGTGCTGGCGGCAGCCTTTGGTTTTATGCTCTATGTCCGGGGCCGGGAGCGGCAGAAAATGAGCGAAGCCTGCCGGCCCATTCTCGGCAGCCGTACCGACGGCTGGCTGGGGCGGCTCATCGACCTGGTTTGCATTTTCGCCCTGCTGGCAGGTACCGCCACTACATTTTCTCTGTCGGTGCCGCTGCTGTCCGCCGCAATCTCCCGAATTTTCGGCATCGCCCAATCCATTGCCCTGTCTATTCTGGTATTGGTGAGCATCGCCCTGGTATACAGCGTGGCGGTGATGCTGGGCATGAAAGCGGTCTCGCGTCTGGCCACAGTCTGCACCTGGCTGTTCTTTGCCCTGCTGGCCTATGTATTCTTCCTGGGCGGTCGCGGCGTGTTCATTCTGGAGATGGGCATCTCGTCCATTGGCAATCTGTTTCAGAATTTCATTGGCATGTCCACTTGGCTGGATCCGGCGCGGCAGACTGGCTTCCCCCAGAACTGGACCATGTATTACTGGGCATACTGGATGGTCTGGTGCGTGGCGACCCCCTTCTTCATTGGCCAGATCAGCAAAGGCCGCACCATCCGCCAGCTGGTGCTGGGCGGCTATTTCTGGGGTCTGGCAGGCACATGGCTGTCTTTCCTGGTGCTGGGCAACTATGGGCTGTCCTTGGAAGTGTTGGACGGCATGGAATTGTCTGTCCTATGCGACGGCGGCGCCAACGCTGTGGATATGATCCTGGCGGTGTTTGAAACCTTGCCTATGGCGGAGATTGGCCTGACCCTGTCCATGATCTCTTTCTACGCCACCACCTTTGACGCCCTGACCATGGTGGCTGCCGCGTTCAGCACCAAGCAGCTGCGGCTGGACGAATTGCCCTCCAAGCGGCTGCGGCTGTTCTGGTCGGTGCTGTTTATCCTGCTTCCCATCGGGCTTTTATTCTCCGGCAGTACCATGAACAACCTTCAGTCCGTGTCTCTGGTGGCGGCGCTGCCCATCAGCATTGTGCTGGTTCTGATTGCAGCCAGCTTCTTCAAAGACGCTTCGGCTTATCTGGACGGAAAATAGCGTTCACAAATCGTCCCCGCCGGGTTTCTCCGGCGGGGACTGTGGCTGTCTGTCCAAATTGTCCAAGGGGCCAGCCTTTTGAAACCGCTGGGCGGTTCAGCTGTCGCGCAGGGAGCGTTTGAGCCTTGCACACAGCCGTTTCGCCTGTGCGGCGTCCTCCTGCGTCGCTTCGAGATGATAGCGGGCCTTCTGATAGAGGCTGCACAGTTCCGTCAGCGCTTCCTGTTCCGGGAATCGGGCGGCAGCCTTGCGGCTGATCTCTTCACTGGTATCTGACTCGGTCAGCACAATGCCCTGCTGCCGGCAGAGCTTCAAAAAGCTGCGGTACTGGCTGCGAATTCGGTGGACAGCCGTGCTTGTCCGCGGAGTCGCTTGCCGGACCGGCGCGGCACGTTCCGTACGCGCCTCTGTGTCCGGCAATCCCGCCGTCTCCTCCGCCCGCCGGCGCACCAGCCAGCGAAACAGCAGGCACAGCACCACAAGGACCGCCAGAATGGCCAGCGCCGTAAACACCCGCTGGGTGAGGCCGGCAGCAGCCGCATCCCCCACCGCTCCGGCGCCCGGCTCCACCGATTCAGCAGGGCCAAACCAATCGGATATATTCTCTAAAAGCCGGCCGAACACCTCCACAGACTCCGGCATCACGGCTATACAGAGGCGGCCGATCACCGTGAAAAGGCCGAGCAGCAGCGGTGCAAGCACATGGTCATAGGCCAGCTTCACCAGCGCTGCCGCGCCACGCAGGAGCCATCTGCTTCCGATCAGGCAGGCTGCCGCCAGCAGCAGTGCCACGGCGGCAAAATTGTACATCTGAAACGCCCGCTGGAGATAGACCTCCGGCGCATGGCGCAGTGTCCGCAAAAGCAGGACAGACGCCGCAGCTGTCAAAATTGCCACAGGCAATCCCACAGACAGCACCGCGTTCCCACAGCCAATGGCCGCCATCAGAATGGCGAACACTGCAAACGCCTTCCAAAACAGAGAGAACACATCGGCCTGCCGTCCCCAGTTCAGGCTGTACTCGCCGGTCCATGCCAGATAGATGCAGTAGACCAGGGGGAACAGGCATGCCACCCGATCCGCCGCAGATACACCCGGCAGCAGGAAACACAGCAGCCCAGGCGCCAGCGCCAGCAGCCGCGCCCATTTCCGCTTCCGCAGCGCCGAGGACAGCGCATAACACCCGCTCAGGAGCAGCAGCGCCGGCAGAGTCCGCTCGCCGCCAAAGACGCAGGCCAGCGTCCCGGCAAATGCGTAGTAAACGCCCAAATCCGCCAGTGCGCGAAGCACACACAGAATTACCATGCTGCCACCTCCGCCGCCCGCAGCACCAGAAGATTCCCATCCGACAGTTCCCGCAGCCGTCTGAGGGACTGGGACTGCGCAAACTCCGCCCCCGGTGTAATCAAAATCCGCCCGCGGGTTTCCCGGGTTTCCAGCGCATTTTCCAGCAGCCGCTCTGCAGAAAAGCGCGTATAGTAAGACGCCCGCCCCAGACACTCCAGCACTGCAGTAAAATGCTGCGTCCCCAGGCCGTCTCCCAGCTCCGTACGTTCCGTTTCCGCGCCCAGCAGATCGGCATTGGTCAGAAAATCATAGGCAATGCCCCGGTCTTCCAGCGTCCGGCATACCGTGCGCGTCAGCGAGAAGCATTTCTCCAGCAGCTCCTCCCGTTCCGGCTCCTCGGAATCCACATTGAGCAGAACAGACACCGTCGGTTCCGCCGTATGATCGTAGGTTTTCACCATCAGGCCCTGCCCTCGGGCGCTCTGCATCCAGGAGATCGCCTTCATGGGTTCCCGGCCGGTGTATTCCCGAAAGCCCGCCGTCAGCACCGGATCTTCATGGAGAAACCGGCGCACAGACACATCCCCCAAGAAGCCGCCCAGTACCTCAGAAAGCCCTGCTTCCGGCGCTTCTTTTGGCGCCACAATGACTGCCCGAAACCGCTCCAGGCGGCGCACCTCCTCCCGCAGGCCCAGGAAATCGCCGCCAGAGACCTTCAGGGAATGGAGCACATATCGCCCCCGCTGGGCGATGGAGACAGGCACGCGGAACTGTACCTGCTGATATGGCCGCAGCCAGGTAGTGATGGAAATGTAACGGCCGCCCTCCGCACTGCGCCGCAGGTAGCGGCTGTTCAGCGGCGTCTCAAATTCCTTTGGGAGCTGTTCTTCCAGCCCGAGAAACAGGACGTAACGCTTTGCCGTATTTTCCACGGAAAGTGTCAAATGAAACACTTCCTCCGGATCCACCAGCCGCTCCTCCGGCCAGTGATCCTCCCGGACATGGGTCAAAGCGTTCCGGGACAGACGAAATTCCAGCACCAGAACCAGCGCTACAGCGGCGATCACAAACACCAGCAGCATTACACCGTCTCCAGCGGAACCGCCACGGTATCCAGAATCTGCTGCAGTTGGCGGGCTGCCGCGCCGCTTTTGATGCCGCCGCCCAGACCAATGCGGTGAAGCAGCACAAAAGGCGCCACATACTTCACATCTTCCGGAATGACATAGTCTCGTCCGCGAAACAGGGCAGTGACCTGCGCCGCCTTGTACAGCGCAATGGCTCCGCGGGTGGACACACCGCTGGAAAAATTACTCTCAGTCCGGGTGGCCTCTATAATGTCCATGAGATACCCCAGTACATCCTGCGCCATGGACACCTGTGTATAGGCGGTACGGACATAGGCCGTTTCCTCCGGCGTCACGACCTGCTCCAGCGTTTCCAGAATTGCCTGGGTAGAGGGGCGGGCCACCACCTGCATTTCCTGCGCCCGGGTCATATATCCCAGGGACAGCCGCATAAAAAAGCGATCCAGCTGGGCGTCCGGCAGCGGGAAGGTGCCATAGGACTCCAACGGGTTCTGCGTCGCCATGACCATAAACGGTTCGTCCAGCTTCGTAGTCACGCCGTCCACCGTGATCTGCCGTTCCTCCATGGCCTCCAGCAGACTGGATTGGGTACGCGGCGTGGCGCGGTTGATCTCATCGGCAAGTACGATATTGGTCAGCAGCGGGCCGGGGCGGAACTCGAAGTCCCCGGTTTTTTGATTATAGAAGTTGATTCCCGTCAAATCGGAAGGCAGCAGATCCGGCGTGAACTGAACACGTTTGAAGCCACCGCCGATGGTCTTGGCAAAAGCCCGCAACAGCATGGTTTTGCCGGTACCCGGTGTATCCTCCAGCAGCACATGGCCGGCGCAGAGAAAGCAAGTCAGGACCAGGGCGATTACGTCGTTCTTTCCCACAATGACCCTGGAACAGTTGGCGACCACCTTGTCGCGATAGTCAGTAAAACGGGAGATATCCAGCATATGTGCCCCACTTTCTTTCTTTGATTTGTATATCATACCACAAATGACCCGCTTCTGCAAAGCACAACCAGAGCCGCCCTGCCCATCGCAGTTTCCCAAATTCAGACGTTTTGTCGAAACCTCGCAAAATAAAGATTTACTTCCCTTCGCTGGCGTGTTAAGATAAATTATATCGCCTATTACGACAAAGGATGGATGTTCTTATGAAACAATTGCTACTGGGCAACGCGGCAGTGGCCCGCGGCCTCTATGAGGCAGGTTGCTGCGTCGCCTCCTCCTATCCCGGTACCCCCAGTACGGAAGTCACCGAAGAACTGGCAAAATTCGACGAAGTCTACTGCGAATGGGCCCCCAACGAAAAAGTGGCTATGGAGGCCGCCTTCGGCGCCTCCCTTGCCGGGAAGCGCTCCTTCTGCGGCATGAAGCATGTGGGTCTGAATGTCGCCGCCGATCCCCTGTACACCATGAGTTATACCGGTGTCAACGCCGGCCTGGTGGTGGTAGTGGCCGACGATGCGGGGATGCATTCCTCCCAGAATGAGCAGGATTCCCGCCATCACGCCATTGCCGCCAAGCTGCCCATGCTGGAGCCCTCTGACTCCGCCGAGGCCTATGCGTTCGCCAAGCGGGCTTACGAGTTGTCCGAGGAGTTCGACACGCCGGTGCTGCTAAAAATGTGTACCCGGGTCGCGCACTCCCAGAGCCTTGTGGAGACCGGTGAGCGGGTACTGCCGGCTCCGAAGCCGTATGTCAAAGACATTGCCAAGTATGTCATGATGCCCGGCAACGCCAAAAAGCGTCATCCCGTGGTGGAAGCCCGCACACAGGCCCTGACGGCTTTTGCGGAAACCACAGACCTGAACCGGGTGGAAATGGGCGGCACGGCCATGGGCATCATCACCTCCTCCACCAGCTATCAGTATGTCAAAGAGGTGTTTGGAAACTCCGTGTCCGTTCTGAAGCTGGGCCTGGTCAATCCGCTGCCTGTCCAGCTGATCCGCGACTTTGCTGCAAAGGTGGACAAGCTGGTCGTCGTCGAGGAACTGGACCCCATCATCGAAAACCACTGCCGTCAGCTGGGGCTGGACGTCACGGGCAAAGACGTCCTGCCCATGATCGATGAGTTCTCCCAGAACCTCATCGCCGAAAAGCTGGGTATGCCCGTCCACCGCGGCAAAGCCCTGGATGAAGAAATCCCCAACCGGCCTCCCGTCATGTGCGCTGGCTGTCCCCACCGGGGCCTGTTCTACACCCTGAGCAAGAACAAATGTACCGTTTTGGGCGATATCGGCTGCTACACCCTGGGCGCAGTGGCGCCGCTGTCGGCCATGGAGATGACCCTGTGCATGGGCGCGTCCATCAGCGCCATCCATGGCTTCAACAAGGCCGCCGGTCCCGACAGTGAGAGCAAAACCGTCGCCGTCATCGGCGACTCCACCTTCATGCACTCTGGCATGACCGGCCTGGCCAACATCGCCTATAACCAGTCCAATTCCACCGTTATCATTCTGGACAACTCCATCACCGGCATGACCGGCCATCAGCAGAACCCCACCACAGGCTACAATATCAAGGGCGACCCCGCCGGCAAGATCGATCTGGAGGCGCTCTGCCGCGCCATGGGCTTCGAGCGGGTCCGGGTGGTGGATCCTTACGATCTGAAAGCCTGCGATACGGCAGTCAAAGAGGAACTGGCCGCCGATGCGCCTTCGGTCATCATCTCCCGCCGTCCCTGCGCCCTCCTGAAATACGTCAAGCACAAGGCTCCCCTGGCGGTGGACCCGGACAAGTGCCGCACCTGCCGGTCGTGTATGCGCATCGGCTGCCCGGCCATCTCGATCCGGGGCGGCAAAGCTGTGGTGGACAACACCCTGTGCGTCGGCTGCGGCGTCTGTGAGCAGCTGTGCGCCTTTGGCGCGTTCCACTCTACGGGAAAGGAGAACTGAGCTATGAAAACGACCAATATTATGATCGTTGGCGTCGGCGGCCAGGGCAGTCTGCTGGCCTCCAAGCTGCTGGGCCATCTGCTGATGGAGCAGGGCTATGACGTCAAGGTTTCCGAGGTGCACGGCATGAGCCAGCGCGGTGGCAGTGTGGTCACCTACGTCCGCTTTGGTGACAAAGTATACTCGCCCATCATTGATGCCGGCGAAGCGGATTACATCGTCTCTTTTGAACTGTTGGAGGCTGCCCGCTGGCTGCCCTATCTGCGGGAAGGTGGTCAAATCATCACCAATACCCAGCAGACTGACCCCATGCCTGTCATCACCGGCGCCGCCACTTATCCGGAAAACCTGGTGGAAAAGATGAAGGCCACCGGCGCCAAGGTGGACGCATTGGACTGCCTGGCGCTGGCCGAACAGGCTGGTTCCTCCAAGGCTGTCAACCTGGTCCTGATGGGCCGCGTCGCCCATTATTTCGATCTGCCAGAGGAAGCATGGCAGGAGGCCATTGAGGCCTGTGTGCCGGCCAAGTTCCTGGAACTGAATCGGAAAGCCTTTGCGCTGGGCCGGCACGCCTGATGAACCTTTCGGACTTTGAAAACCCAAGCAATTTGGGTTTCAAAGTCCGGCCAGATGATCTTCAAGGGGCTGCAAAGTATTTTGCAGCCCCTTATTTTGGAGGTGTTTGCATGCTGGAAACTGAAAATTTGCAACTCATTCCCGCCGACCCCGCCCTGGCCGAACAGCTGGCCCAGTATTACCGCCGGAACCGGTCGTTTTTACAGCCCTTTGAACCGCTTCGAGAGGAGGACTTCTATACGGCAGCCTATCAGCGCGTTCTTCTGGCCCAGGAAGTGGAGGCGGAAAAGCAGCGGCAGGGCTACCGGTTTTATCTCCGTCTGAAGGGCCGGCCGGACCGGCTCATTGGCTGCATTGGACTGAATCAGGTAGTCTGGGGCGCATTTCGTTCCTGTTTTCTGGGATACAAGCTGGACGCGGAATACGAAGGCCAGGGCTTCATGACCGCCGCCGTAGCTCTGGTAGTGGAGTATGCCTTTTCCCAGCTCCAGTTGCACCGCCTGGAAGCCAATGTCATGCCCCGCAACAAAGCCTCTTTGCGGGTGCTGGAGAAAAACGGGTTTGAAAACGAGGGGCTCTCCCGGGCATATCTATACATCAACGGGGTGTGGGAGGACCATCTCCACATGGTGAAACGAAACGACAGCTTGACGCTTTAAGGCAACGCCGCACACTTTGGCAAGCCCCTTCGGCTGGAGAGTTTGCGGTGGAAAAAAGGATTTTCCCGCGGGAAGCCTTGGTGTATTTCAAGGGGAACTACCGCATTCCCAACGTAAAAGATCAGTTGAAGACCGCAGAGGCAATTGTGTAGTGCTGCCTTAAACCCTCAAACCCATTTTGCTCTGGCAGAAAACTGCCACGAGACTGACACGGATTGTGCCAGCCCCGTGGCAAATGCTCAGATGCAATTGGCTCTGGCAAAGGCGCTGCGTACGCAGGTCTGCACATTGCCAGTGGTCTCATTGTCGCCCACGATGGCAAAGTCCGGTGTGACAGCAGACAAGGCCAGTGCCTCGGCATGGCGCGGCTGCATGCCGCCGCAGGCCACGACGCTGTCACAGGGGAGGAACTGTGTCTGCCCCGCTTTGTCGATGTAGGTTACACCGCCGGCGCTGACGCAGGTGGTGGTAGCCCGCTTGATGGTCTTCAGATTCTCCAGGTCGTGCCATGCCTTGGCAAACATGGAGTAGTAATGGACGCGGTCCGCCTCAGCGGCCAGCTTGGCCTGCCGGCTCAGCAGCGTCACCTCGTGGCCGCACTCGGCCAGGTACATGGCCGTTTCCACGCCAATTTCGCCGCCGCCAATGACTACGACACGTTTGCCCAGCTCCTCTTCATGGCCATAGACCTCCAGAGGGTTCCAGACATTGGACGCCTGTTTTCCATCCACCAGAATGCCTTCCACCGGCGGGAGCTTGGGTGCGGCGCCCATGGCGGCGATGACAGCGTCAAAATGCTCCGTCTCCAGATCCGCGGCGGTTGGCGCGGTGTGCAGCCGCACCTCCACACCCTGCTTGTCCACCTGCCGGATCAGATAGTCCTTGTAATCCTTCAGGGGCCACTTGAAGCTGGAGTAATCCGCATGCAGCAGCTGGCCGCCCAGCACGCCGTTCTTTTCAAACAGTACCACCTGATGGCCCCGTTTGCGCAGCTCCAGAGCGGCAACCATGCCAGACACGCCGCCGCCCACCACGGCCACCTTTTTCACCCGCTTGGGCGGCTGGATCATCCGGTCGATCTTGTGCGCCATGCCAACCACCGGATTGACGGAGCACACCGACAGCCATGGACCCTGCATACTCAGGCCGTGGCACCGGTTGCAGCGAATACAGGGCACCACATCGTCGCCGCGGCCGTCCATGAGCTTTTCCGCATAGTCCGGCTCGCAAATAAACAGACGGCCTGCGCCCACCATATCGGTCTTGCCGGAGGCGATGTACGCCTCTATGTCGTCCGGGTCCTCATAGCCGCCGATGGGGCAGGTGAGGATCTTTGCCCCGGACTTCTTAACCGCCTCTGCCACCCGCAAAGTGATTGGCGCGTGCCGGGTGGAGTTAAAGCCGGTGGGGTGGGCAAGATCACCGTCGCCGCCCCGGATCTGCAAAATGTCCACCTTGCCTTCGGCCAACTTGGCGAATTTCACCGTATCCTCGATGGTGATGCCGCCTTCCTCTTCGCCGGACATCAGCACTTCCACCAGAAAATCCTGACCGTAGGCCTCTTTGATGGCAGCGCAAAGAGCCAGAGGCAGGCGGGCGCGGTTTTCCATGGGGCCGCCGTATTCGTCTGTGCGATGGTTGCACAGGGGCGACAGGAACTGAGCCAGCATGGGCCCCTGGTAGGCCATGTGCAGGGACACGCCGTCAAACCCGCAGTTCACATAGTATTGCAGGCCCTTGACCGCGTCTGCGATAAACTGCTCCATCAGCTCCGGCGTCATCGCCTTCTGTGGTCCCATGGCAAATGGCATGGGCGGCATCTCCTCGCCGTCTCCGTCCGGCCCTGGTCCGTCCATGGGGAAAGGCGGCTCGTCATCTTCATCCATAGGCGCCATGTCGGTCATGGACATATAGGGCCGCTCCGCGTCGCAGACGCCGTAGCCCGCTGGTGCGGCAGGCATATAAGCAATGGTGGCCTTGGAGCCATAGAAATGAATGGCCTCAGTGAGCTGGGTCATGTAGTTTTCCAGACTGGGGTCCGATGTATCAAACATAGGGAAGTGAACGCCGTCGCCGAAGCCCTTGCGCTGATTGGGATTGGTCCAATTTCCGAAAGTAACCACCGCTGCCCCTGCTTTGGCCACATTCTGCAAGTGGAACATAATTGGATCTGCCGGATACAACTCCGGTCCCTGCAGGAAATGAGGCAGGGCATTGGCCGACAACAGGCGGCTCTTCAGCACAATGTTCCCAATTTTGACGGGAGACAGAATGTGACGATATGCTTTGCTCATAAAACGCTTCCTCCGATCTTTTCAAACAGTTTGGCTACTTACTATTTTACCTACTGACCAGACAATTGTAAATCACATTTTGTAGAATTTCTGCGCGTCTATGTGTCGAAAACCTCCAATTTGTGACCGTCTTGTCTTCTCCACGCTGCTGTGCTATAATTAATATTTACTGAAACTAATTTTTTGGAGGTCTTTCGTCATGTCCCAAGAGCTGGACTTTTCACAAGGCAGCATTCCAAAAACCATTACAAGGCTGGCCATTCCCATGATCGGCGCTCAGCTGGTCAACGCGCTGTATTCCATTGTGGACCGGATTTATATCGGCCACCTGCCGGATGTGGGGCAATTAGCCCTGACGGGCATTGGACTGTGTTTCCCCGTCACAATGATCATCTCCGCCTTTGCAGCCCTCATCGGCAACGGCGGCGGTCCGCTTTGTTCCATTCTGCGGGGCCAGCGCAACGATGACGAAGCAGAGAATGTCCTGGGAACCTCACTGACGGCGCTGGTGATTTTGGGCCTGCTGGTAACCGTGGTCTGTTACGCCATCCGCGAGCCTGTACTATATCTGTTTGGCGCCAGTGAGAACACCTTTTACTATGCCAATGAATATCTGACCATTTATCTGCTGGGGAGCCTTTCGGTGATGCTGACGCTGGGACTGAACCCGTTCATCAACGCCCAGGGATTCACAAAGACCGGTATGATGACCGTGCTCATCGGTGCGGTAGCCAATATCATTCTGGACCCCATTTTCATTTTTGTCTTCGACATGGGCGTTGCAGGCGCAGCCTGGGCCACCATTCTGTCCCAGACTATCTCTGCGATCTGGATCATCCTGTTCCTCCTGGGCAAAAAAAATCAAATCCGCCTGCGCTTGGCCAAACTAAAGCCCAAGCCGCGGGTTCTGGCCAAGGTCTCGGCGCTGGGCTTCTCCACGTTCATTATGAACATCACTGAAAGTGCCATCTCCGCTGTGTTTAACGCTACCCTCAACCAGTTCGGCGGCGACGTGTATGTGACCACCATGACTGTTGCAACCTCCATTTCTCAAGTCGTACTAATGCCTATGAACGGCTTCGCCCAAGGCGCGCAGCCGGTTACCGGCTTCAACTTTGGAGCAGGCTGCTATGACCGTGTGCGGGCCTGTTTTCGGTTCCTGTGCAAATTCTGCTGCACCTACGCAGTGTGTATCTGGGCCCTCATCATGTTAATTCCAGAAGTGCTGATCTCGATTTTCAACAACGACGCCGCCTTTATTGAGACGGCGACACCCATGATCCGTATTTTCTTCTGCATGCAATTCATTATGGCCCTTCAAACAGCACCGCAGAACACCTTTGTAGCCATGGGCGAAGCGAAGAAAGCCACTTTCTTTGCCATTTTCCGCAAGCTGGCGCTACTGATTCCCCTGATTCTGATTCTGCCCCGGCTGGGCTTTGGTATCCCCGGCATTTTTGCCGCAGAACCCATCGCTGATACCATTTCCGCCGTCACCTGCTTCACGACTTTCATGCTGACAGCTTACCGCGACTTAAAGCGGAAGGAAGAGGAAAAGCTGTCTGCCTGATTGCAGCACGTCGCTCCGGGCACAGAAGCGCCCCGCGCCTTGCGGCGAAAACGCGCAAACCGGGCGCAAGAAAACGCCCAATGCCAACGTGCCTGGCGGATCCTTCCGCAGATAGATAAGCAGCGCGCAGGGATCAGTCGAACCAGCTCATGAAATCTCCACAATCGATCTGGGGCTGTTGCAATCCACATTGCAACAGCCCCTTTTTCGTATTCCCTTTTACATTTTCAGAAGAGCATGGCCATCAGATCTGCATGGCCACGGCATAGGCATCCCGGATGGCGTGGCGCATGGTGCCAGGCTGGCGGCAATCTCCGATCATATAGAATTCCCGGGCACAGTTGGCAAAGGAAATGGCCAGCTGGACATTGGGCGAGAAGCCGCCGGTGACCACCACATCGTCACAGGCAACAGTCTTCTGAACCCCCTTCTGGGTCCGATAGGTGACCTGATGGGGCTCGATTTTCACGGTCTGGGCATTGCGCTTGACCTTAACGCCCAGCTTCGCGGCCTTGCCATTCATATAGCCGATGGAACGGATGGGGTTCAGATCGTAGGCAATGCGCGCCTGACGGGAGATCTCCGTGACGGTTTTGCCGCACTCGGCCAGATAGCAGGCAGCCTCCGCCGCCGTGGATGCGCCGCCAATGACCACCACGTTCTGGCCAATCTCATCGGCATGGCCGTAGATGCTGACACCATTCCATTTGGCCGTTTCTGCCCCCTCGATGGGCGGAAGCTTGGGCGTGGCGCCTACAGCCACCACCACCGCGTCAAAGCCCTCGGCCTGGATCTTGTCCGGCGTGGCAGGGGTATTGAGCCGGACCTCGATGTCTTTGCGAACCATCTGATTTTTCAGGAAATCCAAATAGCGCTTCAATTCCCACTTGAAGGCGGGATAATTGGCAGATTTAATCTGACCGCCCAGCTCGTCCGTAGCTTCAAAGATCACCGGCGTGTGGCCCCGCTCCTTGAGCCAAAGCGCACACTTCATGCCGCCGGGGCCGCCGCCGACTACGGCAACCCGCTTGGCCTTGGTGACCGGCGCAATAAACCGAAACGCCTGGTGCTCCATGCCGATCAGCGGATTGATGGTGCAGTGGCTCATCCAGTCGCCAGTGGAGGAAGTGCCACGACAGCAGTGACACTCAATGCAGGGATTCACATCCTCGCCGTTTCCGTCGCGAAGGATATCGCCCAGATTTTCGTTGCAGATCATTAAATGGCCAGGCGCCACACCGTCCACCTTACCGTCGGCAATGATCTTTTCCAGGCTGTCCAGATCCTTGTAGTATGTGCTGACGAAAATGGGCGTCTCCACACCGCGGGCCTTCATGCGGGCAGCCGCCTCAGCGGAGTCGCAGACCGGATATGGTTCATGGTCCGCGTGCATAACCCGCAGCTGAATCAAGTCAATGTACGGTGCAATGGCCTTCAAGAAGATGGCGCATTCTTCCTCGGACAGGCCGTCATCGGAACAGGTGGGACAATTGACCACCAGGAGGAAATCCTCGCCCATGGCTTCGCGAACCCGGCGGACTACCTCCACCGGGAAGCGCATCCGGTTCTCCAGGCTGCCGCCGTACTCGTCGGTACGCCAGTTCTCTTTGGGATCCAGGAATTTACCGATCATGAAGTTGTTCGCTCCAAAATCAATGTATCCGCCGTCAAAATTTAAATTTTTATAGGTTTGTGCGTGTTTTATGGTGGCCTGGATATAATATTCAAACAGTTCTCCCTTGATCTGCCGCGTTCCCTTCATGGGATTGCCCGGCGCACCGGCCAGTGCCTTCCCCGCCGGAGGATTGTGGGGCTTGGGCATGCCGGGCGCGCCGTCCAGCAGCTGCTCAATGGGATCCGGACCCTCCATGCCGGGCGGCGGGCCCATCATAGGCGGACCGCCCGGGCCTTCCTCGTCTTCGCCGTCACCGCCCAGGCCACGGTTCATCAGCTCCAGAAACGGATTAAACTCCCCACGGGGATTGGGGACATCGGGATCGTTGACCTGCAGCGGCAGACGGTTGTCCAGGTTCAGCTCCGGGCAGACCAGGGAACCATAGTAGTGAACATATTCGGCAAATTGGGTAAACCCGTTCTGGCAGCCTTTATCATCCAGGTCATACATGGCAAAGTGGCCGCAGTCCATGGCCATATAGCGCTGATCCAGGTTGGTCAGGTCATGGAGCAGGATCAGAGCCACACCATTTTTGCAGCGGTTGGTGTAGAAGGACACCACCGGGTCGGAGGGGTACAGCTGGTCCGCCTGCAGAAAATGCGGCTGTGCCACCGGATAGATAAAGCGGGTTTTCAGGACTTTGCTCCTGACGGGCAGAGGCGAGGTCAGGTGCTGATAGCGTTCAGACATGGTGATTCGCTCCCTTCTGATAAAAAATTGTGATAGTTCCATTAGTGATGATTATATTATAGAGTTCCAACGCCGCCTTTGCAAGCCGAATGGACAAATGGAAGGGAGCGGCACAAAAAGGCATACAAACAGCAGAAGGCCAAATCTAGTTTTAAAAATTATATTTCATAATTTCTTTGTTGACATCTCATAATAAAAGTGCTATCCTTAGCGTAGTAAATAATTCCGCCTACCGACCAAGAAAGGGGATTCACATGAAGGAAAGACTCAGTGAACAGGGCCGTACCCCCTATGACGGCCTGCGATTCTACTCGGCGCTGACGCACGGGATTGGTGCGTTTATGGCGCTGATGGGGATGCTGGTACTGCTGACGGCGGCAGTGCAGTTGTCGTTATCCGCTGGAACTATCACGTCTCTGGCCATCTATAGTGTCTCGCTGCTGGCACTGTATACCGCCAGCACTGTATACCACAGCTGGCGCACCTCCGTTCGTGGACGCGGCATTCTGCGAAAACTGGACCATGTGATGATCTATTTCCTCATCGCCGGCACTTATACGCCGGTGTGTATGGGCCCTCTGGGCGGCACTACCGCTGGCCGCGTGATGTTGGCGGTCATCTGGATTATGGCAATTGCAGGCTCAATTTTCACCATGACGTGGATCAAAATGCCCCGGGCTCTGACTGCCGCCATCTATATTGTCATGGGCTGGGTAGCTGTTTTCGCCATTTATCCCCTGTACCACGTCCTCAGCAACCTGTGCTTTGGCCTGCTGTTGGCTGGCGGACTGCTGTACAGCATCGGCGGCGTGCTCTATGCATTGAAGTGGCCCGGCAAAAATAACCCGCGATTCGGCTGCCATGAGATTTTCCATGTGTTCATTATTTTGGGCAGTGTGTGTCATTTTCTGATGATTTACGCGTTTCTGTAAGCCGGTGTCCTGTAAGGCGGAAATCCCGTGATAAAATTCTCGTTGGCGCTGTCATTTTTCTTGCTTTTTCCCCATAAAAACAGTATCATAAGAGTATACCATTTGTTCCTGATTCCCCGACAATGGTCGGGGAATCTTTTTTGCAGGCGCAGCCAATACGGAGAAATTTGCCATGGCTAGCGCCGGCGGATTTGTATATGATAGTCTTGGAGGGAATGAGCATGGATCGGACGAAGCTGATGGAGATGACCGAACTTCTGGATGTATTGGAACAGCCGGTTTTTTTTGTAGAGAAAAATCTGATCGTATACTGCAATCGGGCCGCCAGATCCATGGGCCTGCGGGACGGATTGGAAATCCTGCCTTTGCTGGGGCAAACTGCTGATTTTTACAGCGCCAGCAGCAGCGAGGGCGCCATGGCGCTGGCCCTGACTGTGGATGGACGGGAACATGAGGTAACCGTGCACCGGGTCGAGGATGTAGACGTGTTTTGCGTCTGTCTGAGCCGCAATCCGGTCTCCATGAGCATGGACACCATGTCCACCATCGCCCAAACTATCCGGCAGCCGCTGACAAATCTGTTTACCACGGCGTCAAGCCTGTTCCTCTACCTGGAAGAGCGCGAAGATCCAAAGATCCAGGGGCAGACGGCGGCGCTGAATCGCGGCTTTTA
Organism: uncultured Oscillospiraceae bacterium; assembly: GCA_965120355.1. GTDB lineage: Bacteria > Bacillota > Clostridia > Oscillospirales > Oscillospiraceae > CBCPMX01. The sequence continues at coordinate 17,838 of CBCPMX010000177.1, forward strand.
TCAACTGCTGCGCATCGCCGGCAATCTGACCGATTCCAGCCAGCTGCTGGCAGGGGAATCGGTGTTCTATGGCCAGCACACAGAGCTGCGGGAATTCTTTGCCGGCATTGCCGATCAGATCCGGCCCCTGTGTGCCGCTGCCGGCATTGAATTTGAGTTTGCCTGCCCCGCGCGGTCTTTTTCCGGAGTAGTAGACCGGCAGAAGCTGGAGCGGGCCATTTTAAACCTGATCTCGAATGCCATGAAATTCACGCCGAAAGGCGGCCGGGTGCGGCTGCAGGTGGAACTAACCCGCAGTCAGGTGATCATCAAGGTTATCGACAACGGTGAGGGCATGGATGCGGGCCTGCTTGCCACAGTATTCAGCCGCTACGACCACCGCAACTATGCCGGTGACCCCCGCTGGGGGATCGGTCTGGGTCTGCCGCTGGTCAGACAGATTGCAGAACTGCACGGCGGTACGGCCATCGTCCAGGCCACTCCCGGTGAAGGCACTGTCTCCACCATGTCCCTGTCGCTGCGGGCAGAGGAGGATCCCAAAGTGTTGAACACGCCCATTGTCAATTACGACTACGCCGGTGGATATTCTCACACTATGGTGGAATTGAGCGACGTTCTGCCAGTAGAGCTGTTTGACAGCCTGAATCTGAACTGAAGTCTCCCCCAGGGCGCGTAATGCGTGCCCTGGGGGACTTTTGCGCCGCCTGCACATTCCTATTCTAAGGCGCTGCTGATGAAGCCGGCAAGCGCTTTCCCTGTGCCGTTTGGATCCGGATAGGAAGTTGGAAGCCGGAGAAAATCCGGGCGAATTTTACTTGCTTGAAAAGCCAGGCAAGCTGATTCATGCACAGCCGCCAGCAATGGGTTCCGCAGTTTCTCAGACCGTGTTTCAAATAACAGCCGCCCCGCCTTCATCACCGGAAAGCGGGGCGATTGTTATCCATAATTTAAAGAAGCATTGCCGCCTTATATGCAGAATAGGTGGCCTGTTTCACGTTTTTCGGCGTCACATTGTCGCCTATCTTATAAACCACCGGCACCAATCCTTCAAACTGCGCAGCCTGCTCTGTGCGCGGCGCGCGACCGCCGGAAACCACTACGGAATCAAAGGACACAATCCGCTCCTCGTACACCGGCTCCGGTGCCGGGCCGCCAGGACCACCAGGGCCGCCAGGACCGCCGGGACCACCAGGACCACCAGGGCCGCCAGGACCACCAGGGCCGCCAGGATCGCCGGGACCACCAGGGCCGCCAGGATCGCCGGGACCACCAGGGCCGCCAGGACCGCCGGGACCACCAGGGCCGCCAGGACCGCCAGGACCGCCAGGGCCGCCGGGGCCGCCGGAACCACCAGGACCGCCCGCATGCTGGTCGCGGTAATAGGCGTCTTCGTCATTCTGCGGCACCATCAGGGGAATAAAGCCCCGCACACCGTTGGTCTGGACCCGCAGCCGGACAAAGCCCTCACCGATCTCTTCCGTCGTCGCAAAATCCACATAGGAAAAGTTGGGGTTGGTTTCAAACGCTTCCCGCTCCAGCCGCTCGGTGTGCATGTCGCTGGCCAGCTGAATCTGTCCGCGGGTGACCATAGTGACCTTGTGTCCGGCGCGAGCCAGATACAGGCTCACATCGCGGCTCGTATCCGCGCCGCCGATGACCACCACATGCTCGCCCAACTGCTGCTCCTGACCAAAGACAGCTTCTGCTGTCCAGACATCGGCACGGGCCACGCCGGGAACGGGAATTCGCTTGGGCGCAGAGCCCAGTGCGCAGATGATCGCGTCATATTTGGCTGCGCCGATGGTCTCCGGATCAGCGGCGGTCTCCAGCAGAATCTTGACAGAGGTCTTTTCCAGCTGACGAATCAGATAGTCCAGGTACTCCTTCAGCGGCCACTTGTAGTCCGGCACGGTGGCCGCCAAAAGCTGTCCGCCCAGGCGTTCGCCCTTTTCATACAGCGTCACATCATGCCCGCGCTCCGCCGCCGTCAAAGCTGCCCGCAGGCCGGCAGGACCACCGCCGATGACCGCAACCCGTTTGGGCGTGGTCTCCGGCGCAAACAGGTTGCGCAGGCGGCCCAAATGCGGATTGACCGCACAGGTGTGATGGCCGTGACAGCCATTGCAGCGGATGCAGGGAACAATTTCTTCCGCCGGCGCACCTGCCTGGAGCTTTTCGTAGTAGTGGTCATCCGCCAGGAACTGTCTTGCCATGGCGAACAGGTCCGTCTTACCCTCGGCCAGGTACCGTTCCATCAGCTCCGGGTCGCCAAACCCACCGACAGGCGCACAGAGAATCTGAATGCCGCGGGCCTTGAATTTGGCGGCGCAATCAATGGCATGGGGATGATCCTTTTCACAGTTCAGGCCGTTGACATGGGTGGCGGAGCCGTCCACGCCTCGGATCTGAATAATGTCCACCAACCCCTCCAGCTCCTTGCAGAAGTCCAGGAAGTCATCCAGCGTATAGCCGGGCGCCTCCTCCTCGGCGGAAATCTGGGCCTCAATCAGAAAATCGGGACCGCAGACTTCCTTGACCCGGCCAAAGACCTCCTTGGCCAGAGTGGCCCGCTGGGCCATGGTCTGGCCGCCATATTTGTCTGTGCGCTGGTTCAGCAGCGGCGACATGGACGTGGCAAGGATGGAGGAACGGTAGGACATGTAAAATGTACACATATCATAGCCCATGTCCTGCGCTTCCTTGGCGCGGAAGGCGAATTCCTCGATCAGCTTTTCCAGCCGCTGGGCGGAAATGCCGGGCTTGTTGCGGAAGACGGCGGCGTTGTAGTCGCCCTTTTTGGGGATCTCATCCCAGTTGGGCGTGTCGGAGATGTTGACATCTGTGGGTTCAATGTCCATCATGGAGGCAGAGGCCAGTGTGCCATACTGGTGAACGGCCTCGGCAATCTTCCGGTATCCCTCCACCACGGCGGGGTCGCGCATATCGTTGCCGGTCCCGTCCATATGCGGCAGGCGGCCAGAGGCATCCGGTTCATTGAGATTCCGTTCCGGATGGTCACCCATGGCCACGGTGACTGTGGCGGCGCCATTTTTGGCCATGTCGGCATAGAATTCCCGTGCCTGCTCCAGGGTGAAGCTCTGCAGAGCGCACTTGGAACCCATCATGCGGTTTTTCAGCGTGACATTTCCGATACGAATCGGGGAAAGCAGGTGTTCATAGGTTGCAGCCATGTTGGTTTCCTCCTGTTACGTGCCGGGGAGATCCGGCCTATAGTCCTGGTCATTATACCACGAATTCCGCCGCGCCAGATATATCTTTTAATTATGGCCTATAGCCGGCAGAAATACCGGGCAGCGGACGACGGCATGGACAGGTTGTCGTTCCAATTGGGGCGGTGCGTGGCCCAGCAGAGCTCCCGCAGTCCCGGGTGCAGCTGCAGACAGAGGGGGCGTTGCAAATCAGGTTGCAACGCCCCCCGGCTTGTCGAAAAAGTACCTACGGCGCTTTTTTGACCGCTGTATTTTGATCTGCCCGGGCGAAATGAATTCGCCCGACATAATTCGCAAACCCTTGCGCAGCAAGGGTTTGCGAATTTGACGGCGCAGCAGCACCGGCTCGCCCTGCCCGGGCTTTGCAATCTATGCATCTGCCACCTGCGCAGGTTAGGCAGCCTGCGCAGGCTGGACTTCCACGTCTTCCTCCCCGGTTCCTTCCTGCGCCGTTTCTGCGTCAACACTGTCCACATCATCCGTCTGAACGGGATCCTCCGCAGGCGTCTCTTCCGCACCGTCTGCTTCCGCCTGCGGTGCTGCTTCCTCCAGTTCCTCCGGTTCGGCTTCAGTCTCCGCCTTCAGATAATCCAGCGCCCGCATGAGCAGGACAACCCCAGAAGCGCGGTCGATGTTCTCCTGCGGATGGAGCGTGCCGTCCTCATAGCCGGTAATCAGCCCCAAGGCGCTGCCGGCAGCAATGTCCGCCACAGCATAAGCGTCAATCTCTGCCGCATCCGTGAAAGGCAGCGCCGTCCCCGCGATGTCCACGCCCTGCAATTTCAACAGCCGCATAAGCATGACAAAAAACTCCTGACGGCTGACAAGCTTGTAGGGCGCAAAGGTGGTTTCCGTTTTGCCGTTGGCGATGCCGTTCTGCCACGCCCAGACAATGGCGGCGGCAGTCTCCGCATCAGCGGGCAAATCGGTAAAGGGGCATGCGGCCACTGTCGTGATTTCCATACCGCTGGCCCTGGCCAACAGCGTCACGGCCTCGGCACGGGTCAGCTTTTCCTCTGCATCAAAGCGAATACCCGTGGCTGTGACAATTCCGGCATCCACAGCATCCATAACCGTGTCCAGATACCAGCTGCCAGCCGGAATATCGTAAAACACATCTCCCGCAAACAGGGCCGCCAATGCCGTCATTTCCGTAACCGTGAAGGTCAGGGTGGGATCCGCTGAGAGGAAACTGCCATCGGTGGTATACCAGCCCAAAAACGCATTGCCGCCGGTGGAAACCGCAGTCAGAGAAGCCGTCTGTCCGGTGGTATAGGTTCCGGCGCCATAGACCATGCCGGAGCGGGATGCCTCGGCATAAACAGTCACCTGTTGGGTACGGAACGCAGAAACGGGCAAGAAGCCAGCGTCCCGGGCAGCATTTTCCTCTGTGTGCTGGGTGTACCGCCAGGCATTCTCATAGGGGATCCCGAAATAGTAGTACGGAATGGTTCCGGTGCCGTTCGCGGACATGCGATAGTCTCGCTGAGGATCGAAAATGTAATATTCGCCGTCCAACACCACTTCGGTCCAGCCATGGAGACCGGATCCAGTGCCGTATCCCTCTTCAAAAACAAAATAGCCGGTATGGACATATGCCTCAAAGCCCACATAGCGCAGCATCACCGCCAGCGCTGCACCCCAGTCATAGCAGACGCCCTTATGGGCAGACAGGGCATGATAAGTCCGGGCAACGACTTCGTAGGGAATGGCCTCCTGCAGGCCCTCCTCATAGTCGTCATAGGGGTAGTCGATGGCAAATCCGTCATAGACCTGCTCCACGTAGCCCTCCCAGGAGTAGTCAATGTTGCGAATTGTCCAGTCATAGGCCGCCTTCAGCTTTGTATAGTTGTCACTGTCGGCATATGGCGCAAAAATCTCCTCCAGCAGCGCGTCCAGAGCCGCGTATCCGGTGCGCTGCGGATAGAGGGTCTCCTGATTGACCAGCTCTTTTACGGTTTCCATACTCAAAGCGCTGCCGGCGGCGTTGGCCGTCATAGGCGGCACCAGGCAGTAGCACAGTATGACAACCAGAAACAGGCTCAGAAGCCGTTTGCCACGGTGCGTTGTCATGTGGCATTCCTCCTTACTTTCTGTAAAGTTTCCGCCGGTGATGTGCCGGCGGTTTCCGCATTTCATTATATGCGCACCTTACAGAAAAGTCAAGGAAATGTGACAAAATGTGCCGCCTTTGACGCAAATACGATCTGTCCATCCGGTACCCGCGCCTCGGGCGGCGCAGATTTACCGCGGCGCGCCGGCAAATACAACTGGCTTTCCGCAACTATGGGGCATATTGCTCTGGATCGTATGAACCACACCTCGCAGGCCGCACCCCATATGGCGCAGATAACGGCACGTTAGCCAGTGCGTCCCCGGCGTTCGCGGCCAGACAGCGGCGGGATTCCCCGCGCTGTCTGGCCGCCTGTATAGGCTCAGCACAAAATCCGCGGCAGCCGGGGCCCCAGGCGGCTGAGCAGTTCATTGGTGATGGTCCCAGCCTGCCGGGCAACCTCGTCAGCGCCGATCTGCGCCGCGCCGGAACGCCCAATGATAACGGCAGTATCGCCGGTCTGCACGCCGTCCACAGCGCTGACGTCCACAATGGTCTGATCCATACAGATACGTCCAAGAATTGGCGCTTTGCAACCGCGCAGCAGCACCGCACCGGCGCCGTCGGACAGATTCCGGGGCAAGCCGTCGGCATACCCGATGGTCAAAACCGCAATGCGCATATGCCGCGCCGCCGTGAACTGCAAACCATATCCGGCGCTTTCTCCTGCGTACAGGGCCTTGACCGCCGCCACACGGGCCTTCAGGGACAGCACGGGACGCAGGAACCGCCCCCAGGCCGCCGTGTCCGTCTGGCTGCTCAGGAGGCCGTACAGAGCAATGCCTACACGGGCATAGTCGCCGCCCAATTCCGGATACCGCAGGACGCCATAGCTGGACAGCAGGTGGCGTTTTGGGCAATGGCAGCCAACCTGCTCCAGAGCGTCCACGACACGGGCAAACTCGGCGGCCTGGGCCTGGGTATATGCCTGCTCCCGCGGCGTACGGCCGTCGGCGGCGCACAGATGGGTGTAAACGCCGTCCACGTTCAAATGTTCCATGGCAAAGATTCTTTGCAGATCGGACAGATGCTCGCTGCGCTCACCCAGGCGGTGCATCCCCGTGTCTATCGCGATATGGACACGAAGCGGTTTCCCAAAAGCATTCAGCTGCGCCGCATGGACCACATCCACCGCTGTCTGGATCAGATCATACTGCCGTAGCAGCGGAAATTGGGAGGGGTGCGTATAGCCCAGCACCAGAATCTCTCCCGTCACACCGGCGCTTCGCAGCTCCACCCCCTCCTGGGCCGTAGCCACGCAGAACGCATCCACGCCCAGACGGTTGAGTTCGCCGGCAATCAGCGCTGCCCCGTGGCCGTAGGCATTGGCCTTGACGGCCGGCATCAGGCGGCAGCCTTCCGGCAGCCGCGTCCGCAGGGCTGCCACATTCTGCGCCAGGGCCGCTCCGCTCAGCTCGATCCAAGCCCGGCCGGTACAAGTGTTTTCCATGTCAATCCCTCTGTATCAAAATCCGCGGCGGCGGCGCCACGACAGTGCTGCCAGCAGGCACGTCGTAGGCGACGACCGCCCCTGCGCCGACGCGCGCCCCATCGCCGATGCAGATATCTCCCACCAGGACAGCGCCGGCGCCAATGAGGCAGCCTTCTCCCACCCGGGGCGCTTTGCCGTCCACCTCGCCGATGGTAACGTTCTGATAAATCCGGCAGCCCTTTCCCACATGGGCATAGCGGGAAATGTAAACGCCATGGAGGCCGTGGGGCAAAGACGGAACGTCCTCCAGCACCGCACCTACGCCGATATATCCGCCATGCCTGTGGGCGATGCGGCTGCACCAGAAGGTCAGCAGCCGCCGCAGGAGCCTGTTCCCGCACCGGGCTCTTGCCTGGAACAGCCGCCAGAACCAGGTCAGATTGTCTCCTCTGGAATAGTCCACAAGGGCTTCGCGCAGGCTCATCCCCCCACCGCCTCCTCAATCATGCGGGTCAGCAGCGCCGGGAACTCCAGGCCCGCCGCCCGCATCATGGCGGGATAGCGGCTGTGCTCCGTGAAGCCGGGAATGGTGTTGACTTCGTTGAACACAATGTGCCCGTCCGGTGTCAGGAACAGATCCACCCTGGCAAACCCGGCGCAGCCCAGGGCGCGGTAGACTGCCTTGGCCGTCTCCTGAATTTCCTCCGCCTTTTCTTGCGGAATGCGGGCCGGCACATGAATCGCAGCGGTTTTCAACGTATACTTCTCTGTGTAGTCAAAGAATCCGCCGGCCAGCGCAATCTCATCCACCGCGCCAGTCATCAGCTGTTCAGTTCCCAGCACGGCGCAGCCCACCTCAAAGCCGGCCACTGCCTCCTCCAGCAGGACCTGGCTGTCATACGCAAACGCCCTTTCCACCGCCGCCGGCAGATCCTCCATCCGCTCCACGCGGCTGACGCCGTAGGAGGACCCCGCCCGGACCGGCTTGACAAACAGCGGAACCCCGATTTTGGACGCCGCCTCCAGCACGTCCTGCGCCGGTATTTCCCGCGTCAGCGTCACACCCCTGGGCACGGCAACGCCCGCCAGCGCCGCCAATTTATGCGCCCGGTCCTTGTCCATACACAGGGCGGATGCCAGTACGCCGCAGCCCACCACGGGCAGGCCGGCCAGCTCCAGAAGCCCCTGCAGCGTTCCGTCTTCCCCATTTGTTCCGTGGAGTACCGGAAATGCCGCGTCCAGGGGCAGGGCCTCGGCCCGCTCTCCGTGGAAAACCAGCAGGGCATGGCTGTTCCGGTTGGGAGATAACACGGCGGGCAGACAACGCTTGTCCCGGCGCCAAGTGTCCCGACGGACGGCATCCGTGTCCCCACCGTAGTAAAACCACTCGCCTTCCCGGGTAATGCCCACTGGCACCGGCTCATACCGCGTCCGGTCCAGGTTCTGGAGAACCGCTGCAGCCGACTCCAGGGAGATGGTATATTCCGGGGAACAGCCCCCGAAAAAAATTGCGATCCGAAGCTTTTTCATGTCAATCCTCTCTTTCTTCCACCGGTGTATCCGCCGGAAGCGGATAGCCGATCTCACAGCAATTGGTATACAACACCTGCCGGGCCAGGCAGTCTCCTGTGGCCGCATCCAACTGCCGCTGGACCACGTCCACCTGCTCCAGCACCCGGCCATTTTTCCGCAGGTACCGCAGGTTCTCATTGTCCACCGCGTAGCGAACGGTTGGGGGCCTGTCTATCCGCAGCGCACCGATAATATGCGTCTCATCAAAGGTGACGCTGATCTGAAACATCTGATCCGTATCGTTGCGGACCTTCAAATCCAGCCACCCTTCGGCAATGGTGGCATCCACGCCCAACGGAGCGTCGCTCTCCGGCTCCGGAAAATCCTTGACCGTGTGACCGTGGCGCTCCACAATGGTCAGAGGACTGTGCAGGAACACCCAGAACAACAAATTACTGAGCATACACAACCCGCCGCCGGGCGTGGTGGTCAGCTGGCCGTCAATGACGGTCAGCCCCTCTTTATACGGCGTCTCCCGGTCGGCATATCGGGTAGCCCGGCAGAAGGAAAAGGTCTCCCCAGGCCCAATACACATTCCGTGGATGCTGGCTGCCGCCAGCTTTAAATTTGCCACTTTGTTTTCCTGATAGCGCATATCGCAGCCGGTTGCCCGATTGTACATGGGGCAGCTGGAGGTGAACAGTACCTCCGGCAGCAGCGTTTGCTGCCGGGTCTCAGCGTAGGTGCTGCCATCCAGCCGCATCCCCCAATAGAAGCACAGCTTCCGCTGCCGCGTGCGCAGGGGCAGCAACCACGGGAACCGCTGTGTCAGCCGCTTCTTTTCCATGCACATTGCCTCCGTTTCATATTGTACTAACTGTACTAGATGTATTAGTACAGTTATGTTATCATAATCGGTCAAGTTTGTCAAGGGGGGCAGGCAGTTGCCTATCGAGCCCCTGCCAACTGCGTACGTCTGCCAAAAAAACAGACCGTACAGCCGGACCTTCGGCTGTACGGTCTGTCGGGCAGCGGGTTCTGCCCCTCTTCTTACTCACCACTCTTCTCCAGGAGTTGAATACGCGTCTCATGGCCGCTCAATTCCTTGTCCTGCCGGTCCAGGCGGTTCCAGATCCGGGTGTGGCTGCTGCTGTTGTCCGCTTTGAGCTGGGCCATTTCTTTTCTGGCCTGCTCCAGCAGGGTATTCAACTTGGTGAGATTGGCGTTGAGCTTAATCACCGGGGTACCGATGCCGATGAGCACCGTCAAAACCGCGGCAACGCCCCCAAAGGTCTCCCATTCCATCGCGTTTCCTTTCCTTTTTCCGTTCCCGGACGCAGTGTTGCGCCCGGGAACATCCAACTGTTTGCCGCCGCGTGGCCGGCAGCTCCGTCATACATGATTGGCGCCGTTGATCAGCAGCTGGTCCAAATAGGGCACCTTGGCATAGTTGGCCAGCCAATATGCGCCAGTGTCCAGAACCTGCTTTTCCGTCAGGCGGGTGATGGCCGCTTCCACAGTGACCACTTGGGCCGTGACGGCAGAACCGCAGGCAGCCGCCAACTTTGCCAACAGGGTATCCAGATACGGCAAATCCCCCGCATGCGCAACCCAATAGGCCGGCGTATTGACCACACCGGCAGCCGCCAGCTTTGCTGCCGCCTCTGCGGAATTTACCACTGTGCCGTAGTCGGCATAGGCCATATTCATGTCAAAGCTGCCGGACAAGCCCGCCAGCTTCCCGCTGTCGGTGTACTGCCACAGATCGTAGCTGCCGGTCCATGTGGGTTTTGACGCCCACTGAGCCAGCCAGATCGGGCAGCCGCCCAACTGCGCCACATCGATATACGTCTCCAGCCAGTGTTTATTGGCATATACGCCGCAGGTATATCCGGCGGCCTGTACCGCCTCCACAAAGGTCTTGCAGATTCCGGTGATGGCCGCCTTTGTCAAGGTCATGCGTTTGGCCTTGTATCCGTCGGCGTCCTCCATATCAAACCAGACCGGATAGGCCGGCCGCTTTCCGTCCAACAGCTGAAGCGCCAGCTCCGCCTCCCGTTTTGCGTCGTCCTGGGTCAGGGCATAGCTGTAGTGATAGACGCCGTAGGGAACGCCATTGGCCTCCGCCCCTCTGAGATTGGCAGCAAACTGTCCATCCACAGCCTTTTTCCCGTAACCGCTGCGAAGGATGGCAAACTCCACACCGGTCGCCTTAACCTTGGCCCAGTCCAAAACGCCGTTGTGCTCCGAGACGTCGATGCCGGTTTTGGTGCTCATGGATCCTCCTCCTCTCCGTCGACAGCATCTGTACTGGCGGCGCCGCCTTTTTGACGGGCCGCATCCACCAGCCCCTCGCCCAAAATATAGGCAATCAGCGCCGCCACAGCCCAGCCCAGGGTCAGCACCTCTTCTTGTGTCACCGCATCGGTATGCATGCTGGTCATAACCGCTGCGGCCACTGCCAGCAAAGCCGCCCAGAACTTGCGGCTGGTCAGCTTTTGCTTCCAGTTAATCTTGTCCATAAAATTCCTCCTCTTTTGCTCTGAGGGCAATCGCCCTCTTTCACTTTTATTCTCCAATGCGTAGTTTGTTGCATGAAAACGTCGGAAATGAGAAGAAATTTTTTTGGAACCGCCCAACTGACGAAAAATTTGGACTTGACACCGCCCGGTTCCAATGATAAAATGACAGCAATATCTCAAAGACGGCGATGGGGAGAAGACATGGCAGTGCTTTTCAGAGAGCCAGCGGAAGGTGAAAGCTGGTAAAGCAGGCCCTGTGGATACTGGCCCCGGAGTTGCCTGCCTGATAGGTAGGGCAGGACGGGCGGTCCCGTTATAGACCTAAGCCTTGCTGGAGGCTGAGGGCCGGAGTTCCGGCTGAATCGGGTGGTACCGCGTAATTTCACGCCCCGAAATGACTGCTGTCATTTCGGGGCGTTTTTCATGACCTTTCCCCGGCCAGCGAATTTCTGATTTAGGAGGACACCCCTATGAAACCCAAATTTGAAAAGTACATTCCCGCTCCTCATATTTCCCTGCCGGACCGGACCTGGCCAAATAAGGAACTGACAGAAGCCCCCATCTGGTGCTCTGTGGACCTGCGGGACGGTAACCAGGCGCTGATCAACCCTATGAACCTGCAGGAAAAGCTGGAGATGTTCCATGCGCTGGTGGATATCGGCGTCAAGGAGATCGAAATCGGCTTTCCCTCTGCCTCGGAGACGGAATATGAGATTTGCCGCGAACTGATCGAGGGCAACCACATCCCCGACGACGTTTCCATCCAGGTCCTGGTGCAGGCCAGAGAGCATCTGATCAAACGCACCTTTGAGGCCATCGATGGCGCCAAGAACGTCATCCTCCACTTTTATAACTCCACCTCCACTCTGCAGCGGAAAGTGGTGTTTGGCATGGACAAGGATGGCATTACCAAAATCGCCGTGGATGCCGCCAAGCTGATCCGGGAGTTGAGTCAGCCTCTCATTGATAAGGGCGTCAACATCCGCTATGAATACTCTCCGGAGAGCTTTATGGGCACTGAGCCGGACTACTCCATTGAAATCTGCCAGGCCGTTCTGGATGCTCTGGGGGCCACGCCCGAGCACAAGGTCATCCTGAATCTGCCCAGCACGGTGGAAAATATGATGCCCAACTATTTTGCCGACATCATCGAATATTTCTGCCGCAATCTGCCGGGACGCGAGAGCGCCATCATCTCCCTGCACCCCCACAACGACCGGGGCGAGGGCGTGGCCACGGCGGAAATGGGCCTGCTGGCCGGCGCGGAACGCATGGAGGCCACGCTGTTCGGCAACGGCGAGCGTACCGGCAACGTGGATATGATTACGCTGGCCATGAATATGTGGACGCAGGGCTATGACCCGAAGCTGGACTTCTCCAACATCAATAAACTCAAGGAAATGTATGAGCGCTGCACCCGCATGAAGGTCCACGAGCGGCAGCCCTATGCGGGCCTGTTGGTGTTCACCGCCTTTTCCGGCAGTCATCAGGACGCCATCAACAAGGGCTTCCACTATATGAAGGAATCCGGCAGTGAGTATTGGGAGGTTCCCTATCTGCCCATCGATCCGGCAGATGTGGGCCGCGAATACGAACCGGTCATCCGGATCAACAGCCAATCCGGCAAGGGCGGCGCCGCCTTTGTCATGGAAAACAACTATGGATATCAGCTTCCCAAGGCCATGCATCCCGAATTTGGCGCCATTGTCCAGAAGGAGACGGACCGGCTTGGCACTGAGCTGTTGCCCAGCCAGATCTTCGAGCTGTTTGACAAAGAATATCTGGAAGTGGACAAGACCTATGGCCTGCTGCGCCACTCGTTCCAGGAGGATTCCCACCATGGCCAGGACTCCTGGGTCGGTTTCCGCGGCGCGCTGCTTTACAAAGGGCAGGAACTGGAGCTGGAAGGCGAAGGCAACGGTCCCATCGACGCCTTCTTCAACGCCATCCGTGATCTGCCCATTGGCAAGTTCACCTTTGTGGACTATTCGGAGCATGCCATTACTTCCGGCTCCGACTCCCAGGCCGTGGCGTATATCCACCTGAAAACCCCCGACGGCAAAGACGCCTTCGGCGTCGGCAAGAGCCACAACATCAACCGTGCCTCCCTGCGGGCTATTCTGTGCGCCATCAACCGCGCCATTATCGCCAAGGACGGGAAGGCCGATCAATAACTCTTTTTCCATCCTTCCGGTAAAAAGGACTTGCATTTTCTCCGCGGGCGTGCTAAAATAAAGCGGTTATTTTGGGTGGTCCTCTGCCGCTGCCGGTAGGGCGCGTTCCGCGCCGCTATTGCGGCCTTCCTGCGGCCATGAACGCCTGAGCATTTAGGAGGAAAATACAATGGATCTCATTAAGGCGCTGAATCAGCAGTACCTCAAGCCCGAGCTGCCCCAGATGAACGTCGGTGACACTGTCCGCGTCCATGTCAAGATCAAGGAGGGCTCCCGTGAGCGTATCCAGGTCTTCGAGGGCACCATCATCGCCAGAAAGCACGGCGGGATTGGCGAAACCATCACAGTTCGCCGTCTGAGCTATGGCGTGGGCTGTGAGAAGGTCTTCCCTGTCCACTCCCCCAATGTCGTCAACGTCGAGACGGTTCGCCGCGGCAAGGTCCGCAGAGCGAAGCTGTACTACCTGCGCGGCCGCGTGGGCAAGTACGCCAAGGTCAAGGAGAAGGTCTAAAAGACGCTTCCGGTATGAGAACAGCAGGCATCGTGGACGCGATGCCTGTTTTCTCGTTTTTAAGGGATATCTGCCGCACTGCTCCATTGGCCGCTGCCGAAACGGCGCGGATTATATCTGCCCGCACCAGGCAAAAAGATGGGCCGTCCCAAAACGCCGAAGCGTTTCAGGACGGCCATAAAAGCACGTCGCGCCTTGCGCCTTTATTCGTTTTCGGCGGCAGCCGCAGCGATGACCTTGGTCTGGACATCGGCAGGCGCCTGCTCATAGCGGGCAAATTTGAAGGTGAAGCTGCCGCGGCTCTGGGTCATGGACCGCAGATCAATGGCATATTCCTGCATTTCGGCCATGGGGACCTCCGCCTCCACCACCTGCGTGCCGTCGGCGTTGGGGTTCATCCCCATGACACGGCCGCGCCGCTTGTTGAGGTCACCCATCACATCGCCCAGATAGCTGTCGGGAATGGTGACTTTCAATTCTCCAATGGGCTCCAGCAGTACCGGCTTGGCCTGGGGCATGCCAGCCTTGTAGGCCAACTGTGCGGCAGTCTTGAACGCAATTTCAGAGGAGTCCACCGGGTGATAAGAGCCATCCACCAGGGTGGCCTTCAGATACACCACCGGATACCCGGCCAGGGGGCCCTTCTGGCAGGACTCCCGCAGGCCCTTTTCCACAGCGGGGAAGAAGTTCTTCGGCACGGAGCCGCCGAAGACGTTCTCACAGAACTCCATCTCTTCCTGCTCGCCGGGTTCAAACTCGATCCAGACATCGCCGAACTGGCCGGAACCACCGGTTTGCTTCTTGTGGCGGCCCTGCACCTTGACCTTAGAGCGAATCTTCTCCCGATAGGCCACCTTCGGGGTATCCAGCACAGCCTCCACGCCAAAGCGGCTCTTCAGCTTGGAAACCAGCACATCCAGCTGAATGTCGCCGGCAGCGGTGACCACAGTCTGCTTCGTCTCCGGGTTGGTGACCACGGTGAAGCTGGGATCTTCTTCGTTCATTCTGGTCAGGCCGGCGGCAATCTTGTCTTCCTGGCCGCGGGTCTTGGGAGAGATGGCACGGGCATAGCAGGGCTCTGCAAAGGCGATGGGATCCAGCTTAATGACCTTCCGGCTGTCACAGAGGGTGTCGCCGGTCTTGACCTTGTCCATCTTGCCGATGGCGCCAATGTCGCCGCACACCAGTTCCTTGGTCTCTTCGCTCTTCTTGCCGCGCATAATATACAAACGGCCCAGCTTCTCCTGATTGCCGGTGGTGGCGTTGACCAAGGTCATGTCGGACTTCAGAGAACCGGACAGCACCTTCACATAGGAGAACTTTCCATACTGGTCAGAGACAGTTTTAAACACAAACGCAGTGGGTACAGCGCCGGCAGAGGTGATGAACTCCACAGGCTCGCCGTCCTCGTCCACACCGGTCTCCGGCGCGGCCTCAGTGGGATCCGGCACCAGATCCACAATGGCGTTGAGCAGCGCCACGGACCCCAGGCCCGTCAGCGCGGAGCCGCACAGCACCGGAACCAAAGAGCCTTCCCGGACGCCGACCCGCAGCCCCTGGATGACCTCCGCATAGGTGAACGGCTCGCCGGAGAAATACTTGTCCATGAACTCCTCGCTGGTCTCCGCCACGGATTCCATCAGCGCATCGTACAGCTCTTCCACAACGGATTCCTTTTCCGCGGGCACGTCAATCTCCACGCTGGCGCCGTTGCGGACTTCATAGGCCCGCTTGTGCAGCACGTCCACAATACCGGTGACGTTCTTGTTTTCATCCCAAATGGGGGCAACCAGCGGCGCAATGTTGTTGCCGAATTTCTCACGCAGGGTGTCAAACGCGCCATTGAAATCGCCGTTGTCCTCGTCGGTCTTGGAAATATAGATCAGGCGGGGCTTTTTCTGCTGATCCAGCAGCTTCCATGCCCGCTCAGTGCCCACAGACAGGCCGCCCTTGGCGGCGCAGACCAGGATTCCGGCCTCGCTGACACGGATGGCCTCCGCTACCTCACCGGCGAAATCAAAGTTGCCCGGGGTATCCAGAATGTTGATTTTACAGCCATTATACTCAACGGGAGCCACCGCCGTGGAAATGGAGATCTGGCGCTTGGCCTCCTCGGCGTCATAGTCGCATACAGTGTTGCCGTCGCTGGTCTTGCCCATCCGGTCAATCGCGCCGGTCAGAAACAGCAGATTCTCCGTCAAAGTGGTCTTTCCGTTGCCACCGTGGCCCAAAAGGCAGACGTTTCTGATGTTTTTTGCAGAAATGCTCATATTAAAATCTCTCCTTATGTCAGACATTCACAGGGTGGACGCCTGTCCTTACCCCATGCCAGCCGGCTGCTGATTACCAGCAAACTGCTTTGTCCATTATACATCAATTTGCAGTGGAATACAATGATTAATTTTATCAATTTGTCCAAAATCGAAGATTTCTGCTTAGAACCGCACTGTGGACACAGAGGCAACCGCCAAAATACCACACCAAACCAGTCCGTAAACCAGTGCCGCCGCCGGAACCGCCGCCTGATCCAGTCCCAGTATCAGCGCAGCCGTCAACAGTCCCACGCCTAAAATGCCGCCCAGCATGCTCAACAGCAAATTACGCCGGGTGCTGCTGCGCAGCCGTACTGCGCCGCAGGCTACATCGGCATATGCTGTCAGTTCTTCCCGCGTCAGGACTGCGCCCCGTACGCCGGGGCTGCCATCCAGCGGCTGAGACAGCTCCAGACGCACCTCCACCCGGGGATACTCTACCCCATCCGGTGACAGGCCAAACAGTTGCCGCAGCAGTCCCGGCGACATGAGAAAATCGCGCATTGCAAAGACTGTCCGCAGCTCCCTTTGCCGTCCCATGGCCCGCAGCCCCTGTTGGACCCCCTTGGCTTTCTGATAGCTGATGGCAAACAGGCCCGCCAGCTCTCCGTTAATGGATACATAAACCGCCTGGCGTACGTTGGTGCCCTTGGGCAGCCGGACGCCCATGAGCTGCATAAAGCTCATGGAGCCCACCTGCACCACATCACCGCGAATGTCTCCCCCGATGCCGCCGCCTTCAAAGGCCCGCAGGCCCGACGGCTGGAACCACTGGCTCCCCTGCTCCTCCTGCAGCTTCCGGAACAGCGGGGCCAGGCTTCCCCCCAAAGGTACAATCAGGGACGCCGCGTAACTCACCACCAGATCCGCCCGAAACGGGCCAAAGAGTTTCATGCCGCTGACATTGACACTGCCTGCCGGAAACAGGTCGCTGTCCAGAATCGTCACCCCTCGGGCCCCGGACAGTGCCTTAACGCCGTGCCAGCCGCTGATGGCCGCTCCCCGGCGCAGCAGCCGCCGGGACAACAGCGCCCATGGCCTGCCGAAGCAGATGCCGCCGGCCAGTGGCAGGCCAGCACACACCAGCGCCGTCCAGGTCCACAGGAAGGAGATTTCCCACCGGGTGCGCAGCAGCACCGCAATCACCAGCGTTGCCGCCAGCAACACCGGGCCATAGACGCCCATGACAGTGTCCACCCGGTCCGGCTTTTCCATATCCAAAATGAAGCCATCCGGGCTTCCCGCCGTCTTGACAATGCAGGGGCCTTCCTCCCACAGGCCGCTGACCCGCCGCACATCCGTGGGCGTGTCCGTCGCCGACAGGGTCTTGAGACTGCGGCGCATGGCCACCTTTTTTTGCAGGCTTCCCCACAGCGTCATGGTCATGACGAAACAGCCCACGGCGCAAAAAGGCGGAATCCGTTCATTCAGCTTCAGTGCAGCCTCCACCAATATCAGAACATTTGCCACCATGGCCAGTCCCTCCATGGCAAACCGCAGGCGAAACAGATCGTAGACGCCCCGGGCTGCCACATCGAAACACAGCAGTGCCGTCAGCACCTGCAGCGCAATCAACGTCATATTGCGGTTGGCCGCCTTCTCAAATACCGGCAGCAGCGGCCAGTCAAACACCGCAGCCACCGTCAGAACCGCAGCCAGAATGCTCAGCAGCAGCGCCGGCATCATTCTGGCCCGGACCCGTTTCACCGCCTTGCCATAAAACCGCAGAGCGCCGGGAACCGTCGGCTCCGGGCGAACCGGCTCTGCCGCCGGCTGGCTGCGATGCTTTTTCTTCCGCTCTTTCGCCTGCGGCGGGGATTCCGGCGCTTCCTCCTCCGGAAGGATCACGCGGCTGGATCGGACCGATGCTCCAAAGGGCTGCCCCTCCTGAGCGCTGTTGGGCACCGGCGACGCCGGCAGCGGCGCATCCGGCGCAGGGGTGGAAAACCGCTCTGCCGCCTGCTCCTGGGGCGGCTTGTTGAGATCCAGCTCCACAAAGCGGAACCGGCTGACTTTCCGCGTGGCCTCGTTGGGAGGTTCCGCCGCAGAGGCCGCGGATGCCTGCACTGCGTTTCCGGCTGGCGCCGCGGCTGCAGCAGATGCTGCCGCCGCAGGCTTTTTCCGCTTCGCAGACTGGGCCGGCACAGGATCCTCCGCCGTGCCGGCAGCCCGGCGCGGCGGCTCCGGCGGCTCTGACAGCTCCGGCGGCTCCGGCTCCACTGGCTTCCTCTCTTCCACATGGGGTTTTCCACCGGCAGTCAGGGGGGCAGGTTTCACGGTCCATCCGCCAAATTCGTTCATGATCTCCTCCAGAGACAGATCCGACGCCTCCACGCCCTGCAGCAGATGAACCGTATCGAATTTTTGCTCGTCGCTGTCACGACGTTTCAGGCTCATAGAAACACCTCGCTTCTGTACCGGCAGGCTCACTGCCGCTGCCGAACCGCCTCATACAGCAAAATCGCCGCTGCGGCAGAGGCATTGAGGGAAGAAATGTTGCCCCGCATGGGAATACTGACCTTGAAATCACAGTGTTCCGCCACCAACCGTCCCATGCCGTCCCCCTCGCTGCCAATGACGATGGCCGCCGGGCCCCGCAGATCCGCCTTGTACAGCGGCGTCTCGCCTCCGGCAGCGGTGCCGTAAATCCAGACGCCCTGCTTTTGCAGCGTCTGGATGGCCTGGGTCAGATTGGACACCCGTGCCACCTTCATATATTCTATCGCACCGGCAGAGGCTTTGGCCACCACTGCCGTCAAGCCTACGCTGCGCCGCTTGGGGATGATGACACCGTGCGCACCGGCGCACTCTGCCGTCCGCAGGATGGCTCCCAAATTGTGTGGATCCGTCAGTTCATCACAGAGCACCAGCAGCGGCGCCTCCCCCCGCTCCCGGGCCGTCTCCAGCATGTCGTCAATGGTACTGTAAGTATGGGCTGCCGCCATGGCAATGACGCCCTGATGGGCGCCGGTGGGACTCATGGCATTGAGCTTGCGCCGGTCTGCATAGGAGACCACCGCACCGGCAGCCTTTGCCATGGATGCGATGTGGTTTAAGGTGGAGTCCGTCTCGCCGGAGGCAATATAGACCTTATCCAGAACGCGGCCCGCCTTCAGCGCTTCGGTGACTGCATTGCGGCCCTCCAGCAGGCCTTCATTTTCGTCGTCCCACGCCTGCGGAGCGCGATTCTTCCGTCTTTGGGAATTATATTGGTCCTTTTCTTTATTTAACAAATCTTTCATCACGATGCGTACTCCCATAGTTGATAGAATATACTTTGCTGTACGGCACACGGCGCCGCATAGCAAACGCTGCACACAGAGTTCTGCGCAAAAGTATCAATCAGATAGTATATTATAGCACACCAGACTGCGACTCCACAACCTTTAAATTTCAAAGCCTGTGATGAACGCCGCAAACGCCGCCGGCGAGAAATTTCCGGTCAAATTTAAAGTATGGAAAACTTCCCAGCCACCCTCCAAATTTCCAACCAGTTTGGAGCAAACGGACCGACAAGGCCGGGGCAATTGACACACCGCTTTCCTCGCCTCCGGCAAAGATGCGCCAAACGTGGGGAAATTAACAGAAAATTCACAGGTGCGTAAATTTCCGTTTCTTGATAACCCCCTGAGAATATGCTACAATAACCGCAAATAGTATTTGAGCAGTCAATCGTCTTTTCTTCCCTGTTATAATTTGCACAGGATGCGGAAAAGATGATGATTTTGTGCGGCATTCCCTGCCGCAGACCAAAATTATTCGCTCTCATTAAGGAGGCGTATTGCGTGAGTTCACCCAACAATCAAAACAATGGCAAGCAAAACGGCGGCAAACAATTTAACAACTTTATTCCCCTGATCATTGCCGCCCTGGTCATTACGCTGCTGATCAACTATGCGGTCAGCTCCGCATCCTCCCGGTATCAGACCCAGATCTCCTACTCCGACTTTGTAGATATGCTCGTCGCCGGCGAGGTCAACACGGTGGAGATTCAGTCCGACCGGATTTTGATCCTGACCGACACCGAAGCCGCCAAATCCCCAGGCCAGCAGACCATCTATTACACCGGCATCCAGGCGGGCGCCCTAGATACGCTGATGCAGATGCTGCTGTATTACGACGATGTGGACTACTATTTCTATGTGGAAGAGGAAATGTCACCAATCATCTCTTTCCTCATCTCCTGGGTCCTGCCAATTGTAATCATGGTGGTGCTGTTCAATCTGCTGACCCGCTCCATGGCCAACAAAATGGGCGGCTCCATGAACTTTGGGCAAAGCCGCGCCAAAGTCTATATGGAAAAACAGACCGGCGTCACCTTTGCCGATGTGGCAGGTCAGGATGAGGCAAAGGAATCCCTTTTGGAAATCATTGACTTCCTGCACAACCCACAGAAGTATGCCGCCATTGGCGCCAAACTTCCCAAGGGCGCGTTGCTGGTGGGTTCTCCCGGTACCGGCAAAACACTGTTGGCCAAAGCCGTGGCCGGCGAGGCCAACGTTCCGTTCTTCTCCATCTCCGGCTCGGACTTTGTGGAAATGTTCGTAGGTGTCGGCGCCAGCCGTGTCCGCGATCTGTTTCAACAGGCCGCCAAGCAGGCTCCGGCCATCATCTTCATTGACGAGATCGACGCCATTGGCAAAAGCCGCGACAGCAAGCTGGGCGGCAACGATGAACGGGAGCAGACTCTGAATCAGCTGCTGGCCGAAATCGACGGTTTCGACTCCAGCAAGGGCGTCGTGATCCTGGCGGCCACCAACCGGCCGGAAATCCTGGACAAAGCCCTGCTGCGTGCCGGCCGGTTTGACCGCCGCATCATCGTCGACCGTCCCAACCTGGCCGGCCGGTATCAAACCCTGAAGGTTCACACCCGGAATATCAAGCTGGCAGAGGACGTGGATCTGAATAAAATCGCACAGGCCACTGCCGGCGCCGTGGGCGCGGATC
Organism: uncultured Oscillospiraceae bacterium; assembly: GCA_965120355.1. GTDB lineage: Bacteria > Bacillota > Clostridia > Oscillospirales > Oscillospiraceae > CBCPMX01. The sequence continues at coordinate 38,591 of CBCPMX010000177.1, forward strand.
TGGCCAATCTGGTCAACGAAGCGGCGCTGCGGGCCGTGCGCCAGGGCCGGAAAGCCGTCAATCAGGAAGACCTGCTGGTCTCCTTCGAGGTGGTCATTGCCGGTACGGAAAAGAAGGGCACGGTTCTGACCGACATGGAAAAGCGCATTGTTTCCTACCACGAAGTGGGCCATGCTCTGGTGGCAGCGTTGGAGAAGCACTCCCAGCCTGTTTCCAAGATCACCATTGTCCCCCACACCTCCGGCGCGTTGGGCTATACCATGCAGATGCCGGAAGAGGAAAAGTACCTCTCCAGTAAAGAGGAGCTGCTGGTGGAGCTGCGGACCCTTTTGGGCGGTCGTGCCGCCGAACAGGTGGTGTTTGGCGTCCAAACCACCGGCGCTGCTAACGACATTGAGCGGGCCACAGAGCTGGCCCGGAACATGGTCACCCAGTACGGCATGAGCGATAAAATCGGTCTCATGGCGCTGTCCTCCAAATCCAGCGCTTATCTGGACGGCACCGCCGTTATGAACTGCGCCGAAACTACTGCCGCTGACGCCGACAGCGAAGTCAAGGAACTGCTGGCCCAGTGCTATCAGGACTCCATCCGCATTCTGCGGGAAAACCGCGGCTTGCTGGATGACATCGCCCTGTTCCTGCTCCAGAAGGAGACGATTACCGGCGACGAGTTGATGGCATATATCAACGCTGACAAGCGGCAGCTGCCGCCTTCCGACAGCGATGAGAGCGCCACGCAGGAAAATGCCTATTAAACAATAGAAATTCAGCAGGAGGGCCTGCCGCTGCCGGCGGGGCCCTCCTGCTGAATTTTGTGGCATGCCGCTTTAGACCGGCAAACCCAAACGCCCAATTCCCGTTCGTGCGCCCGGGTGCTAAAATCCAACACCGGATAGACTTGTTCCTCTGCGACGAAATTCGGGGAAGCCTCTTATTGTTACACCAATCAGAGAAGGTTTCTGCATGCTCTTCTCTGCGATGCGGCCGTAACTAACTGCTAATATATTCCGCAGAAAACGGGCGGAACCCCGGGATTGGGAATGCGCAAAAATGCTTATCCAATGAACCACTGCGTCCAGTAGTTGCCGTTGGCCACATAGCCCACGCCGATCTGCGTGAAATTGGCATTGAGAATATTGGCGCGGTGTCCTTCGGAATTCATCCAGGCATCCACCACAGCCTGCGGCGTAGACTGCCCCATGGCAATGTTCTCCGCAGCGGAGCTATAGGAAATGCCCAGACTGCGCATCATCTCAAACGGCGTCCCGTAGGTGGGGCTGGTATGGCTGAAATAGTTGTTGTCTTTCATGTCCTGTGATTTCAACCGCGCACCGTCACACAGCGTTTCGGAAATCTCCAGCTCTGCCAACCCATATTGTGCACGGATCTCATTGACCAGGCGGACCACCTCCTGCTCATAGGCAGAGACGGAAGTGTCTGTGGTGTCCTGAGAAGGCGTCTGCGGTGTCTGCTCCGGTGTCTCCGGAGTGGACGGCGTCTCGGTCTCAGGGGCATCCGGCGTTGTTTCCGGCAGTTCCGGGGATGCTTCCGGTGAACTTTCCGGACTCTCAGGCGACGCTTCCGGCAATTCCGGGGACGTCTCCGGTGTGTCAATCGACGGCGTACACTGCCAACTGTCCGTCCACAGGACACCGCACAGCTTCTTCCACTGGGACTCAAACTGACAGAACTGCTCGCAGACAATCTGGCAGGCATTGGCCTGTGTACAGTTTGTCTCTGTCTTGGCCGGCGCTGCCGCAGCAGCAGAGGATGTCAGGGCGGCAGCCACAGCCATGCCTGCCAGCGCAATACGGATCGTGTTCTTTTTGTGCATAATATGTAACCTCCTTGTATCCGTATTGTAACCCTTTTGTAGCTTTTATTCCAGCTGTAATGTCTTCCAAAAAATTGGCGCGCGCTTCCTGTCACGGTTCTCCCGGTTTCCCTTGTCTTTGCGCAAAAAATCAAGTATAATACTTGCAATGAATTTACTACTGACAGGGCGGAGCTGCAATTCCGCAGCAAATATGCCGTCACTTTGGCTTTCAGGCGCCCTGAGAAATGAGGTCTGAGTATGGAGCCCCATGGCTTTATCCGCGATATGCTTGATGTGAAAGTGCTGATTCTCTATGTCACAGCGCGGCTGGATGCCCCTGTAAGCATGCAGACACTGTATGAACTGTGCTATGTGGACGACTCATTGAGCTATTTCGACTTTTGCTATGCCGTCCCGGATCTGGTGAAAACCGGGCACTTAACCCAGGACGCTCTGGACGGCTATACCATTACAGAAAAGGGCCGCGCCAATGGCAGCGCCACCGAAGACTCCATCGCTCTGTCTGTCCGCCAAAAGGCCGATGTGTCCATTGAAGCCCACAAACGGGCGGCCCAGCGCAGCAGCCTCATCTCCACCAAAATTCTTCCCCGCGACAACGGCGACTACGCCGTCATGCTCTGTCTGCGCGACGGCGTCAGTCCCCTCATGACGCTGGAGCTAATGGCTCCCAATGACGTACAGGCCCGCCGTCTGGAACGGGCTTTCCAGAAAAACGCGGAGCACATCTACAGCCAGGTCATGACTTTGCTGCTGGACAGCGCGGAGAAGCAGCATGCGTAACTACGCCAACGCTGCGGCCGGCCTGCGCACTTTGATGGAAAAGGAACGGTTGACCCCGGCCCAAGTCTCTGCCCGCACCGGCATCGCGGAGCAGTCCATTCGCGGCATCCTTACAGGCCGGCAAACTGCCATCAGTACCCGGAATCTGTTTCTGATGGCACAGCTGTTTCACATGCCCATGGCAAATCTGATCGATTTTTTCTCTTGACAAACGCCGGTGAACGCGGTATAATACGCACATCAATCAATTAAACCGTTGAATAAGAGTAGTAAGCTTGGTAAATCGTTTTCAGAGAGCTGCAGATGGTGCAATTGCAGTAAGGATTCCAGGCCCAATGGACTTATGAGGGTGGCCCGAACGGAAATTTCTCAGTAGGCGTCAACGGGGGTTCCGACCCGTTATCACACCGGAGCGTATACCGGCTTTGGGCCGCAGTACGTAGAGTGGGCGCACAGCGCCAATCAGGGTGGTACCGCAGGAGCATTCGCTCTTGTCCCTGCTTTTGCAGGGGCAAGAGCGTTTTTTGTATGCCCTCTCCTCTGCGCAACATATTTTAAGGAGGAACATCCCATGAAAAAAACCAAACTGACCGCCTTGTTTCTGGCTCTAGCCATGCTTGTGATGCTGGCCGCCTGCGGCTCTGAAACCACATCCAGCGAAAGCAGCACTTCCGAAGCCGCCGTCGAAAACACCTCTGCCGAGTCCGCACAAGCCGATGAGACTGAAGTCTCCTCCGAAGCGGCTACCGAAGAATCCACTGCGTCTGATACGAGCGGCGCTTCTTACAAGATTGCCGTTGTCAAGCAGATGGACCACGCCTCTCTCGATGAGATTGCAGATGCCGTCTGCGCCCAACTGGACGCCATTGCCGCTGAAAACGGCATTACCATCGAATACACCGTCTACTCCGGTCAGGGTGACCAATCCGTGCTGAACCAGATCGGCTCCCAGGTCATTGCCGACGGCGTGGACGCCATCATTCCCATTGCCAGCATGGCGGCTACCACCATGGCTGTGGCTGCGGAAGAGACGCAGACGCCCGTCATCTTTGCCGCTGTCTCCGATCCGGAAACGGCTGACCTGACCGGCATCGACTATGTCACCGGCACCTCCGACGCTTTGAACACAGCGTTCATTCTGGACATGATGCTGGCACAGAACCCCGACGTGCAAAAGGTTGGCCTGCTGTACTCCATGTCCGAAGCCAACTCCGAGACGCCCATCGCTGAAGCAAAGGCTTATCTGGACGATCTGGGCATCGAATATGTAGAGGCCACCGCCAACACCAACGATGAAGTCATTGCCGCCGCCAGCAATTTGATTGCTGAAGGTGTGGACGCCATCTTCACCCCCACTGACAACGTGATCATGGCTGCCGAACTGGCCATCTATGAAGACCTGGCTGCCGCCGGTATCCCCCACTACACCGGTGCAGACTCCTTTGTCCGCAACGGCGCTTTTGCCACCTGCGGCGTCAACTACACCCAGCTGGGCTATGAGACCGCCGACCTGGCCTATGCCGCCATCACTGAGGGCATGGACGGTCTGGAGGACTACTATCTGATGGATGGCGGCATCATCACCGTCAACACCGAAACCGCTGAGGCCCTGGGCGTAGACTACAGCATGTTCGCCGATATGGGTGAGCTGGTAGAAGTCGTCACCACGGAGGAATAACCGCCGCGCCTGTGCATGCGCATGGAATATTGATGCCGCTCCCCCGGCCTGTGCCGGGGGATTTGGCAGGAAAGGAAGCTGCTCCATGTTATATATCACGCAAACTGCCCTGGAATTGGGCTTTCTGTACGCTCTGGTCGCCATGGCGCTGTTTCTCAGCTATCGCGTGCTGGATATCGCCGATCTGACCACTGACGGCTGTTTTATCCTTGGCGCGGCAGTGTCCGTCTCCGTATCGGCTGCCGGTCACCCCTTCCTGGCCATTTTTGCGGCCATGGCGGCCGGGGCGTGCGCCGGTTTTGTCACAGCCTTTCTTCAAACTCGGCTTGGCGTACCGTCCATTCTGGCCGGCATTGTCACGAATACGGGTCTGTACACCATCAATCTGATGGTCATGGGCTGGAGCTCCAATCTGAGCCTTCTGAAACAGGAGACCATGTTCACCCTGCTGCGGGATACGGGCTTTGGCGGCAGCTGGTATAAAATCATTCTGGCTGGCGGCATCACCATTCTCATGGGCGTTTTGCTGCTGCTGTTTCTCGGCACACGGCTGGGCCTGAGCATTCGCGCCACCGGAGACAATCCGGACATGGTGCGGGCTTCGTCTGTCAATCCCGTGTTCACCATCTCCGTGGGCCTGTGCATCTCCAATGCTCTGACAGCGCTTTCCGGTGCGGTGGTCGGCCAGTACCAAAAATCCGCCGACATCAACGGCGGCACCGGGATTGTGGTCATTGGCCTCGCCTGTCTCATCATCGGGGAAACCATTCTGGGCCGGCGTTCCATGCTGCGGGGCGTCCTGGCCGCCATTGTAGGCAGTATTATTTACCGGTTTATTTACGCCATCGTTTTGAAAACCGGCATCGTCCCCATTGAGGGATTGAAACTGGTGACGGCCATTGTCGTGGGTCTGGCGATCGCCATGCCCACGCTGAAAAATTGGATCACTTTTCAAAAGCGGAAATTGGCCCGGCGGAAAGGAGGTAACTGACGTGCTGAAGCTGGAACACATCTCCAAAGCCTTCAATCCCGGCACCGTCAATGAAAAGCAGGCTCTGCGGGACCTGTCTCTGCATCTGGCCCCCGGCGACTTTGTCACTGTGGTGGGTTCCAACGGCGCGGGCAAATCCACCATGCTCAACGCCATTGCCGGTACCTTTTATGTAGACGCAGGCTCCATCACTCTGGCGGGGCGGGACATCACCTATGTGCCGGATCACCGCCGCAGCCGCACCATTGGGCGTCTGTTTCAGGATCCACTGAAGGGCACCGCACCCAACATGACCATTGAGGAAAACCTGGCCTTGGCGTTTTTGCGCACCTCCAAGGGCAAAGCCCCCTTCAGCCGCATTTCAAAAAAAGACAAGGCTTTCTTCCGGGAGCAGCTGTCGCTGTTGGGCATGGGCCTGGAGGACCGCATGAAGCAGCCGGTGGGGCTTTTGTCCGGCGGACAGCGGCAGGCCCTGACATTGCTGATGGCCACCATGGTGCCGCCGGAGCTGCTTTTGCTGGACGAACACACCGCCGCCCTGGACCCTGCCACAGCCGAGAAGGTCCTAACCCTGACGCGGGACATCGTCTCCCGCAATCACATCACATGTCTGATGGTCACCCACAATATGCGCAATGCGCTGGATCTGGGCAACCGCACGCTGATGATGAACGACGGGCAGATCGTTCTGGACGTCCGGGGCGAAGCGCGTCAGCACATGACTGTCAACGATCTTCTTGAACGGTTTCGCGCCGGCGCAGGACAAAATCTGGACAACGATCGAATTCTGCTGTCCATGGATTGAACAGCACAGCAGCAGGCAACCGGCAGCGTTTGCCTGCTGCTTTTGTCACGCCCCCTCATTGACTTTTGGCCCAGTATGAACGGGCCAGATGTGCGGCCCTGCCTGCTCTTCTGTGTCAGATTGCTGCCCTGTAAGATTGAAAAAACCGCTGCAGATTGTACTTCTGCAGCGGTTCGTTTTGCAATTCAAGAATACTCTGCGGCATCAGACGCCGCTTCCGTCAGGCCGGTGTCCTGCGCATGCACCTGTTCCAGGCAGCGGGCGAAGGCCGCAGCGGTGGGGCTCTCCTGATCCTCATGCCAGCAGCACAACAGTTCCTCTGTCTGTCCAACAGGATAACAGCGCAGTTGACTGTTGAGGCTCATGCGGCTGAGCATCGTGCTGACCAGAACACCCTGACCAAATTCTGTAGCCATGTAAGCCGATTCCAAATTGGGCGCGATAATCAGTTCCGACGGCGTGAAGCCCAGTTCGCGGCACTGCCGCCTCGCCCGGGTTTTGCTTTCGGAGAGTGTCTCGGCACTGGCCGCCGCCTTAATGAATGGCTCATTGCGGAAATCATCCACAGTGGCTGTCTCTGTGGCCTTGGGATTGTCCCCAGAAACCAGCAGCACCAGCGGCGTATCCAGAACCTTCATCCGGCGGACGCCCTGTTCTTTGGGCGCAAATTCCCGATAGGTGATGATCAGATCCAGCTTCCGCTCGGCAAACAGCTGATTGAGTTCATACTGCGGATGGCGCTCCCCCACAAATTTTACATCGGGGGTACTTTGCTTGAGCATCTTCAGCGCCTGCCCAATCTCCCGCGTCAGATCCAGCCACTCCAGATAGCCAATATGCAGCGAGTTGTAAACGTGGTAATAGTAGGCCTTTGTTTCCTCCACCACAGCACCGAATCGCTCTTCAAAGTCTGAGAATAAGGCGTAAAAATTCTCTCCCGCCTTTGTAAGCCGCACATAGTGGTGCGTCCGCAGAAACAGTTGGAATCCCAGATCCTCCTCCAACTTGGCGATATACTTGCTGACGGACTGCTGTGTCATATACATCCGTCGCGCCGTCTCCGTAAAGCTGAGCGTCTGGGCCAGGCTCAGAAAGCAGCGGATCCCCGCCTCATTGATCATGGTTGTTCACTCCTTCTATCACTCAGTGTATCACACTTTCTCAACGGCTACAACAAAGACGCAATATGATTACAGCCTCCTCAGGTTGTGACAAAGGGCAAAAAAGCACCTTTACAGTTATAACAAATTGCGTTACACTGGATAGTAAAGCGTGATTTCTATTTTTCAAAGAGAGGAGTCTTTTCTATATGCGCGACGTTGTTTTGCGCTGGGGAAAACGACTGCTGGTTTATTTCCTCGGCCTGTTTATCATGGCCATTGGCGTCGTTTTTTCCGTCAAATCTGCATTGGGCGTCAGCCCGGTGACATGTCTTGCCAATGTAGTACATCAAATCACCGCCATTGACCTGGGCGTCTGTACTACCGCTGTCTATTGCCTGTATATTCTAGTAGAACTGCTGATCCTCCGGCGGGACTTCAAACCCAAGATGCTGCTGCAAATCGTGGCGTCCTTCCTCTTTGGCGGCATGGTCTCCCTGGCCACCAGCTTGTTCGCCTTCCTGCCAGCACCCACTACCTACCCCATGCGGCTGGTATTTCTGCTTTGCAGCATTCCCATGGTGGCAGTTGGCGTCATGCTGTATCTGGCCCCCAATATTTTACCCACTCCCGGAGAAGGTATGAGCCTGGCCATTTCTAAAAAAACCGGGCTATCTGTCGCGTCCAGCAAAATGGTGTTCGACTGTTCTCTGGTCGTGGTATCAGCCGCCACATCTTTAATCTGGTTCCATGGTCTGGTGGGCGTCCGGGAAGGCACCGTCATCTCTGCCGTTTCTGTCGGCTTTGTCATGAAACGAATCATGCGGATCTGCCAACCGGCACTGCTGCGGTTTGTGGAACGGGAATCCAAGCTGGAACGGGCCGTGAAAGCCTCCGGCGTCTACCGTATGGACCGGGCAGGCAAACCAAAAATCATGATCGCCATTGGCCGCGAGTTCGGCTCCGGCGGATATGATATCGGCAAAAAGCTGGCCCAGCAGCTGGGGGTCACCTTCTACGATCAACAACTCATTTCCATGGAGGCGCAGGAAAGCGGCCTGAGCGAAGAATTCATTCGCACCCATGAGCAGCACCTGTCCCATGAGGTGGTTTATGATCTGATGACCGCCGGCTACGCCCTGTCCAACGAAGGGCTGCCGCCTTTAGAGCGGCTGTTCGCCGCCCAGACGGCCATTTTCCGCCGCATTGCTGCCAGTGACGAGAGCTGCGTCATTGTCGGGCGCTGCGCCGACTATATCCTGTACGACGATCCCAACTGTTTTCGAATTTTCATCCATGCCGTACCCGACGCCCGCGTTCAGCGTCTCATGGTCCGGTTCAACCTGACCGAAGACCAGGCCAGAGCAGATATGGAAAGCACAGACCAGGCCAGATCCCGCCACTACAAGCATTTCACCGGCCGTGAATACGGTACGCAAAAATATTACCATCTGTCCATCGACAGTGGACAGGTGGGCGTAGACGGCGCGGTAGAACTGATTATGAATGCCATCCGTCTCTGGTGCGGCGTTCGAGGTACGGATCCGCTGTCCATTCTCAGCAGCAAAACCTGATCTTTCATGCAGGGCGCGATGCGTAAATCCGCATCGCGCCCTTTACACGTTCTCAGTTCAACGCCGGTTTTTTCCCAACAGCCAGACCGATGCCCATGATGATCAAAGAGGCAAAGACGCCGATGAACAGAGAATCAAAAGGAATCAAATCGGCAAACACTGTGCCGAACAGAAGCACCATTACCGGCGCCACAATAATGGACACAATGGCGAATTTCCTGTCAATGCGCCCCGGCAGCCACAACGCCGCGCACAGCGGCACGAACACGACCGCTCCCCGCAGGCCCATGGACATGAAGGCAAACTGCAGAATCGTATCGCCCAGCGATCCGGTGGACAGGCAGCAAGCCAGCGCCAGCACCGCCACAATGCACAGCTTGGAAAAGATATTGCTTTTCCGGGCGTCATCGAATTTATGCGTCACCTTTTTGACAATGTCGTTGGTGATAATACTGGAGATCCCCAGGGCCAGACCTGCCCCCGTACCTACTACAGCAATGAACAGGGTTCCCAGGATGACGCCCGCCAAAACGGAAGGCATATACTCCAAGGTAAAGGCCGTCAGCGCCGTCTTGGCTACAATACCGGGATGGGTGGCCCGCATATACAGACCTACCAAAATGCCGCCGACGCCAATTGGCGGAATCAGCACAGCACTGATCAGCGCGCCTTTCCGGGCCTCCCGATCAGTTTTGCCGGACAACACCGCCTGGGCATATGTCTGTGTGGTCAAAACGCCCAACACCAGGCTCAATCCCGCGCCAATATCTTCGCCGGCGCCCCGGGAGATTAGGCTGAAAAAGTGGATTCCTTCCGGATTGTCAATGCCATGCACCATATCTACAAACGCACCGGCACCGCCCACCAGATACAGGACCACCGCCGCACAACCCATCATGGCCACATACAGCAGGATCGTTTTCAGTACGCCCACTATGCCGGCGCCTTTGGTTCCACCAAAAACCACATACAACACCATGAACAGTGCCGAAATGATCAGCGCCGGTCCCACGCCCAACTCGGGCAGAATGACTGCAATGACAGCCGTGGCAGAGATCAGCTGGGAAATAATATTGATAAAAGTGCCCACAGAATTGAGAATTGACGCAGCCAGGCCAGCGCCGTCTCCATATTCTTTGCGGATCATCCCCACCAGTGTGGGACAGTCCTGATGCCGCAGAGGCTTGACGTATACCAACGCCAGGATCAGGCAGGCAATGCCACCGCCTAGGGTAAACCACCAGGCAGCCATGCCGTAATTGTAGGCCAACTGAGCCGTGCCCACCGTGGACGAACCGCCCACCAGTGTGCCGATGATGACGCCTGCAATGATCGGCGCACTGTTTTTGGCGCTTTCGTTGTCCTTAGCCTTGGTTCCGGAATAAATACTCAGGCCGGCAATAACGCCAATGGTCAGCACCAGACCCACAATCATCCAGACGTCCATTACACCATGCTCCCGATCTTTTCAGGAATAATGAGCTTTGCGCCGGTCTTGGCCTGAACCTCCTCCACCGTCACATCGGGGGCCAGCTCCAGCAGGACCAATCCTTCCGGCGTCACCTGAATCACTGCCAGCTCCGTGATGATGTAGTCCACCTCATGAGCCGCTGTCAACGGCAGCGTACATTTCTCCAGGATTTTTGGATTGCCGGCTTTATCGGTATGGGTCATGGTCACCAGTACCTGCTGCGCGCCGGAAACCAAATCCATAGCGCCGCCCATACCGGCAGTTGTCTTGCCGGGGACAGTCCAGTTGGCCAGATTGCCCTCCTGATCCACCTCATAAGCGCCGAGGATCGTAAACGCCACATGGCCGCCGCGAATCAGGCCGAAAGAAGTAAACGAGTCAAAGCAGCAGCCGCCCTGCCGGAGGGTGGAGGGCGCGCCGGAGGCATCCACCAGATTCAGATCTACGTCCTCTTCACTGGCAGGCGCACCGTTGAGGCCAATGACGCCATTTTCTGAATCAATCCAGACATCAATGTCCGCCGGGACATAGTCGGCCACCAGCGTGGGCAATCCGATGCCCAGATTCACCAGATCTCCATCACGAAAAAACCTGGCCGCTCTGCGCGCAATAAATTCCTTGGCATTCATCTTTTTGTCCCTCCTTAAACCGGCTCGCTGCCCTGAACAATATAGTCCACCAGGCATCCGGGCGTCATAATGTAATCCGGCTCCAACTCGCCGACCTCTACAATCTGTTCCGCTTCCACAATCACAAGGTCAGCGGCAGTGGCCATAATCGAGTTGAAATTGCGGGCAGTACGGCGGTAAATGGCGTTGCCCATCTTATCCACCTTCCAGGCGTGGATCAGCGCCAGATCCGCGTGCAGCGGGGTTTCCAGGATGTACTTCTTGCCGTCCACCTCCAGGACCTGTTTGCCCTCTTCCATGGGCGTGCCCAGGCCAGTGGGCGTCAGAATGCCGCCGATACCGGCGCCGCCGGCACGGATACGTTCGCACAGGGTCCCCTGTGGGGTGAAGGTCACATCAATCTCACCGGCCACTACCTTTGCCACAGTCTCTTTGTTGGAGCCGATGTGGGAGCAAGTGATGTGCTTGATGCGGTTCTCATGGACCAGCAGGCCGATGCCGCGCCCCTGCACACTGGTGTTATTGGAGATCAGATTGAAATCGGTGTAGCCTTTGTCGATAATCGCTTTGATCAGCGTCTCCGGCACACCGCAGTTGACGAAGCCGGGAATCATCACAGTCATGCCGCTGTGCACATATTCCATAGCTTTGTCGATGGTGACGACTTTGGATTTTGCCATTTATCCGGATCCTTCTTTCTTATTTTTTCGCAGGAGCTGTGCCCCTTTTGTATGTAACGCAAGGAGGGACGGCAATTGCTTGCACTCAAAAAACTGCCGCGTGCTCTACTCATTTCCCTGCATTCCTCTATCAGTTGCAAACCGGGTGGCCGGAGCCGCCCGGTTTACGGCATTTTCAGATACACTGTTGCGGAGGGAACGGATCCTTACACCGGATCCTTGAGGAACTCCCGCTCCAGACGGAAAATCTTGAACAGCTGCTTGTCGCGCTTCGCCTTCAATTCCTCAATGTCCACGCCCTCGTAGTCATAGAAGCCATGCCCGGTCTTAATGCCCAACGCATTATCTTTGACCATATCCTCCAAAATCTGAGGAACCTGCTCGTCAGCCGGAGGATGGGGCATTTCATAGCTGTGGTTGCGGAAGTTGTTGGCGGTCATGTCCACGCCGCCGAAGTCCATGCGCTTGCACAGGCCCAAAACACAGGCTCTCGGAATAAAGCTGGCTTTCACCGCCAGGTCAATGGCCTCGGCATCACAGAAGTCGTGCTCCAGCAGATAAAAGACCTCCTGGTTCAGGCACTGCTGCAAACGGTTGGCGATATAACCGCGGATAAATTTCTTCATCTGCACCGCCGTTTTGCCGCACTTGTTCAGCAGGGCTATGGCAGTGTCCGCCATTTCCTGCGGCGCCTGTTCACTCTTGACCACTTCCACCAGGGGGATCAGCTGGGGTGGAGAATACCAGTGGCAGATGAGCTGCTGCGGCAGCAGGTTCTCCGGCACAATCTCAAAAATATTCAGTGCGGAGGTGTTGGACGCCACAATCACGTCGCTTCCGGCCACCAGGCCGGCCAGCTGCTGATACAGCTCGGTCTTGGCGTCCTTGTTCTCCACGATGGTTTCCATAATAAAGTCTGCGCCCTCAACAGCCTCAGGGACAGTGTTCACAAACGTGATGCGGTCGAGGATGGTATCTATGGACTCGTGCAGCTCGCCCTCTTCTTCAAAAGTCTTGAGCTGGGCAGTCAGAGATTTTTTTGCTTTTTCTCTGGTGGACTCAGAACGGGTCCACATTGTGACCTGATAACCACCCATGGCAAAGCACTGGGCAATGCCCGGGCCCATGGTGCCGGCACCAAGGACGGCAATCTTTTTGATGTCAGTAAGAGTTTTCACAATTATGATTCCTTTCTTAAATCTCAAGAAAATGGTCACCAGGCCCGGTTTTCAGGCTTTGCGCCCAAACAAGTTTTTACCGGGCCCCGTGCAGGGGCCCACAGGGACGCCCGGGTTGCCGCCGGGGCATCCCTGTGGAAAAGCAATCAAGGAAGGGTATTCCAAGTTCACACAATGGTTTGCCAGGGCCGCTGGCAGCGCGGCGGATCATGCCGCCGGCCATTTCGCAGCGGCCGCCGCCGGCTCAATTGCCGTCATGTAATTGAGCCGGGCAAATTGACCTCGCCCGAGCAATCAGGCAAGGCGCAGCGCCTTTACCACTTGGCGTCCATATCCCAGGCAACCAGACGGACAAAGCCGCCGTCGGCCATTTCGCAGCGGAAGGGGAACGCGGCAATCATCATCCGCTTGCCCGTCACTTCGTCGATGTCGCCGCCGGCATTTTCGACAGTGCAAACACCGTTCTGCATGTAGATCCGGTGGCAAGGCTCATAGTCCGGATGGGTCACTGTGGGATCCAGGCCCGTAGCCTTCCGGTACGCCTTATCCAGCCAGGGCATCTGCTCGCTGAGCGGATCGTGCCACAGCGGCGCATCCGTGGCGCCCCAGGTGCCGGAAACGCCCTTGATATGTTTCTCAAACACAAGATAGTTGGCCAGCTCGGGGCCTTCGCCGGGATAGTAGTTATAGTACTTGTCGTTATTCTGACGCCAATAGTGATGGAATCCGGTGTTGATAATGACCCAGTCGTTCTCCCGGATTTCCAGGCCGTCCTTGGCGCAGGCAGCTTCCACCTCTTCGGGCTTGATCTCATGCCAGATGTTGCCCATTTTGGCCGGATCGCCGCCGGCAGCGTTCCACTTCTCTTCAAACTCGTCCTTCAGATAGCGCATATCCACGATGACACCGGTGCCGATGCAGCGGGTCAGCGGAATCTCCGCCAGGGTATAGCCGTTGCGTTCACGATCCACTTCTTCTTCGTGCAGCACATGGTTGGGGGCATCCATGTGGGTACCGGCATGGAGGGTACCGGTATAGGTCATGGTACGTTTATGGAACCGGCCCAGGTACTGGCCGCGGGGGAAAATCAGGTCCTGCCGCGCACCGGGGAAGGGCCACAGGGGGGTATCGACGCCCCAGGGCTGGGAGAGGTCGTAGATTTTGGGCATCTTGGCGTCATCAAGATAAAATTTGCTCTTATCAAGGGGCATATAAGCCATAGTGGGTCTCCTCCTAAAGTATTTTTTACGGCCTCATTCTACACCTTGGAACGATTCCAAGGTCAAGTGCGATTTCAAAACTTTTTCTTGCTTCTGACCTTGAGAAGAAATATAATATATGTAAGAGAAACTGAAAGTTTTCCACTATACAATCATTTGGAGAATTGGAAATGGAAAAATATAAAATTGGAGACGTATCTAAAATTTTGGGCATTTCCCCCGATCTGCTGCGGTATTATGAAAAGAAAGGCGTTGTCAAGCCCACCAAGGACACCAGCAATGACTACCGTTACTATGATTTCTGGGACATCAATTTTCTGCTGGACTGCCTGTGGTTCAAGAACTTTGGCTTCTCTATCGACCAGATTTCCGAAATGGTCCGCATTGGCTCCGCCGACGAACTGAGCGTCCTGTTTCAGGAGAAGGAAGACGAATTGCGGGCAACCATTCAGCGCGCCCAGCTGCTTCTGGAGCGGGCTGAAGAACACCGCGGCGACCTGGAAAAGATCAAACGGCTGCTGGGCAAATGCGAAATCTCCGAGAGTCCGGAATATATTCGATATATCAACCGCTATACAGATAACTTCGACACCTCTCCGGCGCTGCAGAAATTGTCCCACGACTGGCTGGACTTGATGCCCTTTGTTCACCGCTGCTTTGAGATTGCAGAAATCGACCTGAAACGCGGAAACGGCAAGGATTATAAGTGGGGGCTTTCCCTGAGTATGGACTACGTCCGGCGTCTGAACGTCAGTACAGAGCCGCCGGTCCTCCATGTTCCCGCCTGCAAACGCTGTATTCATTCGGTGTTTAAAAGCTCCGGCAAGGGCAACTTCTCGCCGCAGCTGCTGGGCTATGTGGTGGACTATGCGGTATTCCACAGTCTGAGCATCTGCGGCCCTGCCCGCGGGAACCTGCTGGCCAGCGTCCTGGAGGGAGACGCCTTAACAGGATATTTTGAAGTCTGGCTGCCAGTCAAATAAATCCCGCGCCCATGACGCACCCACATTCAACGGCACAGAGCGGCCAACGCCCCGGACGGTAATCCGTCCAGGGCGTTGGCGTTTTTAATGCGGGAAACGCGCAATTGCCGCCGCTTGCGGCAATTGCAGTCCTTTGTGCTCAGTACATAGTCGTGCCGTGGTCCACATACAGGATCTGCCCGGTGATCGCCTTTGCTTCGTCCGATGCCAGGAACAAAATCGCATACGCCTGATCCTCAGTCTGAGCTTCCGGCAGCGTAATATCGATGTGCTTGGCGCACAGCGCGGCAAACTCCTGATCAAAGTACTGCGCGGCTTCCGGCGCGTTCAGCGCTGTGGGTGTGGGACCGGGGCCAATGGCATTGCAGCGGATATCCGTGGCGGAGTAGTAAATGGCAATGTTCTTCGTCATCGCATTGACAGCGGCCTTGGCGGCACTGTAGGAGATTCCCGCGACACCCTGACTGCCGATGGAGGACACATTGACAATGGATCCCTTTTTCTGTTTCTCCATATGGACCAGCGCGTATTTGCTCATCCAGTACACGGAGTACTGGTCAATCTTGCAAACCTGATCATACCACTCCTCAGAACAAACATTAATGGGCTGGTGCTTGTCCGCAATACCGGCGTTGTTGACCAGAATATCGATACGGCCATATTTTTCAATGGTGTAGTCCACCACCTTATGGCACCCCTCCATGGTAGAGAGATCCGCATCCACTGCGGAAATCTCACCGCCCATGGCGGCAATCTCTTCGACCGTTTTTTGGTTTTCTTCCGCGCGCCGTGCGGCAATCACCACCTTCGCGCCTTCCCTGCAAAAGATCTCGGCGGTCTTTTTTCCAATTCCGGAATTGCCGCCGGTCACAATGGCAACCTTGTTTTCTAAGCGTTTCATAGACTGGCTCCTTTCATAAGTTCGTATACTATCTTAATGCCCGCCAGTGGGTTTGCGCAACTATCAGATATGCGCTTTTCTTATCAAAAGCGCAAACCGCCCGGTGTACACCCCGCGCGTCCTCACAGTTTTCCACTGCCAGCTGCTTTCCGGAAAGATTTTGCAGCGTCCCTCCCGCGTCCCGGAAAGAAAAAAGCAGGAAACCAAAAAACGGTTTCCTGCTTACCAGCGCCGCCGGCGGCAGCATGGGAAGTGCTGATGTATTGCGCCCAACGGACAGCTTATCTGCAAAAATGATCAATGTACCGGGCCTGGGCCTCACGAATAATCTCCAGCGCCGCCTCATGTCCCTGAACCTCGTCCACCACAGTGGTCTTGTTTTCCAACGCCTTGTATACCGTGAAGAAATGGCTCATCTCATCAAAGGTATGCTTGGGCAGTTCAGAAATATCCATGCAGGTATTGAAGGTGGGATCGCTAAACGGAATGGCAATGATTTTTTCATCCTTTTTTCCGCCGTCCAGCATGGTGATGACACCCACAGGGTAGCATCGTACCATAACCAACGGATCGATAACCTCCGAGCTGATGATCAATACGTCCAGCGGATCGTTGTCGTCGCCATAGGTACGGGGAATAAATCCGTAATTGGCGGGATAGTGCGTGGCAGTGTGGAGAATCCGGTCCAGGATAATCATGCCCGTCTCCTTGTCCAATTCGTATTTTTTCTTGCTGCCCGTACTGATCTCGACAACCGCAATAAAATCTTCCGGAGAAATCCTGTTCGGGGAAATATCGTGCCAAATATTCATTGCCATATGTCCTCCTTGTTTCATATCCAAACGACAGGCTTCCATTCCCTGCCGTCTCTTTATCATATGTCATGACGTCTCAAAAAGCAAGCAGAATTTTCCCTTTTTCAACCGCGCAGATACCGGCGAATCTCTTCCTGCCGGGCCATGACCTGGTCATAGCCGCTCTGATACAGCGCGCGGATCTTTTCCACATTCCGCTCTGTGCGGCTGAAACCGGTGGTGAGATAAGGCGTCACCACCAGAAGCCGCCCCTCCTTTTCCAATTGGAACACCTCTTCCCGCGCCGCATTGTATGTATCGGCGCGGCGGCGCAGGGCATCACAGAATTTGGGATATTTCCGATACTTCTGAAGCGCCACCTGCATGGCGGTTTCCTGTTTTTTTCGATAACTGCGCTCCCGGGTCAGGATTACAAGGACCCTGTCGCAGCCGGCTTCCAGCAGCCGCCGGTGCGGAATTGGTACTGCAATGCCGCCGTCCAGATAGGGTTGTCCATTCAACTCCTGAACGGGGAACATCACCGGTATGGCACAGGTCGCCCGCAGCAGCGGGAATTTCGGCCCGTCATGCTGCGCGTCCAAATACTCTGCTTCGCCGGTATTCAAATTGGTGACCACGCCCTCCACCACGCCTGGATAAGCCAGGAAGGTGTCGTAGTCAAACGGGACCAGCCGGTTAGGAATTTCATCATAGATAAAATCCAGATTGAAATAACAGTCATTCAACGGATTCAGCGCATGGGTAACGCCCATATACCGCGGGTCGTTGACATACTTCGTCAAGATCTCCAGATTCCGGCCTTTTTGCCGGGAGACATAGCTGACGCCATAGGCAATGCCAGCGGAAACCCCCACCACATGATCGGCCATCAGGTCCAGATCCAGCAATGCATCGCAGGCGCCGCAGGAAAAGACGGTACGAATAGCGCCGCCCTCCAGTGCAAGTCCAAATTTCATAGTGCTTCACTTCCTTGTGGGTATTATACGCTGTCAAACGGAAAAAAGCAATCCGCTGGCAGCTTTGGACATCTGCTGCTGCTTTGTCCGCTTCGCGCAGTCTCTCCTGACTGCTTCCCTCTTCAAAAACGGGGCGCAGCATGCCGCCATGCTGCGCCCCCACGCTCAATCTGCAGTTTTCACCAAATGTTCGCCCACTTTATAGATGTCTCCTGCGCCAATTGTCAAAATGATATCTCCCGGTTGGGCAATGGTTCGCAGATGCGCCGTCACCTCCGGCAAGGTGTCAAAGGCCACTGCGCCGGGAATCTGATCGGCCAGATCCTGCGAATGCACACCGATGGTGTTGGATTCGCGGGCAGCGTAAATTTCCGCCAAAACAAGCACATCCACTGTGCGCAGTTCCCGGACAAAATCATCAAACAGCGCTTTGGTCCGGCTATAGGTGTGAGGCTGAAACGCGCAGACCACACGCTTGTAGCCCATCGTCCGCACCGCTTCCAGCGTGGCATGGAGTTCGCCGGGGTGGTGGGCGTAGTCGTCATAGACGTCGGCGCCGTGATAGGAGCCTTTGAACTCCATCCGGCGGCCCGCGCCGCGGAAGGAAGCCAGCCCCCGTGTCACAGCCTCACCCGGCACCCCCAGGCTGTAGGCCGCGGCCGCAGCCGCCAGGGCGTTGCATGCATTGTGCCGGCCGGCCACTTTCAAGTCCACATGGCAGTAGAACTGACCGCCGCAGAGGATATCAAAGGACGAATACCCATTGGTAAAATTGGCGGGGTGGATAAAGTTCCGCTCCTCCATACCAAACGTGGTCAAATTCCGCTCCAGGCCCGCCAGGGCTTCCATGGTATTCTTGTCGTCGCCGTTGGCAATGACAATGCCGTCCTCCGGCACCAGAGAGCAGAATTTTCGGAAAGACGCCTTGATATCATCCAGATCTTTGAAAAAATCCAGATGATCTGCTTCAATATTACAGACCACCGCCACTGTGGGGAAAAAGTTATGGAAGGAGTTGCAGTATTCACAACTCTCCATCACGATGGTATCGCCATGCCCTACCCGGTGACCAGCCTTCAGCAGCGGCAGGTAGCCGCCAATCATCACTGTGGGGTCCAGGCCCGCTTCCATAAAAATATGGGTCACCATTGATGTGGTGGTAGTCTTTCCATGGGTGCCGGAAATGCACACGGCGTTGCGGTACGCCCGCATAATGACGCCCCAGGCCTGGGCCCGTTCAAACACCGGGATCCCTTTGGCGCGTGCAGCGGCAATTTCCGGATTGTCGTTGTGGGCGGCAGCTGTGCGAATGATACAATCGGCATCGCCAATATTCTCCGCCCGATGGCCAATGGCCACAGGAATGCCCTTGGCCGTCAGCTCCTCTGTGGATACCGAGGAGTTCATATCCGAGCCGGTGATCTCCAGCCCCATACTCCGCAGTACCAGCCCCAGAGGCCGCATCGAAACGCCGCCGATCCCCACCAAGTGGGCCTTTGTACCAGGAACAAGATAGTCGCTGATGGTTTTGCCTTGCGTTTTGCGCATAGGAAACCCTCCTAAATCTGATTGTTGGATTCCATGTAGATATCAGGTTCTATGAATATTGAATATTCCGCCAGTTGGCGAAAAAAGATTGCTGTCACGCTAAAAAGATATTATAATAGTTTTTAATCCATATGACAAGATATATTTTTTCCAGTTCTATTATGATATGCGGATAGATTGATGGATTATTCCTTACAGTGCGAAAGTTTTTATTGAAACCATTTCCATCCCTGGGAGGAGGGCGCAGCATGATACTGCCAACAGAAATTGAAACGGTGTTGGTTCGGCTGGAACAAGCCGGGTACGAGGCATGGCTGGTTGGCGGCTGTGTCCGGGACACCCTCATGGGCCGCCCTATCCACGACTGGGACATTGCCACCTCCGCATTACCGGAGCAGACCATGGCCCTGTTTCCCAAAGCTGTCCCCACGGGCTTGCGCCATGGCACGGTGACAGTGCTCTTGGGAAATTTACAGGCGGAGGTGACCACCTTCCGCACAGACGGCGCATACTGTGACGGACGCCATCCGGAACAGCTCCGGTTTGTCCGGCGGCTGGAGGACGATCTGGCACGGCGAGACTTCACCGTCAATGCCATGGCCATGGACCGCCGCGGCAAGCTCACAGACCTGTTTGGCGGACAGGCAGACCTGCGGGCCGGAATTATACGCTGCGTAGGCGACCCTGATACCCGTTTTCACGAGGATGCACTCCGCATGTTGCGGGCTGTGCGGTTTTCTGCACAGCTGGGCTTCACAATCTCTTCGAAGACCCTGGCGGCCATTGGCCGATGCGCCCCTTTGGCCAGCTGTCTTTCGGCGGAGCGCGTCCGAGATGAGGTGGAAAAGACGCTGTTGTCTCCCCATCCGTCGGAGGTCGCCACTATGGCTTCTCTGGGGCTGTTGGCCCGATTCAGTTCGGAAAGGCAATGGGACCTGACGGCGCTGCAG
The DNA here is from genome assembly GCA_965120355.1 of uncultured Oscillospiraceae bacterium. GTDB lineage: Bacteria > Bacillota > Clostridia > Oscillospirales > Oscillospiraceae > CBCPMX01. The sequence continues at coordinate 58,687 of CBCPMX010000177.1, forward strand.
GCATTGCCCGCTGTGCCTGTCATCCGCTGGGCGGGCCTGCTGCGGGCGGTTCCGACCCTGCGGCTGGAAGATTTCAGACTTCCAAAAGCGGTATCCCGAGCCGCGCAGCAGGCTGTGGCGCGCTGTCAGGATCAGTTCTCCCCTGTGGATCTGCGGCGGCTGGCGGCAGATCTGGGACCGCAGACAGCTCGGATTACCGCCGCTCTGTGCGGCTGCTCCGTGCAGCTAGAGACAGAGCTGGCGGCAGGGAACTGCCTTTCCCTGCGGGAACTGGCAGTGACCGGCGCGGATTTGCCGCACCTGTCCGGGCCGGAAGTTGGCCGGACGCTTCACCGTCTTCTGGATCATGTGCTGGCGCATCCGGAAGACAACCGGCGGGAGGTGCTGCTGCCTATGGCAGCTGCTGAAGATCGCGAACCCGTTCGCGCATTTCTTCCAAAGAACAGAACGTAAACTGCCAGGAGGTGCTTATGGAACAGAATTTTCTCCCCATTTGCAAGCAGGATATGAAAGCCCGCGGCTGGGCGCAGTGCGACTTTGTCTATATCATCGGCGACGCCTATGTGGATCATCCCACCTTTGGCCACGCCATCATCAGCCGTGTACTGGAGAGCGCCGGCTACCGGGTGGGGATCCTCTCCCAGCCGGACTGGAAGGATCCGAAAAGCATTCAGGCTCTGGGCGAGCCGCGCCTGGGCTTTCTGGTCATGGGCGGCAACATGGATTCCATGGTCAACCACTATACCGTGTCTAAAAAACGGCGTAAAACCGACTATTTCACCCCTGGCGGCGTCATGGGCAAGCGCCCGGACTACGCCACCATCGTCTACTGCAATCTGATCCGCCGCACCTACCCCCACAAGCCGGTGATCATTGGCGGCATTGAGGCCAGTCTGCGGCGGCTGGCCCACTACGACTATTGGTCGGACAAGCTCAAGCGCTCCATCCTTCTGGACAGTCAGGCGGATCTGCTGCTCTACGGCATGGGCGAACGGGCCATCGTAGAAGTGGCCGACGCTTTGGACAGCGGCCTGGACATTCGGGACCTCACCTTCATCGACGGCACAGTCTATAAGGCCCGGAGCCTGGACAATGTCTATGACTATCTGCTGCTGCCCAGCTACGCCGGTCTGTTGGCAGACAAGCGGCAGTACGCCAGCAGCTTCTACACGCAATACTGCAACACCGATCCCTATGTGGCAAAGCGGCTGGTGGAGCCATACGGCGACCATGAATTTGTGGTCCAGAACCCGCCCCAGAAGCCCCTGACCACCGAAGAAATGGACCAGATCTATGGTCTGCCCTATATGCGTACCTATCACCCCAGCTACGAAAAATTGGGCGGCGTAGCCGCCATTGAAGAAGTCAAGTTCAGCCTGTCCTCCTGCCGCGGCTGCTTTGGCGGATGCAGCTTCTGTGCCCTGACCTTCCATCAGGGCCGCATTGTGCAGGTGCGCAGCCATGAATCGCTGCTGGAGGAGGCCCGTCAGATGATTCAGGATCCGGCCTTCAAGGGGTACATCCACGATGTGGGCGGTCCAACGGCCAATTTCCGCCAACCGTCCTGTCAGAAACAGCTGACTCGCGGCGTATGCCCCACCCGGCAATGTCTCTTCCCCACTCCATGCAAAAACCTGGAAGTGGATCATTCCGACTATCTGGCCCTTCTGCGGAAGCTGCGGGCCCTGCCTGGCGTGAAGAAGGTCTTTGTCCGCAGCGGCATTCGCTTTGACTATCTGCTCTATGACAAGGAGGACACCTTTTTCCGAGAGCTTGTAAAATACCACATCTCCGGGCAACTGAAGGTGGCTCCTGAGCACATCGCGGACCCGGTTCTGCAGAAGATGGGGAAACCGCCCAACGCCGTCTACCGCCGGTTCCTGGCAAAATATCAAGCGCTGAACCGGCAGATGGGAAAAGACCAATATGTCGTGCCCTATCTCATGTCCAGCCATCCCGGCTCCACGTTGAAAGAGGCCGTTGCGCTGGCGGAATACCTGCGGGATTTGGGCTATATGCCGGAACAGGTACAGGACTTTTATCCCACGCCCTCCACCATCTCCACCGTAATGTACTACACCGGTCTGGACCCGCGGACCATGCAGCCAGTCTATGTCCCGACGAATCCTCACGAAAAGGCCATGCAGCGGGCCTTGATTCAGTACCGAAATCCGAAAAACTATGATCTGGTCTATGAGGCGCTGACAAAGGCGAGCCGCCAGGATCTGATCGGCTATGACGCGCACTGCCTCATCCGCCCCAGGTCCAAACCGGGGCAGACGCAACGCGGCCAGCCCGCCGGAAAGGGCCAGCCTCAAACGCAGTCCACCGGCAGCTCCCGGCGAAAGCAGTCCGCATCCGGACGCGCTCCCTCCAAAAAATCGTCCCCGGCAGGCGGCTCCAACCGCCCTGCCAACCGCAAACCCGCTGCAAAGGGTTCCTCCAAACACAAGCGCTGAGAAGCATCGCGCCCAGCCGCCCCGAAGACGTCTGCCTTTTGGGCGGCTGGGCAGTTTTGCGCCCCGGTACACACTTTTTGGCACAAATCGCGGAAATTGATACTAGGCCCCGGCACAACAAGCCGGTATAATAAAGGCAGCTTCTGAATTTGGAGGGAATTGCATGGCATACGAAATTCATCAAGCCCTTTGCTCCTGTTGCCACCAGTGCAAGGCCGTCTGTCCTGCCGGCGCAGTACGGTTCAAGGGCGCAAAATACTGGATTGACCCGGAGAAGTGTATCGACTGCGGCGCCTGCGCGAAGGTCTGCCACAACTGCATCATTACAAAGGCCGGCGAAGCTTCCACACCTGCCCCGGCCCACGATCCGATCCGCCTGGAAGCGGATCTGGTGGTCTGCGGCGGCGGCGGCTCCGGCCTGATGGCCGCGGCTAAAGCCGCGTCCCTCACGGGCAAAAAGGTGCTGGTGCTGGAGAAATCGAAAAAATGCGGCGGCAACACCTGGTACGCCGGCGGCTTCCGCGTCCACTATTCCAAACTGTTGAAAGAAGCCGGCGAGCCGGATACCCGGGACGAACAGATCCGCCGCTTCCTGATCGACGTGCTGTGGCAGGAGGACCGCCACCTGGTCTACAATGTCTTCCAGGCCACAGAGCATCTGGCCGACTGGCTCATGGAGGAATGCGGCTGCGCGGAAGACTTCTCCGTGGGCGAAACGCCCTTCGGCGGCAAAGGTCTGATGTTCCACAACAAAACCGGGCGCAAATTCAAACGGCTGGACACCTCCATCGGCCCCGGCGGCATGGGCAGCTATCTGGTGGAAAAGCTGCTGGCCAAATGTGCCGGCTTGGGTGTCCAGATTCTCACAGAGCATGCAGCCCAGCAGTTGATCGTGGAGGACGGCCGCGTGGCAGGCGTCCTGGCCAAAGATCCCAGCGGCATTACAGAGGTCCGGGCAAAGGCCGTCGTTTTGTCCACAGGCTGCTTCTCTCACAATCCGGCGTATCTGGAAAAGGCCACCCCGGGGTTCTTCGCCGAGGGCGAGCCGGTCCACCGCTTCTCCGTCCCCACCTGTACCGGCGACGGCATCACCATGGCCTCCGCCATCGGCGCGGACATCGACTGGAAAAACACCAAGGCCCTGACCCTGGGGCCGGCACACCACCCCTTTGGCTTTGCCACAGTCTGTATCTGCCGGGAACCGGAGGTGGTACTGTTCAACCTGGACGGCAAGCGCTGGGCCAACGAGATGGAAAATACCATGGCGCTGCGCCATGAGTTTAAAAAACAGCCCAAGTTTGTGGCCTATGCCGTGGCGGACAGCAAAATTGTCCAGACCTGTGCCGAACGCCTGATCGCGCAGGGCCGGGGCGGCGAGGACGGCGTCCGTATCCTGTCCAACTATCTTCAGGAAATTGAAGAAGAATCCCAGTTGGAGATGCCCACGAAAAAGGCCGCCACCTTGGAGGAACTGGCCGAGCTGATGGGCGTTCCGGCGGACACCTTTGTGGCCGAAATCGAGCGTTACAATGAGATGTGCCGTCAGGGCCGCGACACGGACTTTTTCAAGGACCCCAAGTACATGCTTCCTGTGGAGAACCCGCCCTATTACGCCTTCTTTGAAAAGCGTTTTCAGGAGAACGCCGCAGGTGGCATGAAAATTGATTCCACCTGCCACGTGCTGGATACCGAAGGCAATGTGATTCCGGGCCTGTTCGGTACCGGCGATAATACCCGCGGCATTCTGATCGGCGGGGATCTCGGCACCGATTACGTGGAGCGGATTATTTCCGCCCTGACCTGGTGCGTCGCCAGCGGCTATATCGCCGGTGAAGCGGCAGCGGCAGAAATTTGAGCGATTCTGGCCGCGCATGGCCAGAGCGCCGCAGGATGGCAGTCCCGCGGCGCTCCGGTTTTTGACACAAATACTTGCAAACCAAAGAAACGCGTATAAAAACGAAAAACTGAGCCGGAGAAAATCTGGTGCCCTGCACCATCTGGCTTTCCATGTGGACAGCCCTGCCGAGGTGGATTCTTTATATTTGAAAATCAGAGAAATTCCTGCACAAGTTATTCATACCCCACAATATTATCCAGAATATTGTTTGGATTATTATGCTCTGTTTTTCAAAGATTCCGAGGGTATTGAATATGAAATTGTCAGCTTCGACAGAGGGCATTACTTTCCCTAAAAATTGTTCTGTATTAGATGAATTGCATACGTTACAACCAAATACCCGCCGGCATTGACAATCCCCTTCCTCTGTGCTATACTTTCCCCGGAACGATAGGAAAGTCAGTGCTTTCGTATGCCATGCGAGAGACTGACTATTTTTTTGCGTAAGGAGAGAGATATTGATGCGAAACCTGGTAAAAGACAAACACTTCTATGCCACATTTTATTCCCTCACTGCGTTCATCGCCCTCCAAGCCCTGATCACCTACGGCGTCAATCTGGCGGACAACCTGATGCTGGGCGCCTACAGCGAAGCAGCCCTGTCTGGTGCAGCTCTGGTCAATCAGCTCCAGTATCTGCTGCAAATGCTGGTCTCCGGGGTTGCTACCGGGATCGTCATTATGGGGGCACAGTACTGGGGCAAGCAAGAGCGGGAACCCATTGCGCACATTCTCTGCCTGGGACTGAAGTTTGCCATCCTCATTGGCGCAGTGTTCTCCCTGGTGACGCTGCTGTTTCCGCGGCAGGTTCTCCTGCTGCTGTCCAATGACGAAGCGGTGGTAGCAGAGGGTGTCCGGTACCTGCGGATCATGTGGGTCACCTATGTGATTTTTTCCATCTCCAACACTCTGATCATGGCATTGCGGGCAGTGGAGACCACCAGGATTGGGCCTGTCACTTCCCTGACAACGCTGATACTCAACGTCTGTCTCAACTACATCCTGATCTTCGGTCATTTTGGCGCGCCGGAGCTGGGCATTTACGGCGCCGCCATTGCCACCCTGACCAGCCGCGTAGTGGAGCTGGTGATCGTCATTGTCTATTTGCTCTGTATCGACAAAAAAGTACAGCTGAAGCCCCGGATGCTTTTGCGTTCCAATCGCACCTACCGCCGGGACTACATCCGGATTTGTACACCAGTGCTGATTACTTCTGCCCTGTGGGGAGGCGCACAGACTCTCCAGACCGCAATTCTTGGCCACATGAGCGCCACAGCCATTGCCGCCAACTCCATCGCCTCCATTATCAATCAGATCACCTCTGTGGTTGTTTCCGCCTCTGCCAACTCCAGCTCCATCCTCATTGGCAAAACCATCGGTGAGGACCGTCTGGATCAGATCAAGCCCTATACGGTCACGATGCAGCTGTTGTTTGTGCTCAATGGCGTCGTGGCGGCAGTGCTGCTGTACATGCTGAAGGATGTATTTCTCTCCTTCTATGCCGTTTCTGCTGAGACAAAGGCTCTGGCGCTGGATTTTATCCTGGTTCTGGTGGCCATGTCCGTCCCCACCGCCTATCAGTTCCCCGTGGGCTGCGGCATCATTCAGGGCGGCGGCGACACGAAATATGCCGCCATTGCGGACAGCACCGCCATGTGGCTGTTTTCCATTCCTGCTTCAGCGCTGAGCGCATTCTACTTCGGATGGTCGCCGGTGGTCACCTTTGTGCTGCTGAAATCCGATCAGCTGATCAAGTGCATCCCCCATTTCATCAAAGTCAATCGGTTCCGATGGGTCCGGAAACTTACAATTGACTGAGAACATACAGCATCACAATGCGCCGCCGCGAAACGTCCTGTTTC
>CBCPMX010000178.1:0-31194 GCA_965120355.1 uncultured Oscillospiraceae bacterium
GACCACGCCGGGGGACACCGTCACCATCACCCCGGCGAACATCATCGTTTATACAGGCGGAGATAGCTATGACGGTTCGGTCAATGGGGACGGCGAAATCGAATCTGGCAACGGATTGCCGACGCCCGGATACTTTATAACGCTGCCGAAGTGGGTAGACGACACATATTTTAATGGACAGTCTGAGGCTGCTGACCTGTCAGGGAAAGTACGATTCGTCTATGACAGCAATGGTGACAGCGTGTATGAACGTATCTGGGAGCTGCAACTTTATACCCCTGAAAGCGTTGGGACAAGTACGACTTCCGGCGAGGAGATCGACCGATATGTCTACCGCATGGATGCCGATACGGTGACCCAAACGCCGATCCGTCTACAGTTTACAGATGAGAGCGGAAAAACTACTGTCAGCGATGATTTCACCATTAATTTGGATAATCTTTACCAAAAATATGATATGACCATCTATCCGGGTGCGCTGGAAGAGCAAGATATAAAGGCTCAAGTGCTCGGTGAAAACGGAGAAGTCCTTTATACGCTCGACGTAGAAGTCGGCACCGCCACGCTCACCGTCCGCGGCACCACCAACAGCGAGCTGATCGTCCCGGTGGGCAATGACACCAGCAGCGTGACAGGCAATGCCGATATCATCGACCAGGAGACCGGCTGCACCATCACCGCTGTCGCGCCTGCAGATACCCAATATTACATCAACGAGAGCCTGGTGTCCGTTGACCCGGCAAATGTGTCCCTGCTGTCGGACGACGTGGTGGAGACCGACCCGCTGTATGACTACATCGTGGAAAATGACCTGGCCGACAGCAACAGCAACTACCTCTACCGCTATCTCGACCTGGTGGACGACACCAATGGCCGCGCGTGGGTCACGGCCACCAATCCTATCGAAGTGTACTGGAAGATCCCCGACGGCGCCAGCCGGAACGGTACGTTCCAGATCATCCACTTCCAGGGCCTGGACCGGGAGTATGATGATCTCGACGTGCAGCTGGCTACAAACAAGCCCGTGGTCTACTCCACGCAGGATGATTCGCTGGAGGTGGTGCGGGTCGACGGCGAGTGGTATTTGAAATTCTCCACCGACAGCTTCTCCCCCTTCGTGCTGGTCTGGGAAGAGACGGGCAGCACGCCCAGCCGTCCTGGCGGCACGCCTTCTGTGGACCGTCCCACGAAACCCGACCGGGAGGAGCCGGAGAATCTGAACACCGAGGACCACATCTCCTACATCATCGGTTATCCCGAGGACTACCGCACCGGCCAGCCCACCGACGATGAAAGCCTGTGGCCCGTGAAGCCCGAGGGCAATATCACCCGGGCGGAAGTGGCGACCATCTTCTTCCGGCTGCTCACCGACGAGGCCCGGGAGGAATATTGGAGCCAGACCAACCCCTATTCCGACGTGACCATCGACAAGTGGTACAACAACGCCATTTCCACCCTGTCCAATATGGGCATTTTGGACGGCTATGCCGACGGGACGTTCCTGCCGGACAATGCCATCACCCGCGCAGAGTTTGTGAAGATTGCTGTCAGCTTCTTTGAGTATGCAGACCGGAACTTCACCTATGCCGGCCAGTATTCCGACGTGGACAACGGCCAGTGGTACACGGAGTTTATCGCAGCGGCCACGGAGCTGGGCCTGATTGAGGGCTATCCCGACGGTACCTTCCGGCCCAACGCCAGCATTACCCGCGCTGAGGCCTGCACCATCGTCAATCGCACCCTGGGCCGCGCGCCCCATGAGGAGCACCTGCTGCCCGAGGACGAGATGATTACCTGGCCTGACAACGCCGACACCACCCAGTGGTACTACGCCGACATGCAGGAGGCCACCAACTCCCACGACTACACCTGGACCACCGAAGACGGTGAGACCGTGGAGGAGTGGACCGCCAAGCTGGAGGAGCGCGACTGGGCTGCCCTGGAGCGTGAGTGGTCCAATGCCCACTCCGCCCCCGGCGAAGAGGTTATGAACGGCATCACTTTGCCGTAAGAATAAGCGGAAACTGGCAATTCTCGCATTGCCGGACAGTTACCGGACAATGGAAAGGGCGCGGGCAGCAATTCAGCTGCCCGCGCCCAGTTTTGTTTCAAAGTGCAGTAGGCACCTTTTCAACAAGCGGATCAATCGGATTCACAATGGGATTCGAATTATAAGGGCTTATCCCTTCCAGAGGCTGTGCAGGTTGCAGTAAGCGTAGACAGCTTCCACCTCGTCGCCCTCACACAGCGCGAACTGAACGGTGGGCGCGTCACCGGGGTGCAGCAGCTTCCGCTGATTGCCCTGCTTGGTCTGCAGAGAGACCCACTCGATGTAGTGCTCCGGCAGCATGGGGTGATCAGTGGAGCCGACACGAACCGTGACAATCTGATTTTCCACGGTGTAGACCGGGATGTGTTTTTCCACAGCTGCGTCTGTGGTGCCGGGGATGATCTGCGTCATTTTCTGCCCGCAGCACATGACGGGGACGCCAGCGTCCTTGACCTTGGCAATGATATTGCCGCAGTGCTCACAGATGTAAAATTGTTGTTCCATGTAAAATTCCTCCTTAGTAATATTCGTGCAGCTTTGGGTTAGCTGCAGCTGTGTCCGTGTTCTCCGCAGTGTTCGCCATGATCGTGGTCGTGGTGCTCACAGTGGGCGTCGGGGTCAAATTGCAGCGTATTGGTGAGAAGGGCTTCTACTGCGGCGTCTGCACTGCCGGAGACACCAGCGTATAGCGTGATACCGGCAGCGGTCAGAGCATTTTTGGCTCCGCCGCCAATACCGCCGCAGATCAAGGTGTCTACCTGTCGTGCCGACAGAAAGCCTACCAATGCGCCGTGACCCTGCCCGTTGGTATCTGCCAGCTGTGTACCCGTAATCTGTCCATGCTCTGTGTCGTACAGCTTGAACTGGGCCGTATGGCCGAAATGCGGAAACACCGCACCATCGGCATAGGGGACAGCAATTCTCATTTGAATCAGGTCCTTTCTTGCGCCGGCCTGCGGTACGCGAACCGGCTTTTTCTTGTATGGTTATAGAATACTGCGAAGGGGAGGGATTGTCAAGCGATGATGCGGCAATACGGCAAAGGCCCGGCACTGTATTCACAGTGCCGGGCCTTGTCTTGCAAGCAGGCTGCTTATTTCATACGGGCAAAGCAATCGCTGCAGTATACCGGACGGTCAGAGCTGGGCTGGAAAGGAACTCTGGCTTCGCCGCCGCAGGCAGCGCAAACAGCGGTGAAATACTCTCTGGGACCGCGGGCTGCATTTTTGCGGGCGTCCCGGCAGGGCTTGCAGCGCTGAGGCTCATTCTGGAAACCTCTCTCAGCGTAGAATTCCTGCTCACCGGCGGTGAACACGAACTCATTTCCACACTCTTTGCATACTAAAGTCTTGTCTTCGTACATTGATTTTCCCTCTCTTTTACTAAGTGTTGCCCTGACGGAATTTCACCATCAAACGAAGCTTTGCTGGCTGGGTCGAACAGGGTTTATATGCGAACGGTTACAAAACCGTCTTCGCCTTGGCTTGCCGCGCCGCTATGAAGCGGATACGCTGCACGGCATTGTCCACCGATTTGGGGGACTTATGAATTTTGGCTGCAATCTGCCGGTAGGGCAGCCCTTCGAGATACAATCCCAAAATCTGTGTTTCAAAGTCCGAAAGACTGTTGGTCAATGCCGCAAAAAACTCAGAAAATTCTTCCCGTTGGATCATCAGATCCTCCGGATTGCGCTCCGCAACGGAACAAGGCAATTCCACATTGTCAGAAGCATCGCTCAGAGAGTGGGTTTGAAAGGGAACAGACTGGTTCAGGGGACGGTGCTTTTCCAAGACAGCCGTCCATACCGCCGATCTCAGGCGGCTGCGTATGCACACACCGGCGCAAGTAAAAACGCCTGTGTCTGCCGGTAAATGCGGATGGCACCTTGCAACCCTGTCCTACCGGATTCGGCTGGGTCATACCATCCCTCTTTTATCAGCTTATTATACGATTGGATGGCGCATTTGTCAATACTAAATGAATCTTTTTTTATTTGTTCCTTGATTTTTGTATATTTTCTACGATTTTCGCCAGCCAGTTTGCGACAGATTGCGCGGTGTTTTGATCGCCAGCTTCCACCATAACCCGAATCAGCGCTTCCGTGCCGGAAGGACGGATCAGAATGCGGCCGTCACCAGCCAGGAGCTGTTCTGCTTCCGCCTGGGCCTGAGCCAATTCCGGACTTTCCAGGACGGCAGTTTTTCCAGCTTTGTCATGGGGCGCCGGTACATTGAGCAGGACCTGCGGATATTTGCGAATGGTTCCGGCCACTTGACTGGCCGGCTTGCCATATTTGCTGAGAATACTCAGGAAGTGCAGGGCAGCTAATTGGCCGTCGCCAGTGGTCATGTGATTCAGGAAAATGATGTGACCTGACTGTTCACCGCCCAAAACCATGCCCTCCCGCTGCATCATTTCCAGCACGTTCCGATCGCCTACGGCAGCGCAGAGCATGGTCAGGCCCTTTTCTCCGGCGTATTTGTGCAAGCCCATGTTAGACATGACTGTGGCCACAAATCCGTTGTTTTTCAGGTCGTTTTCCTCCAGCATGGCGGAGGCGCACAGGGCCATAATCTGGTCGCCGTCGATTTCCTGGCCAAGCTCATCCACGGCCAAACACCGGTCTGCGTCGCCATCGAAGGCGATACCAAGATCATACCCGCCTGCCACGACGCCTGCCGACAGAGACTCCAGATGGGTGGAACCGCAGCCGTTGTTGATATTGACGCCGTCCGGCTGATTGCACAGGAACGTGACATCCAGCATGGGGAACTTGGCGAACAATGCGCCCGCTGTGGCAGAGGCTGCGCCGTTGGCGCAATCCACCAGCAGCCGCATGGGCTGCATCTGGCCACGCGCTGTGGAGGCCAGATAGTCAACATATGCCTGACTTTCCACACCGCCAAGACGAACCTGGCCGATGGCACTGCCGGTTTTCAGCGGCAGCGTCTCCTCAGAGAGGATCAGGCGCTCAATCCGCTCCTCCAGCGCGTCACTGAGTTTGAATCCGTCGCCGGAAAAAATCTTGATGCCGTTATACATATACGGATTGTGGGACGCAGAAATGACGATGCCGGCGTCTGCCTGTTCCCGGACCGTCAAATAAGCCACGCCTGGCGTGGGGATGACGCCCAAGGACACCACATCCGCGCCGCAGGCGCACAGTCCGGCGGTCAGTGCTGCCTCCAGCATATCGGAAGAAATGCGCGTGTCTTTGCCAATGAGAAATACAGGGCGTGTACCCTCCGCTTTTTCCGCAGCCAGTACCAGAGCCGCTGCCTGGCCGACACGATACGCCAGTGCGCAGTCCAGCGTTTCATTGACGACGCCGCGAATGCCGTCAGTTCCAAATAATTTACCCATGTTGTCCTCCTAGCAGTGTTTCCCGGTCCTATTTCCGGGTGTTCTAGATCATTTGCCGGAATACGCTTTGTCAGCCCAAAGCCATGGTCCGGCAGAGAAACCCGGAAGCTGTCTGTGCGCTTTTCCTGACGGCACACAGTATGCAACCGGTTTGCCATCTTCAGTAGATGGCGTGGAGTCCGGCTAAGCAGCTGCTGCTTTGCTGTTTGCCATGGCCCCGCCGCTCAAAACAGGCTCTGCTGCCCAGGGAAGGCCATATGCAGATGATCATAGGCCAGCTTGGTGACACACCGGCCCCGGGGCGTTCTGGTCAGGAATCCGATCTGCATTAGATATGGCTCATAGACGTCTTCCAGGGTGATGGCCTCTTCGCCGATGGTGGCGGCCAGGGTCTCCAGACCCACGGGACCCCCGCCATATTGTTCAATGATGGCCCGCAGCATCCGCCGGTCCACGGCGTCCAAGCCCAGCGCATCCACCTCCAGACGGTTCAGCGCATGATCTGCTGCCTCCCTGGTAATGACGCCATCATGAAGCACTTGAGCAAAGTCCCGCACGCGCCGCAGCAGCCGGTTGGCGATTCGCGGGGTGCCACGGGACCGGGCCGCAATCTCTCGCGCACCATCCGGGTCGATGGGCATGCCCAGCAACGATGCGGAGCGCAGCACAATGCGCTGCAATTCTTCTGTGGTATACAGTTCCAGCCGGAGCTGCACACCAAACCGGTCCCGCAGAGGAGAGGAGAGCTGTCCGGCCCGTGTTGTTGCGCCGATCAGTGTAAACTTTGGAAGATCCAGGCGGATGGAATTGGCAGAGGGCCCTTTGCCAATCATAATATCAATGGCAAAGTCCTCCATGGCAGGATACATGATTTCCTCCACAGTCCGGTTCAGACGGTGGATCTCATCAATAAACAGGATGTCTCCAGGCGCCAGATTGGTCAGCAGCGCGGCCAGATCTCCGGTTTTTTCAATGGCCGGGCCGGAGGTAATGCGTACATTGACGCCCATTTCGTTGGCAATCACGCCGGCGAGCGTCGTTTTTCCCAGGCCCGGCGGGCCATAGAGCAGCACATGATCCAGTGGCTCATTGCGCCGCAGGGCCGCCTCAATATAGATTTTCAAATTCCCTTTGGCCTTTTCCTGACCGGTGTAGTCGTCCAACGTCCGTGGACGGAGGGAGAGTTCTCCCTCGTCCCCAGGTGTCAGGCTCGTTGTCACCAGAGGAGCTTCCGGCTTCTCGGAAAAATCAATGCTCATACAGCACCTCCACAGTCAACTGTACTGTACCATAGAACAGCGCAGCCGAAATCCAGTTGAGTTTCATCTCCATCAAAATTTCAGCACCATATTCCGCAGACACTGGCGGACAATCTCCTCCACGGGCAGGTGCTCCACATCCACGCCTTTGAGGGCGGCGGCGATATCGCTCTGGTTGTAGCCCAGGGCAGCAAGGGCTGCACTGGCCTCCTGAGCGCTGGTACCGCGGCCTGTTGCGGATACGGCTTCGGACCCGCTGCTGGAGAAGTCCAGCTCATTTTGGGAGGCGGCCAGTTTATCCTTCAGCTCCAGCAGAATCCGCTGCGCCATTTTTTTCCCTACGCCAGGGGCCGCTGTCAGGGCTTTTTCATTTCCGGACAGCACTGCCAGCACAAACTGCTCCGGCGTGGTCACCGACAGGATCGACAATGCCGCTTTGGTGCCTACGCCGCTGACGCCCAGCAGCAGCTCAAAATCATGCAGCTCCTCCCGGGTAGAAAATCCATAGATATCAAATGCATCTTCCCGGATGTTACAATAGGTAAACAGCTGCGCCTGCTGGCCAACCCGCAGCTGGCCCTGGGTATAGGTGGTGGTGTGGCAGGCGTAGCCTACGCCACCGCAGTCCAGCACTGCCAGATTGGCGTCCAGCAGCGCCACAGTTCCTTTGATATAATAAAACATTCGCTCAGTCCTCTCTGCCCAGACTCCTGCCGAACTGGCTCAGCATCGATGTGGCCGTCCGCCCGTGACACACAGCTACGGCCAGCGCGTCGGCGGCGTCGTCTGGCCGTGGAATGGTATCCAATTTCAAAAGCCGGCGGGTCATATCCATGACCTGCCGCTTTTCCGCCTTGCCATAGCCCACCACTGCCTGCTTGACCTGCATAGGGGTGTATTCCTTCATGGGGATGCCGCATTTGGCCACTGCCAGCAAAATGACGCCCCGACCGTGGGAGACGCCAATGCCGGTGGTGATATTGTTTCCCCAGAACAATTCTTCAATGGCCACAGCTTCCGGCTGCAGCGTCTGCAAAAGCTCTGTCATGTCGTCATAGAGCATGACCAACCGCTGAGAGAATTCCAGTCCTGCCGGGGTTGTGATGACCCCATACCGCAGCGCCCGGTAACTGTTGCGGTCGCTTTCGATCAGCCCGAAGCCGGTGGTAGCGTATCCGGGATCAATTCCTAAAATTTTCATACTTACATTCCCAATATGATACCTGCGGCGGCTCCCAGTGCAATGAACACAATGGGATGCCATTGCTTTTTCCATAAGTACAGTGCCATCAACACGGCGAATACGCCGATCCCTTTCCAGTTCCACACCGAAGAAAGTGCCGACAGGGATTCGGAGAGCTGTTCCAGCGCATCTGTCTGGAGCAGCGCGACTTCCAGCACCTGGGCGCAGGCGGCTGCCACCAGACCCACAGAGGCGGGCCGCAGACCGCGGAAGGCATCGTCTACCAACCGGCTGGAGCGAAAACGCTTCAGAAAGACGGAGACCAGAATGATGACAACGACTGACGGCAGCACCAGTGAAGTTGTGACCAGCACCGCGCCAAGTACGCCAAAGGTAGACATTCCCACATAAGTGGCCATGTTGACGCCCATGGGGCCCGGTGTGGACTCGGAAACGGCGATCATATCGGACAATTCCTCCGCCGTAAACCAGTCGTAACGATCTGCCATATCATAGAGGAACGGCAGCGTCGCCAGTCCGCCGCCAATGGCGAACAATCCTGTTTTCAAGAATTCCCAGCACAAGGTCAGCAAGGAGGTCCACATTACGCAGCGCCTCCTTTTTTCCGCAGTGTCCGCCCCCAGACGAGGCCGCAGACAATAGCCGCTACCACTACAATCACCGGTGACAGGTCAAACAAGGCCACTGCGGCAAAGGATGCCAGAAAAATACCGATGCCCACGGCGCCTTTGACGCCGCTGCGGAACAGCCGGATCACGGCGTTGAGCACCAGGACAGCCACCGCCGCCCGGATACCGCCGAAGGCATGCTGCACCACCGGATAACCGGCGAAGTTCTGCAGCACTGCCGCGATTATGCAGATGATGATCAGAGACGGCAGCACCACGCCCACGGTGGCTACAATGGCGCCGGAGATCTTCCGGCGTTTATAACCGATGAAGGTGGCTGTATTCACAGCGATAACGCCGGGGGTACACTGGGCGATGGCATAACAGTCCAGCAGCTCTTCCTCAGTGGCCCAGCCATGTTTTTCTACGACTTCTCGCTGGAGCATGGGCAGCATGGCATATCCGCCGCCGAAGGTCAGAATACCGACCTGAAAAAACGACCAGAGTAATTGCAAATATTCGTTCATGGGGAGCCTCCAGCTGGTTTAAGTCTTATTTTTGATTCGGGTTCCATAAAAAAGCGCACACAGTAAAGGTGTTCGTAAAGGTCCGGCGCCTCTAAACCCAATTTTCGTGGAGCAGCCGCTGATGCAGTGCCTGCAGCGAGGCTTTTCGCGTTTGCCAGTCGGGACAAAAATGTGCTACAAAGGTCCAGAAGGCCGGAGAGTGGTCAAAATACCGCCGGTGCGACAGCTCGTGGACAATGACATAAGCCACATCATCCGGCGGAGCCATGAGGAGCCGCCAGGAGAAGTTCAAATCGCCTGTTGCGGAGCACGATGCCCATCGCCGGTTGGCGCCGGTAACGCGAATGCGTCCGTAGGTGACGCCCATGACCTGTGCCTGGGCAGCTACCTGATCGGGCAGATATGCCCGGCCAATGGCCTTGTACTGCTTCTGGATTTGGGGCTTCAGTTCCACAAACGGCACAGATGGGATCTGCCAAACCCCGTCAAGATACCGGGTTTCGCCATCCGGAGATTCGGTCACCGGCCTTTCTGTACCCAGAACGGGCAGCGTCATGCCAGGATGGAGGGCGTAGGCCGCACGATCTGCCAAGCAGGCTTGGACCTGGGGCAGATGCGTTTCCACCCACCCCCAGTTCTTACGGGCAAAGGCGTCAATTAAGGTGCTTGGGCAATGATATGGCGCACGAATCACGACTTCCCCCTCTGGGCTGATGGAAAGCGAGATGGTTTTCCGCTTGGAGCGAAGAATCTGATAGTTCATTATCCTGTGATCTGCCAGTAGCAGAGATTGATGACGCCCAGAATCACAATCGCCAACAGTACCCAGGCCATGACAATCTGCCATTTTGGCCTTGGGACATAGGGCTTTTCTTCTTTTTCCATGTGGGCCTGCAGTTTTTCCAGTTCCTTTTCTGAAGGCTGACGGGGGTTGCCTGACATTTCATTTCACCTCATTCCCACCATATACGGAAGCGTGTCTATTGTATCATATTTTCTTGTATCTGCACAGTGAAAATTTGATTTTCTATTTCTGATTTCAGGGGGCCAACAAGCAGTTCCGCTCCGGCCATGAACGGATTTGCCGGCGCGTGTAGCTCAAATTGAAAAGCAGGGAATCTCCCAGAAATTCCGATGTGGTTTCGAACGCGCGTCGGAACAAACGTTCTTGCGCACAGTTTTCGCCGATTTATTCAGCATTTCCCTTGACGGAAGCTGTAAACTGCACTATGATAGATATCATGAAAACCGCAGGCGAACAAGAAGCCATTATGAAAATTCTAGGGAGGTAGTTTTATGGATACAAAAGTCATTCGGGATCTGTCGTATGGCATGTATGTCATTGGTGCTATGGATGGTCAGCGGCCTGTGGGCTGCTTTGTCAATACCGTGGTGCAGATTACCAGTGAGGGACCACTGCTTTTGTTGAGTCTGAATAAGAACAACTATACGCATGACGTAGTGCTCCGCACGGGCAAGTTCAGTGTGTCGATTGTCTCGGAATCCACCCCTCCGCTGGTCATTGGCACTTTCGGCTTTTTCTCATCTAAGGAGAAAGACAAATTTTCCGGATTCCGCACCGGCGAACTGGACGGTATGCCCTATGTGGACGAAAATACTTGCGGCGTCATGACTTGCCAGGTGCTGTCCGTCACGGATGCCGCTACGCACGATGTGATCCTGGCCCGGGTCACCGACGCCAAAAAGCTTTCCGGCACAACGCCTATGACCTATGCCTATTACCATACTGTAATTAAGGGAACGGCACCGAAAAATGCGCCGACCTATGTGGCGGAGGACTGAACGTACCCCATGAAGCGAAAACTGAAGCGTCAATTTTCGGACCCCGCCCTGTATCTATCCATAGGTTTGGGACTTGTGCCGCTGATTGTCAGCGCCGTGTATTATGACCAGTTGCCCATGCGAATAGCAGTTCACTGGACGATCAATGGCCAACCGGACCGATATGCATCCCCCTATTTTTCTGCAGTAGTCCTGCCGGCGGTGCTTTTGATTTTAAATGTCCCGGTGGTAATGGCCATCAACGCCGATTTGAGCCGGCGCCAGAGTTTTTATACCACATGTCTGAAATTCCTGCTTCCAGTAGTCTCCAACTTTTTGCTGGTGGTTTTGGTGCTCCATGCAGTGATAGAGATCAACTATGCCCTGTGCCTGCCCATGGTTGCCGGGATTCTGGTGGTGATTTTGGCAGCGCATCTGCCTGCCTGTCAATGGGAACAGCGGGTTGGCATTTTGCTGCCCTGGACGCTGCGCAGTAAACGCAACTGGAACATGACGCACAAAGTAGCCTGCGGCGTCTGCGGTGTAAGCGGTTTTTTGCTGATCGCGGCGGCCTATGTCTGGCCGGTCCCACTGATTTGTACTGCGGTGGCGTTGAGTATTCTGACACCGCTGGTCTTCTCGGCGGTGTATGCGAAGCTCCATCATGAATGAGCATACAGCCCTCAGAATCCCATGGGATCTCTGAGGGCTGTTCCTGTGGACGGGCGTGATAGAGGTGCGTACATTGCAGCGTCTGCTCCAAAACCGGATTGTCATATAAGACAGAAACCTTCAGTTCACGCCGCACCCGTCTTCGCTGCAGGAAAAGGCCGGGGCGTCGGACTGTTCTGCCTCATTGCGCAGAATGCCGGCCATCTCTTCCACCGTATAGTTGCGCAAAGTAACCGGCTGCCCATTGATAAAAATCGTGGGAACTTGTTTGATTTGCAGGACATTGCGTGTGTAGTTGACGGCATTTTTTTCGGCCAGGGCATATTGCCCGCGTTCCAGGGCGGCAATGAAGTCCGCAGAATCCAGGCCGGCCTGCCCGGCCAGAGATGCCAGCACGTCTATCCGGCCGATGTCCTGTTCATGAATAAAGTAGGCCTCATAGACCAAATCATTGTATGCGTCTCCGCGGCCCTTGGCACAGGCATAGTACCAACCTTCAAAAGCCAGCCGGGTATAAGGCCGGGGAATGACGTTCGGCGGGAGCTTCATATCCAGCCCCAGTTGGACGCAGGGTTCCTTCAGAATCTGATAGTGGGCGCGGCGCGCCTCGTCATGATAGGTATCTACCCGCTCTTTTGGTTCTGGCGTCAGCTCAAAGGGCAGCCAGGTGATCTCAGCCTCCAGTCCGGTCTGTGCCAGAGCAGCTTTCAGTGCCTGCTTTGCCACCAGGCAATAGGGACAGACATAATCAGATATAAATTGAATGTCCATGGGAAACCTCCCTTTCGTGCAAATAGTCGGGGTTACAGGGCCAACTCCAAGCCCACGGGGCAGTGGTCGGAGCCGTAGATGTCACTGTAAATGGGCGCGGCAACGATTTTGTCCCGCAGCCGCTCCGAGACGATGAAGTAGTCAATGCGCCATCCCGCATTGTTCTTTCGGGCGTTGAAACGATAGCTCCACCAGGAATAGACGCCGGTAGCGTCAGGGAAGAGGTGCCGGAAGGTATCCACAAAGCCGGCATTTAAAAGTTCCGTAAATTTCCCGCGCTCTTCGTCAGAGAATCCGGCATTGCCGCGGTTGGGACCGGGATTTTTCAAGTCGATTTCCTGATGGGCTACATTCAAATCGCCGCATGCCACCACAGGCTTTTGCGCGTCCAACCGGCAGAGATATTGCCGGAAGGCGTCATCCCAGGCCATGCGGTGTTCCAGCCGTTTCAGACCGTCCTGGGCGTTGGGAGTATAACAGGTGACCAGGAAAAATTGCGCAAACTCCATGGTGATGATGCGGCCCTCATGATCCAGTTCGTCCAAACCAAGGCCATAGGTGACTTGAATGGGCGTTTGCTTTGTAAAAATGGCAGTGCCGGAATAGCCCTTTTTTTCGGCGGAATAAAAATGCTGCTCATAGCCAGGCGTGTCCAGCTGGATCTGGTCCGGCTGGAGTTTGGTTTCCTGAATACAGAAGCAATCTGCGTCGGAAGCCGTGAAAAAGTCAAGAAAGCCCTTGCCCAAACAGGCGCGCAGGCCGTTGACGTTCCAGGAAATGAATTTCATATCGTTCCTCCTGTGCGGTATGCTGTGTTGCATGGCCGTTTTTGACTATACTACGGGCGCAGCGGCAAAATGTCAATAGGAAATCCTGCGTTTCGGCTGAGCGTACCTATGGACCAATGCGGCTGCCGGTGTTACAATGAAACTATCTTTGCAATATTAGGAGGCAGCGCATATGGAGCTACAGATTTTGGAGACGGCTTTTTCAGTATGTCAACTGAAGGATTTTTCAAAGGTGGATCTCTCCGCACCCTTTACGTTTACCGCGGCCACGGACAAGGAGTGCGCACTGGTTTGCCCGACAGAACGGGTCCCGGACAATGTGCTGGCCCGGGAGGACGGCTGGCGGGCTTTCCGGGTGGCGGGCGTATTGGAGTTTTCCCTGGTTGGCATTTTGGCGAAAATTTCGGCGGTGTTGGCGGCGCGGCAGATCAGTCTGTTTGCCGTCTCCACGTATTATACTGACTATGTTCTCCTAAAAGCAGATCGATTTGATGAGGCTATGACGGCGCTGGAGGCGGCAGGATATAAAATTATATAATGCTGGATTCCATGGAGTGAGGCAGGATAGGCCGTTGCACAGCGATAAATTGGGGGAGGGGTTCCGGAACGCTTCGCCTGTGCAGATTCAATTTTGGAGTTGGCAGTCAAAAAAGTGCAGCCACAGCGCGCGGTTTCCGTACGCTGTGGCTGCTGCTTTATTGTTTTGCGGGCTGCTTTTCCACCAGCAGCTCCCGCTTTTTCCAAAAGCCAAAAACATAGTAACCGCCGGCCAGAATGGTGCTGACAAAACCGGCCAGAGCGCTGCCGAGCCAATAGCCGGGAAGACCCAAAAAGTGACTGAACAACAGGCTCAGCCCAATCCGGGCCACGACGCCGTCCAGGATTGTCACCACCAGGCCAAAACGCGCTGCACCGACACCGTCCACCACGGCCAGGAATGGATTCATGGTGGCGAAGGACAGGAAAGTAATCACAAGAATCTGCATATATTGCGGCGCCATGGCCAGAATGTCCGGATCCTGGCTAAACAGACGGAAAATTTCTTTCGGAAACAGTACCAGCAATACGCTGACCAGCGCCCAAAAGATCAGACAAACTGTCAGGCATGCCCGAACAATCTGCCGGACGCGGTCGTGTTTGCCCGCGCCAAAGCTCTGGCCAATCATGGCCGCACAGGCCATATACATGCCGCCGGCCACGACGTTCATAATGCTGTAGAGCTTGTTGCCCACATTGTCCACCGCCGAGGCAATGACGCCATAATTGTTGATCTGAGCGTTGATGAACATCATCGACAGCATAATGACCACAGTTTGGGCGGCGATGGGGATGCCCAGCCGAATCAATGTCTTCAGGCTGAACCCGTTGGGCTTCAGGCTGGACAGGCGGAAATCGAATCCAAAGGCGTCCCGATGCCGGTAGAGATAGCCCAGTGCCAGCACACAGGCGATGGCCTGACTGACAACCGTGGCAAGGGCCGCGCCGGCCGCGCCCATTCCTCCGGCCACCAAAATCACGTCCAGAATCAGATTCACTATCGACGCTACAGCTACAAAGAGCAGCGGCAGGCGGCTTTCTCCCATGCCCCGCAAAATGGCACAAATGGCGTTATAGCCGTAGATGAAAATCATGCCGCAGCAACAGATCATCAGATAGGCATCCGCGTCGGCATAGGCTTCCGGCGGCGTATTCATCAAATCCAGGAAAGGATCGCGCAGCGCAATGCCCAGCAAGCCGAAGAGGATAGCCAAAACCAATTCTGTCGTCAGCAGAGTGCCAATGGTCTTCTGAAGGCCGCGGCGGTCTTTGGCGCCCACCTGTTGGGACAGGGTGATCTGCCCGGCAGTGCCAAAGCCCAGGCCGATGGCTGTGCAGATATTCATGACCTGACTGCTGATGCCTACGGCGGAAAGGCCAGTGGAGCCCACAATTTGGCCCACCACCAGCATGTCCACCAGAGAATAGACCGTCTGCAGTAGGCTGGAGAGCACAAAGGGCAGGGCAAACACCGCCAGCTGGCGGAATACGGACCCCTCTGTCAAGTCGTTGATGATGCGTTTTTCACGGCTTTTTTGTTTCTCGTTTTCCATGTTTCGTCTCCTAACGAATAAGTCCTTGGCGATTATATCATAAAAGCCCCGTCTGTACAACCTGGATTCTCTGATTTGCCGGTTGATTTTCCCGCGGTGGACTGTTATAATGAATGCCACAGCGTCACGAGGTTCGCCTTTTGACAATGTAATCCAAAAAACTGACATCAAAAATTCGTTTTGCGATGGAAGGCTGTTTTTTATCTGTCTTAACAGGGAGATTCTGCGCCGTTCCGTCGGGACCGGCGCTTTTTTGCTGTCAAAATGAGGTGTTTTTATGAATCCGGAAACGACTCGCGTTGCGCTCCTGGGGATTGTCGTGGAAAACGCAGACTCCGTGGAGAGGCTCAACCAGATCCTCCATCAGTATGGCTCCTATATCATTGGCCGTATGGGAATTCCATACCACAAGCGGCAGGTCAATCTCATCAGCGTGGTGTTGGATGCCCCTACGGATGTGGTTTCGTCTCTGTCCGGCAAGATTGGCATGCTGCCCGGCGTCACGGCCAAGGCCGTCTATTCCAAGCTGCCCGGTGACGCATGAAGCGGCTCATTGACCGTCTGGCGCAAAATCACACCTTGACCCGGCAGGAATTTACTGTGCTGCTGGAGGGCCGGAACGAGGAACTGGCGGCCTATCTCTTTGAAAGAGCAGTGGCAGTGCGCAAAGCCGTCTATGGGACCGGCGTCTATCTGCGCGGATTGATTGAGTTCACCAACTACTGCAAAAACGACTGCTATTACTGTGGAATCCGCCGAAGCAATCCAAACGCCCAGCGCTACCGCCTGTCTATGGAGGAGATCCTGTCGTGCTGTGAGAGCGGCTATGCATTGGGCTTTCGGACCTTTGTTCTGCAAGGCGGCGAAGACGGCTGGTTTACGGTGGAGCGAGTCTGTGAACTGGTGCGGCAGATCAAACGCCGCTATCCGGACTGTGCCGTGACCCTGTCCATCGGCGAGTTCCCCCGGGAAGCCTACGAAGCCATGTATGCCGCCGGGGCCGACCGGTATCTGCTGCGCCATGAGACCGCCGATAACGCCCACTACCGCACGCTCCATCCGCCGGAGATGTCGCCGGAAAACCGCAAGCGCTGCCTGCGGGATCTGAAGGACATCGGCTTTCAGGTGGGCTGCGGCATGATGGTCGGTTCTCCGGGGCAGACTGCGGCGCATCTGTCCGAGGATCTGCTGTTCATTCAGGAGCTGCAGCCTCATATGGTGGGGATTGGGCCGTTTATCCCCCAGCACGATACGCCATTTGGCGATCAGCCTGCCGGAACACTGGAACTGACTCTGTTCCTGTTGGGGATTCTGCGGTTGATGCTGCCGAAAGTTTTGCTGCCTGCCACAACCGCCTTGGGTACCATCCATCCCCAAGGGCGGGAATTGGGCATTCTGGCCGGCGCCAACGTCTGTATGCCCAATCTGTCCCCGGTTTCCGTCCGGGAAAAATACGCGCTTTACGACAATAAAATCTGCACCGGCGACGAAGCGGCGGAGTGCCGCCACTGTCTCCAGAGCCGCATGGCCGCCATCGGCTATACCACCGTGGTCAGCCGGGGAGACTACCCTAATTTTTGAGAAGTATCAGAAAGGAATTGATCAGATATGTACGATCCGAACTCCAGAAACGCCACAGAATTTATTGACCATCAGGAAATCCTGGAATCCCTGGCCTATGCAGACGCCAATAAGAGCAATCTGGAGGTCATCGACGCAATTCTGGAAAAGGCCCGCCAGCGCAAGGGCCTGACCCACCGCGAAGCCTCCGTCCTGCTGGCCTGCGACATAGAAGAGAAAAATCAGGAGATGTATGCCCTGGCGGAGCAGATCAAAAAAGACTTTTACGGCAACCGGATCGTCATGTTTGCGCCGCTGTATTTGTCCAATTACTGCGTCAATGGCTGCGTCTACTGCCCCTACCACGCAAAGAACAAGCACATCGCCCGGAAAAAGCTGACCCAGGAGGAGGTGCGGGCGGAAGTCATTGCTTTGCAGGATATGGGGCATAAGCGTCTGGCCATTGAGGCCGGAGAAGATCCGGTCAACAACCCCATTGAATACATTTTGGAGTGCATCAAAACCATCTACTCCATCAAGCATAAAAACGGCGCTATCCGCCGCGTCAACGTCAACATTGCCGCGACCACTGTGGAAGAGTACAAGATGCTCAAGGATGCCGGCATCGGCACCTATATTCTGTTCCAGGAGACTTACCACAAAGAGAGCTACGAAAAGCTCCATCCCACCGGCCCCAAGAGCAACTATGCCTACCACACCGAGGCCCACGACCGGGCCATGGAAGCCGGCATCGACGATGTGGGCCTTGGCGTGCTGTTTGGTCTGGAGATGTACCGCTATGAATTTGCGGGTCTTTTGATGCACGCGGAGCATCTGGAAGCCGTTTCGGCGTCGGTCCCCACACCATTTCCGTGCCCCGTGTCTGCCCCGCCGACGACATCGACCCCACCGAGTTTGACAACGGCATCAGCGACGAGACCTTTGCCAAAATTGTGGCCTGCATCCGCATCGCCGTTCCCTACACCGGCATGATTGTTTCCACACGCGAGAGCCAGAAGTCCCGGGAGCGGGTGCTGCACCTGGGCATCTCCCAGATCTCCGGCGGCTCCCGCACCAGCGTCGGCGGCTATGTGGAGGAGGAAAAGCCGGAGGAAAACTCCGCGCAGTTCGACATTTCGGACAATCGCTCTCTGGACGAAGTGGTCAAATGGCTCATGGACATGGACTACATTCCCTCCTTCTGCACCGCTTGCTACCGCGAGGGCCGTACCGGCGACCGGTTTATGTCTCTGTGCAAGAGCCGGCAGATCATGAACTGCTGCCACCCCAACGCCCTGATGACGCTGAAGGAATACCTGGAGGACTACGCTTCCCCCGAGACCCGCGCCGTTGGCGAAGCCCTGATCCAGAAGGAGATTGGCAACATTCCCAACGAAAAGGTGCGTAAAATCGTTCTGGAGCGGCTGGACAAGATCGTTGCGGGCGAACGGGATTTCCGGTTCTGATGCTCCACACAGAGCGCTTTATTTTCAAAGCTGATCTTACGCCAAAGACGGCGAACTTGGAGGGATTGTTATGAGTCTCAACGCCACCCCATCGGCCAACCGCGTCCATATCGCCTTTTTCGGACGGCGCAACGCAGGAAAATCCAGCGTGGTCAACGCAGTCACCGGACAGGATCTGGCCATCGTGTCCGAGGTCAAAGGCACCACCACCGATCCCGTACAAAAGGCCATGGAGCTGCTGCCCATGGGGCCGGTGGTCATCATCGACACGCCCGGGATCGACGACGAAGGCGTCCTGGGCCGGCAGCGCGTCAGCAGGACGCGCAAAGTCCTCAATAAAACCGACGTGGCGGTTCTGGTGGTGGATGCCGCCGAGGGCATGACCCCAGTGGACGAGGAGCTGGTGGAGCTGTTCCGGACCAGGGAACTGCCCTATGTGGTGGTGTTCAACAAGATTGACCGGGAGGACTGCGGCCCGATTCCGGACGGAGCCATGGCCGTCTCGGCCCTCCACGGCGACGGGATTCACCTGCTCAAGGAGCGCATTGCCCATCTGGCCCATACGGACAGGCCGGAGCGAAAGCTCATTGCCGATCTGTTGTCACCGGGTGATTTGTTGGTGCTGGTAGTACCCATTGATTCTGCTGCGCCCAAGGGAAGGCTGATCCTGCCCCAGCAGCAGGTGATTCGGGATGCGCTGGAGGCGGGAGCCATGCCCGTGGTCTGCCGGGAAAGCGAGCTGGCCGTCACGCTGGAAAAGCTGGGCGAGCCGCCCCGCATGGTGGTCACAGACAGCCAGGCATTCAAGCAGGTGGCGGCCATCGTCCCGAAGGAACTCCCCCTGACCTCCTTCTCCATCCTCATGGCCCGCTACAAGGGCAATTTGGCGCCTGCCGTGGCCGGCGCCAAGGCGTTGGATGCCATTCGGGACGGGGATCGCATTCTGATCTCCGAGGGGTGTACCCATCACCGGCAGTGTGACGACATCGGTACCGTGAAGCTGCCCCGCTGGATCCGGCAGTATACCGGCTGCGAACCGGAGTACGACTGGACCTCCGGCACGGAATTCCCGGATGACGTGTCCAGTTATAAACTGGTGATCCACTGCGGCGGCTGCATGCTCAACGAGCGGGAAATGCAGTACCGGTTCCGCTGTGCCGCCGGTCAGGATGTCCCCATTACCAACTATGGCACCGCCATTGCCTTTTTGAATGGCATTCTGCAGCGCAGCCTGGAACCGTTCTCCGATCTGGCTGCCCTGCTCAAATCATAAGGAGGATGTTTCATGACAGAAGTTGTCGCCGCACTGATCTGGGAGAAGGACCGGTTCCTGATCTGTCAGCGGCCCGCACACAAAGCCCGCGGCCTGCTGTGGGAGTTTGTGGGCGGCAAGGTGGAGCCGGGGGAAACACTGGCCCAGGCCCTTGTCCGCGAATGCCGGGAAGAGCTGGACATTACCGTGTCCGTGGGCGAGCTTTTTATGGAAGTTACCCACACCTATCCCGATCTGACCGTTCATTTATCCCTGTTCCACTGTACGATTGCAGAAGGGGTACCGAAGCTGTTGGAGCATCACGCCATGGCATGGATCACGACAGAGGAAATCGACAAGTTTGAATTCTGCCCCGCGGATGCCGGCATCCTGGAACGGCTGCGGCAGAAATCATAGCAGCGTTGTGCCAACGCCCGGCCGGTATAGGCCGGGCGTTTTAATGCCGGTTATGCATGGTTGTCCAGACGCAGGCCGCGGATTTGGGACAGAGACAGGACTGTGCCGTCTGTCAGCACCAGAATACGAGCGTCTGTGTCCAGCTTTTCCACAACGGCGGTGATCCGGAGCCAGGTGCCGCCGGTGTCGGAATCGGTGCACAGGCAGTCTATGACCGCTGTGGGCCGCTGGCCGGTGCGCAGCTGTTTGTCCAGAGCGCGCAGGGATTCTTCCAAGGGAATGCTGTGGGCCTCAGCAGCCTGTTCATTGCGGTGCGCTGCCTCCTGAACCGCTGCGTCATAGCCGGTGAGGGCGGCAAATGGGGCAAACTGAGCGGCCCGGTCCTGCTGGGGCATAGGCGGGTGCGCCGCAGAGACAGGACGGGGCAAATGCAGAATGTCGTCATAGTTGCCGGGAACTTTGTTATGGAGCATACAGACTGCCTCCTATTCGTGATGGCCGCCGATCTGGCGGTTCCGCTCTCTGGCGGTGGCGCCTTCCCGGAGGCTGGTGCCCTTGAGGATGGCGTTTTTCCCATACTTTTTCTTGATGTGCAGGACGGCCTGCTGCATTTTGCGCTCCCGGTTCAGCGCCGCCTCCTCTGCCGTTTGCTGCTGAGCCAGGGTGGTACTGTCGGTGAACAGATCCAGCTGCTGGGGGCTGTCCGGAGCGGGAATGCTGCTTTCCGGCAGCACATGGTTGGCGGTGATGGTGACGCGGCGCAGCAGCAGCTCCCGCTGGACGGTGCGGCTGTACAGCGCCATGGCGGCGGCGGTGATGCGTTTGGCCGAACTGGTGTATCCGTCCAGATTAGCGGAGCCATGGGCGTGTTTCGGCGTCGTGCGCCCATAGGCGTCCGTGGTCACGGGGCCGGTATAGGCGGCCCGCCGGTTCGGATCTGTGAGGCTTTCAGCGTCATAACCGACGGTTAGGACCAGTTGATCTGCCGCAAGCTTCTTGTCCACCAGGTCCAGCGCCAGGGAGTCGGCCATTTCCCGGACAATGAGCTGCCCCTCTTCAAAAGTATAGGGCCGCTTTAGTACCTGGCCAGAGCCGAGACTGCTGGAGGATGGCCGGTAGGCCTTGATCTGGGCGATGGTGCACGGCTCCCAGCCCCAGGCGTGGTCAATGAGAAGTTCTGCGTTTTTTCCAAAGAGTTTATACAGCAGCGATTCCTGCTGAACGGAACAGCGGGCGATGTCTCCCATGGTTCGCAGGCCATGAGCTTCCAGCTTCTTGGAAATGCCTCTGCCGACACGCCAAAAGTCCGTCAGAGGCCGATGGGACCAGAGCTGCTGCCGGTAGGTCTGTTCGTCCAAGACGGCAATGCGGACGCCGTCCTGGTCCGGGGGAATGTGTTTTGCTACGATGTCCATAGCCACCTTGCACAGATATAAATTGGGGCCGATGCCCGCTGTGGCGGTAATGCCGGTGTGCTCCAGCACATCCCGGATGATCCGGCGAGCCAGCTCATAGGCGGAGCAGCGGTAGGTGCGCAGGTACTTTGTGACATCTATGAAAACCTCGTCGATGGAGTAGACGTGGATGTCTTCCGGTGCGACATAGTGCAGATACCGGTCATAGATTTGCGTGCTGCATTCGATGTAGCGGGCCATGCGTGGCGTGGCAGTCAAAAAGGCCAGCCGCAGGGAAGGATCGGCATGCAGCGCCGTGCTGTCGCAGGATTCGCCGGAAAACCGGCGGCCCGGCGCCCGGGCCAACCGCAGGGCGTTGACCTGCCGGACAGCTTCTGTTACCTCGAACAGCCGGGGTCTGCCGGAAATGCCGTGTGCCTTCAGAGAAGGGGAGACTGCCAGACAGATGGTTTTCTCTGTCCGTTGGACGTCTGCCACGACCAGATTTGTGGTCAGCGGGTCCAGTTGGCGGTCCACGCATTCCACAGAGGCGTAGAACGATTTCAGATCCAATGCGAGGTAGGTGCGGGACGTCGATTCCATGGCGGATGCGCTCCTTTCCCAAAATGATTTCAGAACAAATGTTCGTATATAGTATAGCACAGAAGCGGAACTTTGAAAAGCCCAAAATTCTGGAAGGCTGCGTCGGAATCGGTGACGGGCCGGTTTCAGAAATACCAGGAATCTGATGACATTTGGCTGACTCTGTTGTATACTGTTTGCAGGAGGCGATCTTATGGAACTCAATCAGCTTCGATATTTTCAGACAGTGGCAAAATACGAACAGATGACAAAGGCGGCTGAAGTGTTGTGCATTTCCCAGTCCTCTCTGAGTAAGACCATCTCCATGCTGGAGCGGGACATCGGCGCAAAGCTCTTTGACCGGCTGGGTAATCGAATTGTACTCAACCAGGTGGGCCGGGCTTTTCTGGCCCGGGTAGACAGACTGCTGCTGGAGCTGGATGACGCGGTTCTGGAAGCCACATCCAGCGATTCCGGCACTGTGCGTTTTGCGGCGAATATTTCCGGCCTGTGTACCAATTATATTGATGCGTTCATTCGGCAGAATCCGAAAGTGAAGCTGCAGCAGTCCATGCTGGATCCCGAACAGATGGTGGCCGCCCTGGAAAATGGAGAACTGGACTGCGCCCTGTCTTTTACAGATATCTCTTCGGAAAAAATTTCTTGGACGCGGCTGGTCAATGAGGAAATGCTGATGCTGGTCTCCAAACGGCATCCTCTGGCCTGGAGCGGAGAAGCGCCGCTGTCCGCGTTTGCCCAGGATTTGTTTGTGTGCAACAACTCCGGCTTTGGCGTGCGGGAAATTTTACTGCACCATTGTAAGGCAGCCGGGTTTCAGCCGGACATTGTGTTTGACGGCAATGAGCCGGAATTGGCGTTTAAACTGGTGGCGGAAAATTATGGAGTCATGATGATCTCTTCACTGGTATACGGTTGGAAAATGAGCATGGAAATTGTAGATCCGCCCTTGACCTACAGCACGGCTGTCCGTCTGTCGGGGCCGGACTGTGTGCGCCCTTTGGGGCTGGCGCAGCTGAACCACCACTATATTTCCAAAACTGCCGAGCAGTTTATTCAAGGGCTGCGGGAATATTTTGCGTCTCTGCAGCCGCCCCGCCGGGGCGGTGCGGGATAGGCAGATCCCCCTGGTTTCTGCGAGCAGCCGCTTGCAGGAACCAGGGGGATCCGTTTGTAGAGCAGGGGGGGACGGCGCTGTTCTATGCCCGCCGCAGCGCGCATAGAATCGTATCAAGCAATGAACAGGAAAGGGAATATGCCATGGAAAATGACCGCTATCCATTCGTCAACACGCCGCTGCCTTATGCATATGACGCGCTGGAACCATATATCGACGAAAAGACCATGCAGCTGCACCATGACCGGCATTTGCAGACCTATATCAACAATCTCAACGGTATTCTGAAAACGGCGCCCTGGCTGCAGAGCCGGCCGCTGGAGGAGTTGATCCGCACAGCCGGCACACTGCCGCTGCAGCTTCAGACGCCGGTGCGGAACAATGCCGGCGGCGTCTATAACCACCGGTTCTATTTTGAAGGCATGGCGCCGTCTGCCGGAACCGGGCCACAGGGGCGGCTGGCGGAGGTGCTTAATCAGCAATTTGGCAGTTATGACGCCTTTTCGGCGGCGTTTGCTGAGGCGGCATTGGGCGTATTTGGATCCGGATATGCCTGGCTGGTGCTGGACCGCCAACAGCTACGGATTGTGACAACAGCCAACCAGGATACGCCGATGGGCCACAGACGGCGGCCCATCCTTTGTCTGGACGTGTGGGA
This sequence comes from uncultured Oscillospiraceae bacterium, assembly GCA_965120355.1. GTDB lineage: Bacteria > Bacillota > Clostridia > Oscillospirales > Oscillospiraceae > CBCPMX01. Next base: position 23,579 of record CBCPMX010000178.1, read on the forward strand.
ACACGCTTATTATCTCAAGCACTACAACGACCGCGCCGGCTATATTCGGGATTGGTTCCAGGTGGTGAACTGGCCCATGGCAGAGCAGCGGCTGCTGCGGGGCCTCTGGATCAACGCTTAAGCTGAAGTCGTGATAAACGGATTGCTCCGTAATTCAAGAATCCCCCTGTATATGGCCGCAAGGCCCTGTACAGGGGGATTTCTATAAGGCAGAATACTCCCGCAAATTTTATGCGGAGCGCGAGAATGAGATCCGGCCGCACCAGGCTGCCAAGGAGATGTTCAACGAGCTGAATGTCAAGAAGCTGCCCGCCAGGAAAGCCCTTCAGGCCGGGCGCGCCCAGTGTCTGAAGAAGACCTGCGGCGAGTACCGGCGCACCCGCGCGGAAATGCGGGTGTTTTTGGCTGTCAGGGCGAACAACGGATCGTCTGCGCCCTGCCGCTTTGCGGCGAGGCGCAGAATGCGAAGCCTGTGGGGACGGCGTTGAAAAGGGGGGACTTCCCTCAGCGCCAGGCATGGCCTGCCGTTTTTTCATCGTTATATATACTGCTTCCCATATTTCATGAAATTTCTATGCGAAAAGTGCCTATCCTATACAATAAATCTATTCAATATATAATAGGAGGCACAACTATGAGTGACATGTACGGCTATGTCCGGGTCTCAAGTAAGGACCAGTGCGAGGAACGACAGCTCATCGCGATGCAGGAGTTTGGCGTCTCGGAGAAGAACATCTTTCTGGACAAGCTCAGCGGCAAGGACTTTGAGCGGCCGCAGTATAAGCGGCTGCTGCGGAAGCTCCGGCCCGGCGATGTAGTGGTCATCAAATCCATCGACCGGCTGGGGCGCAATTACGGGGAGATCCAGGAGCAGTGGCGTCTCATCACCAAGGAGAAGCGGGCCGACATCGTGGTACTGGATATGCCCCTCCTGGACACCCGGCAGAAAGCGGAGGACTTGACCGGTACCTTTATCGCGGATCTGGTGCTGCAAATTCTCTGCTATGTGGCCCAGGTGGAACGGGAGAACATCAAGCAGCGGCAGGCGGAGGGCATCGCGGCAGCCAAAGCTCGGGGGGTCAAATTTGGACGGGAAAAGAAGCCGATTCCTGATAGATTCTATATTTTGTGGGAAAAGTTCCAGAGAAGAGAGGTCACGGCACGGGCGGCGGCGCAGGAGCTGGGTGTCGTTCACAGCACGTTTTTAAAATGGGGCAGTATTGTGGAAAAATCTCTGTGAAATTTTTGCTGGTTTTTAGGGTAGACTTTCAAGACCGCCTGAGTGTTTACATATAACATTCAAGATATAGTTGGGCTGTTGTGCTTCCACCTCTATATATGGTTTAGAGCGGTCTGCATAACAGCCCGCCTTCATTCTACAATATTCGGTTTCAAATGTCTGCTTTCGACACCAGCCGGTGTTTTGGCTTTGGAAGGGAGGAAACCGCTTTGACCGATCAGGAACTGCGGAAACTGAGCCGGAAAGACCTGCTGGAGCTGTTGGTGTCGCAAGGCCGTGAGCGGGACGCCCTGCAAGCGGAATTGGAACAAGTGAAGGCAGCGTTAAAGGACCGGCAGCTCCGCATCGAGCATGCCGGTTCTATTGCTGAGGCGGCGCTGGCGCTCAACGGAGTGTTTGAGGCGGCGCAGGCCGCGGCGGAACAGTATTTGGAGAACATCCGGCAGCGCAGCGAGCACATCGAGGAGGTGTGCGCGCAGCGGGAAGCCGCCTGCGCGGAGCTGGAGGCTGAGACGCGGCGAAAGTGCCAAGCTATGGAGACTGAGGCCAAAGAGAAGGCAGAGGCCTACTGGGCGGAGATCTCCACACGGCTGAAGCAGTTCTTTCAGGAGCACGAGGCGCTCAAGGAGCTGCTGGCCGCCGGAGACAAGACATGAGGCGCAAGAAGATGCGCGCCGGGGCGCAGAGCGAGCCGACCGTGGCGCAGCTGGAGCAGGAGCTGGAGCGGGAGACTTACCGCAGGCGGTACAGCAAGGTTCTCCGCAGCACGGTCTATACGCTGATCACGGTGGCGGCAGTCGCGGTCCTGGTGGCCACGCTGTTTCTGCCCGTTTTAAGGATCTATGGCACATCCATGACCCCGACCATGACGGACGGGGATATCGTTGTGTCCGTCAAAAGCGGGAGCTTCGAGCGGGGCGACATCATCGCCTTCTGGTTCAACAACAAAATTCTGGTGAAGCGGGTCATCGCCTTTCCGGGCGAGTGGGTGGACATTGACGAGGACGGCAACGTCACCATCGACGGCGAGCCGCTGGACGAGCCCTACCTGACCGAGAAGGCGCTGGGCGAGTGCGACATCGAGCTGCCCTATCAGGTGCCGGACGGCCGGTATTTTGTCATGGGCGACCACCGCTCCACCTCGTCGGACAGCCGGAGCAGCGCGGTGGGCTGCGTGGCGGAGGAACAGATCGTAGGGAAATTAGTGTTTCGGGTCTGGCCGCTGGGCGGATTCGGAGCTTTGGAGTAACCAAGGAAGGAGGAACAGCCTATGGATCAGAAAAACCTTCTGACCCAGGCGTTGGGATTCCTGCAGGCACAGCAGCGGCATCGCTGGTGGCTGCGGCTTATGACCGGTCTGGCAGCGGCGGTCGTCTTTGCGACCGTCTATCTGCTGATCTTGCCGGCCATCACGATGGAAAACAGCATTTTTGAGGTAACAGCGGCCCCGTCGGAGGTCTCTCTGGGAGAGACCGTCTACTCCGAGATCTATGCCGTGGCGGACGACGGACGGGAAGAGACGTTCTTTGTCCTGAGTGCCGACGGCGATAACGCCGGTCTGGATGAGAGCCGGCTGGCATTCGATGAAGACGGGGTTGCGGTCATCCGGGATGAAGCCGGGCAGACTGTTGCGCTGCATCGGGAATACACCGAGGACGGAGAGGCCCACTACTGGTTTGTGCTGTCCCGGGGCCAGTCCGCCAGCTTCACGCTCCCCTGGATCAACGGCGTGGACCGCTACCGGACGGAAAAGATCGAAGAGAAGGTTCCGGTGCAGCCGGAGGAGGAAGCAGAGGCGCCGTCCGCTGAGGACGAACTTGTGGAAGAGGATCCGGCGGACTCAGACGGCGCCCTTCCTCCGGAGACGGATGCGGCGGATCAGCCGTCTGAAGAGGAGCCGCAGCTGCCCGCAGAGGAAGCGCCGGAACCGCAGCTTCCTGCGGAGGAAGAACCGGAGCTTTCCACAGTGGAAGAGCCGGTACCGGATCCGGAGCCCTCCCCGGCCGTGGAGGAACATGAGCTGGAGCCGGCATCGGACGCCGCCGGCCGGGAGACGGATCTTGGCGGGGAGTCCCAGACCGAGGTCGAGACCGTAGTCTACACAGCGGTCTACACAGCGGCCAGCGCCTCCGCGCTCCGTTACAGCGGCGCGGACTCTGCGCAGGCCGATGACGCATCGGCGGTCCTTCTGTCCCAGTCTGCGGCCCAGAGGACGGCGCGCACTGCCGTGACAGCGTCTGCGTCGGATGCGGGAGAGACCGGGGAGATTGAAGAAGAGACCGAATACGAGACCATCTACCACACAGAGATCGTTTTGGAACGATCAGGGGACCAGGAACAAGACGGCTTATTGATCATTACGTTTGGACAGGGCAGCAGCCTGGAGGCTGCTCTGAGCCAGGCCGGTGACGCCATCGAGCTGACTTGGACGGAGGACGCCGCTTCCCAGGAGGAACCGGAGGACGCTGCCTCCCAGGAGGATCCGGAGGATGCCGCTTCTCAGGAGGATCCGGAGGATACCGTCTCCCAGGAGGACCCGGAGGACGCCGCTTCCCAGGAGGACCCGGAGGATGCCGTCTCCCAGGAGATCCCGGAGGACGCCACCAGCTGGGCCATCGTGGACAAGGAGGGCTTCTCCGCCGCCGCGTCCAACGGGGGATCGCGCTCTTTGCCGCTCTGGCCGAGGAGGGCCATGATTTTTCCGGGAATATCACCACCGTGACGGTTTCCCGCTATGAAAACGGCCAGTGGGTGTCAGGCACGGAATTTACCGACGGCGACAGTGTGCGGGTGAGCATCGCCTACACCATCCCGCCAAACACTGTGAGCAGCAACAACCGTACGATCTACTACCAGGTGCCGGACGGAATCACCCTGGCACAGGAGGAGTCCGGTACGGTCTTTGACAACGGCACGGCAGTGGGCACCTATACCATCACCACGGACGGCCTGATCACCATTGTATTCAACGATGACTATGTGGAGGATGAGGCCGGTTTCAACGGGCAGATCCAGTTCGAGGGTACCGTGTCCGCCAGCGAGGACGGCAGCGACAACAACATCAGCTTCGGCGCGGGCGGTTCTATCACCGTCAAACCCGCCCCCGCCCCCACGGACGTCCAGGCGGAAAAAAGCGGCAAGTACAACGCGGAAGAAGGGAAGCTCCACTACACCATCGAAGTGACGACCACCCAGGGGACCGGCGGCACCGTGACCGTGACCGACGCGTTTGGGATCGGTAACACCTCCGCCACCTACGATGCGGACAGCTTCCAGATCGTCAAGGTCAGCGCCGACGGCTCGGCGGAGCCCCTGACCGGCTACACGCCCGTGATCGCGGAGCAATGGAACGGCGGGCCGCAGAAGTTCACCCTCTCCGATCTGCCGGCATTGGAAGCCGGGGAGTCCTACATCATCACCTACACCGCCACGCCGGGCCAGTCCAGCGACGCCGGCGGCGCTTCCAGCGTGTATAACGGCGTGACCGTCTCCAGCAATGGCAACAGCGGTTCGGACGGGGGCACCGTGGAGATCTCCAAGACCATGATCAGCAAGTCGGGCAGCTACGACAGCAGCCAGGGCGTCATCAACTGGACCATCACCGTCAACCAGGACGGGCGGGACATCGGCAACTACACCCTCAGCGACACGATCACCGCCAACGGCGTCACGGTCAACCTGCCCTCCACCGTCACCCTCACCGATTCGGAAGGGAACAGCCGGACCATCACCCTGCCCTACACCTTCCCGGCAGGTTCTACCGGCACCTACACCATCACCTATCAGACGGTGGTGGAGGGCCTGGAGCCCGGCGAATCGGCCACCGTGACCAACGATGCGCACCTGACGGATGAGGACAGCGACGACGACTACCATGCGGGGACCACCGTCAACCCCTACGCGCAGGACTTCGACTTCAACAAAACCTACGGCTGGCACGACGGCGGCCAGGATGACGGCGACACCGGCACCTACCAGTGGAACGCCAACATCACCGTCCCCAGCAGCGTGACGGCCGGCGAACTGGACAAACTGACCTTCACCGACACCATCCACGACCTTATGACAGCGGACGGTACCACGGTAGAGGGCAGCCACTACATCACCGCCCAGCAGCTGGACGCCATGACGGTCAACGTCAACGGCACGGCGCTGGTGCGGGATACGGACTACCAGATCTGCGATGCAGATGGCAATGTGATCACCGACTTCACTACCGACGCCACCTACACCGGCTTCCAGATCCAATTTACAGCAGAGGCCCTGGAAAAGGTCGCGGGCCAGACCATCAACCTGCAATACTACACCACGGTGGACTACACCGGGCTGACGGCCGGCGAGTCCTACACCATCCGCAACACCGGCGGCATCCCGGACCATGAAAGCACACCGGAGACCTCCTATGACAAGCCGAGCGAGCAGAGCCCGCTGGAAAAGCAGGCCAAGGGCTATGACCAGTGGGGCAATGCTACATGGCTGGACAGCGGCGTGCGCATCGACTTTGAGGCGTCCGAGGGCGTCATCCACTACCGGCTGCTGCTCCACACCGACGCCGACACCACCGGCGACCTGACGGTGACCGACATCCTGCCGGAGGGCGCGTCGCTGGTGGAGGGGTCTGTTCAGATGTATTTTTACGGAAATGAATATTGGGAGTATGACAGTATCGAAAACTATAAGACATCTGAACATATCTATACCACCATTGAAACGACCGAGGACGGTAATACGAAGCTGACCTTCACCATTGAGGACGGCTACAACGGGAATGGCGACATCCACACCCTCTCCATCCACTACGACGTGTCCATCGCCGAGGACCCCCGCTGGACGGACGACCCGGGGCTGGAGGAACACCTGTACACCAACCACGCCGTCTGGGGCGAGAGCGAAGCGGAGATCGACGTCACGGTGGAGCGGGAGGTGCCGGTGCTGGAAAAGACCGGCGAACAGCTCCCCCAGTACGACCTGGACGGCGGCATCATAACAGACAGCGACGGCAATCCGCTTTTGAGCGATACGGTGCGCTACACCGTCATCATCAACCCGGCGGGGGCCGATCTGGACCCCACCGACGACGTTTTGCAGCTGACCGACACCTTCGGCAGCCTGCCAAGCGGCGTGGCCGGGGCGGGCCTGGACGTGGGCAGCGTCAAGCTGTACCACTACGACCCGACGGCGGAGGATCACCTGGGCAGTGAGCTCAACCTGGCCCAGTACACCTACACCTACGACGGCGACGAACACGTCCTCACCATGACCATCCCGGATTCCATGGCGCTGGTGCTGGTGTACGAGTACACCATCGACCGGGGCACGGCGGCAGGCGAGATCACGCTGTCCAACTCGGTGGAACTGACCGGCGTGGCGGGCAGCTCCACCAGCGACCAGATCCAGCTGGAGGACACCTCCTCCTCGGCCACGGTGGACAAAAAGACGCTGACCATCCACAAGGTGGACTCCACCCACTACGGGGTATACCTGCCGGGGGCGAAGTTTAGTCTGGAAGCCTATCAGCGGGGCGACGGAAAGGAAGATAAGGAGGACGAGGAGTGGCGATGGAAGACTCTAACGTCCAATTTGATAACGAATGCAGACGGCGAGTTCTCCCTGGACCGGTCGGATCTATTGGAGTATCTCAACTTCAACTTCGTGGACAACCGGCTGTACCGGTTCAAGGAGATCGAAGTCCCCGAGGGGTACAAACTTGTAAACGAATTCTTCTATTTCGTCTGGGTCAAAGATGGGCAGACCGTGGAAGAGGCCATAGCGGAAATGAGCGAAAAAGGCGCTTTCGGTGGCGTTGACATCAGCGAAGTGCACTTCCTCACCTCCTCCATGGACTTCTCCATTGAGAACGAGCCCACCACCCTGGCCGTGCATAAGATCTGGCTCGACGAGGACGGCGAGGAGACCAGCCCCGGCGCGGACAGCGTGGAGGTCACCCTGTACCGGCAGGCCATGCAGACCAACGCCGTGACGGTGTCGATCTACGCAAATGGCAGCGCCACGGGGGCGAATAATGGGCCTGTCGATGCGACCATGGAGATCGCTGCGGGCAGCGACCTGACGATCGAATTCTCAGCTTGGGGCGTTGACACGGTTTCATACAGTGTCAGTGGCGGCACGGTACAAACAGTTACTCCAGTAAACGGCACAGCCACCATCGTGCTCCAAAACGTGACGGAGGCCACGGAGCTTTATGTGAACCTGTGGACTGATAGCGGCAGCTTCTCCTTCCCCAGCTACACGCTGCCCTACTATGTCCCCGTGGGGGATAAGACGGAGTATGCCACCGCCACCCTAAATGCGGATAACGGCTGGACCTACACCTGGTCTAACCTCGCAAAAGAGGACGAGGACGGCAACCCCTACT
>CBCPMX010000179.1:0-9863 GCA_965120355.1 uncultured Oscillospiraceae bacterium
TTGTATTGCTATTTGGCTCCTTGTTTATTGACGACACCATCTAAGAATCTCTTAAGCGCACCTAATTTTCAATGAAAAAATGGACCCGATGCGGAACCGTTCGGTTCTGCATCGGGTCCTAGGACTTTTGGGCTCTGCAGTTTTTCAACAGCACCTTAGCCAAGGGAACATTCGTCTATGCATCGGAGAAAACTCGACTCTTATTTGCAAGCGTTCTGCCCTATGACGTGAAAAATCCACCGGCGCAGCGCTTCTGGCGCAACCTGCCGCAGAGCATGATCCAGCAGGGCAAACCCCTCCGGATCCTCTCGCTCCAGGCGCTGGATGGTCTATTTCGGTCCAAAATAAAATTGATCCCGCTGATTGCAGTAAATCTCCAGGCTGTCTACCAGTGCCCAGTGGTAGCGGTACCATCCCTCCGCGTCGCCGCGGAGGGTGCGTTCGAGCATTTTGCGCAGCCACGCCCGCTGTTCCGCTTTTTCTTCCGCTGTCGTGACACGGGCGCCGTCCACATAGCTGCGGACCCGCTGTACCAACGCCGCTCCCATCTCATCTGTGTCCTGGACAATCAGGGCGTCGTACAGCTGGACAAAGTCAGAGATATCCTGCGCCGTCCGAATCTCATCCTGGGTGTATAAAAACAGATCCAGCGGCACGCCGTCTACCACAGACATGTCATGGGACAGGGCCTTTTCCCGCACCACAATCAGGCAGTCAAAGTCGCTGTTCCCTGTATTGGTTCCATTGCGCCAGGAACCGTAGACCAGAATGCACAGCGGCGCATATCGTTCTCGGATAGATTGCAAAATCCGCTCCATTTCCACCATCGTCACAACCCCCGCATCTGCTCCGGTCGAATTCCCACCCGGCCCTCCAGTGCCCCGTCAATGAGGGCGCACAACCGCTGCCGGGCCTCCGGCAGCGTCCCCTTCAGGGGCAGATAGTTGGAGGCGTGATCCGAAGTGAAATGCAGATTCGGAACTGTCAAATGTTCGATGAGATACCGGGTCTCCTGCAAGCTCTGGGCGGCGGTGAGCACCTGGAAGTCTCCCCGCTCCACTTCCCGATATAATGGTGTGCCGGGTACCGGTGTGTAGTTCATGCTGGACAGATGATTGGGCTGCATCCGGTTGAGCAGCTGCGCCGTGGCGTGGATGTGTTCCTCCGAACCCGCTCTGCCGCCCAGCCCCACGAGGATGATCCCCCACAGGTCAATACCGGCTTCGCGCAGGCGCAGGCCGGCCTGCAGCATGTTCTGGGCATCCACCCCCTTATTGGTGTGGCGCAGCACCTTATCGGAGCCGGATTCAATGCCCAAATATGCCCGGCCCAAACCGGCCTCCCGCAGAGCCTTCAGTTCCTCCGGTGACTTGGCCAGGGTGCTTTTGGGGCCGGCATACAGAGAAATCAGCCGGCAATCCCGGAACCATTTTTTCAGCTCATACAGAATTCGCAGCAGATCCTCTGTGGGAATCACAATGGCATCGCCGTCTGCAATAAAAATCTTTTCAAATTTGTTGTACATGGCCGCGGTCTCCCGGATATCTCCAAGAATTTCGTCCATGTCTTTGATATAAAACCGCTTATCCTTGTACATGCCGCAGAATGTACATCCATTGTGGCTGCATCCCACCGTGGCCTGGAGGATGAAGCTCCGCCACTCGCCGGGCGGACGGTAGACGTTGCCCACATATTCCACCATTACGCAGTCAGCTCCTTTAGGGTGTTCACCAGAATATTCATCTCCGCATAGGTTCCCACGGAGATCCGCAGGAAATTGTCAATGCGCGGTTTGGGGAAATACCGCACCAGAATCCCCCGCTCCCGCAACTGGCGGAACAGCTCCGCCGCCGGTTTCTCCCGGTGCGCCGCGAACAAAAAGTTGCTGGCCGACGGCAGCACCGTAAAGCCCAGCGCTTCAAGCTGGCGCGCCGTATGGTCGCGGGTATCCATAATCATCCGGCGGGTTTTTTCAAAGTAGTCCCGATCCTCCACAGCAGCCTGCGCGGCAGCCAGTGCGACACGGTCCAGCGTATAGGAATTGAAGGAGTTCTTCACGCTGTTCAGGGCCGTAATCAGGCCCTCGCTGCCAAAGGCAAAGCCAATGCGCATCCCCGCCAGACTTCGGGACTTGGAAAACGTCTGCACTACCAGCAGATTGTCATACTTCCCAACCAATCCCACGGCGCTTTCAGCGCCAAAATCCACATAGGCTTCATCCACAAGGACCACATGGTCCGCATTGGCCCGTACAACCTGTTCCACCTGCTCCAGCCCCAGGGCAATCCCCGTGGGGGCGTTGGGATTGGTCAGCAATACACAGCCGTCATTCCGGCACAATTCCTCCAGGGGCATAGTGAAATCAGAATTCAGCGGCACAATCCGGCAATGATTCCGAAACAACTGGGCATAGACCGGATAAAAACTATAGGTTACATCCGGGAACACCGCCGGCGTTTTTTCGTCTATAAATGCAAGGTAGGCCATGGCCAGCACCTCGTCGGAACCGTTTCCGACGAAAATCTGGGCCGGCTGGACGCCGTAAAACTCCGCCAATGCCCGCCGCAGGCCGGTGCATTCCGGATCCGGATACAGCCGCAGATCTCCGTTCACTGCCGCTCTCGCGGCCTCCATGGCCTTGGGTGAGGGCGGATAGGGGTTTTCATTGGTGTTGAGCTTGATATATTGCTTGTCTCTGGGCTGCTCTCCAGGCACATAGGGTTCCATGCCATTGATGCGGGCCGACCAGTATTTGTTTTCCATTGGGCGTCACTCCTTCAAACAGTGCATGCGGTGTGGGAAAAACCGCGTCTCTTTAGTACGCTGATACGATAGCATAGCGCTTTAAGAAAGTCAATGGCAGTTCTCACAAAACCTCATGGGATCCCGTCTTTCCGTCTGCCATGGCGGGCAATGGCCTTTAAAAACTGCTTGCCGAACCGCCGGGCCTTGGCCGGAGTGACACCGCTGACTTGGAGCAGTTCCTGCTCTGTTGCGGGACGTTTCCGGCACAGGTCCTGGAGCGTATGGTCTGTGAAAATCAGATCTGGCGGCAGCTGATATTTTTTCGCAAAATCCGCCCGGATGGACCGAAGAATCTCATAAAGCGTTTTCTCCGTCTCCGTCATGCCGGTGGGGCTGCTGCCCAGCGCCTTCATGGCAGCGCTGCGTTTCCGGCAGGTGCCGCAGTTCTCGCAGCGGCCCGAGGTGCGCTCTCCGAAGTACTCCAAGATGTAATTGCGCAGGCAGCTGCCTGTAAAGCAATATTGACGCATCTGCTCCAGCTTCTGCTCTTCGATCCTGCGCTGCTGGCGGCAGACTGCGTCGTCCGCATCCGCGTCTGCCGCAGCCTGTTCGATAAAATATCGAGCTGTATGGACGTCACCTGCCCCATAGAGCAGCAGGCACGTGGCCGGAGAGCCGTCACGGCCTGCCCTGCCTGCCTCCTGATAGTAGCTCTCCAGATTTTTTGGCATATTGTAGTGGAGCACATAGCCCACATTTTGTTTGTCAATGCCCATGCCAAACGCGTTGGTGGCCACCATGATTTTTGCCTCATCGAACCGGAACGCATCCTGGTTGTGCATGCGCTCTTCGTCGCTTAGGCCCGCGTGATACCGCAGCGCGTCATAACCATGGCGTGTCAACAGCTCCGTGACGCTCTCCACATTCTTACGGGTCGAACAGTAGATAATGCCGCTGTCTGCCCTATGCTGCTCCACAAATGTCAGAACAGCCGCTTTCTTGTCCTCCGGCCGTTCCACCGAGAAGTACAGGTTGGGCCGGTCAAAGCCCGTGACTACGATTTCGGGGTCTTCCAGATGCAGCAGGGATACGATATCCTCCCGCACCGCCGGCGTGGCCGTTGCCGTAAACGCAGCTACCCGGGGCCGCCGGGGCAGCTGTGCCAAAAACCCCGCCACATTCAGATAGGCTGGGCGGAAATCATGCCCCCACTGGGATACGCAGTGGGCCTCATCCACCGCCAGCAGTGATATGTCCGCATTGCGGGCAAAGGCGCAAAATCCCTCCGTCTCCAGCCGCTCCGGCGCCACATAGATGATTTTATACATCCCATGGCGGGCATTGTCCAGAGCCTTGCAGTACTGCGGAAAGGTCAGGGAGCTGTTGAGATACGCCGCACGGATCCCGGCGGCGTTCAGCGCCCGCACCTGATCCTTCATCAGGGAGATCAGCGGAGACACCACCAAGGTAATCCCCGGCAGCACCACGGCCGGCACCTGATAGCAGACAGACTTCCCAGCTCCCGTGGGCATAATCCCCAGGGCGTCCCTCTGGTCAAAGATGGCTTCAATCAGCGCTTCCTGACCAGGCCGGAATGTATGATATCCAAAATATTCCGCCAGCGCTTTGTGCGCGGGCGCTTCCCATTCAGTTTTCACGCAAAATTTCCTTTATATTTTTCTCCGCTTTGCTGCGGGCAATGAGCACCTCATGGCCGCAGCCCAGGCACTTGAGCCGGAAGTCCATACCGGTCCGCAGAACCTTCCACTTCTTCTCTCCACAGGGATGAGGCTTTTTCATGACAAGAATATCTCCCAAACGGACATCCATTTTTTAACACCTCCGTATAAAATCAGGGATCCCCGGCAACAATGTCACCTGAGGAGTGATATCGATGGCAACGACATTAACCGCCGCTTTTGACGATCCCTATGCTGCCGACCGCGCGGTAGCCCGCCTGCGGGAGCTGGGCATCCGCGTGGAGAAATACGACAGCAAATCGAAAAGACAAACCACCCAGGCCAGCCTGTTTGTCTCTGAGCCGTATGGCATGTACGGCATCCAGACGCCAGGCAACGCCCTCATGGGCGCGCTGCCGCTGACCAACGGCAACAGTTTGATGATGCACACGCCGTTTTTCAGCGACGCCGGCAATACGGGCAGCACCCTCATCTCGCTGCTGCTGGACGAGAGCCAAATCGCCCGCGCCCGTACCATCCTGCGAAACTGCGGCGGATCCGAAGTACGCACCCGCACCTGAGCGCATAGGATGGAAGGATCAAATGCAGGGCAGACACTCCCCGCCGGAGCGTCTGCCTCCCCGCAAAAAAGGAGGATTTTTATGAACACCTATCTGCCGGAAGCCATGCAGGTACATACTCCGCCGGCCACACTGGACTCTTTGCAGTCCGCTATCCAAACCGGCGCCATTTTGTCCGCAGCGGCTCTTCGCTGTGACAGCGATCAGACGATTCACGTTCAATTGGGCGGCATCCATGGCATCATTCCCAGGGCGGAAGCGGCCATAGGTATCCGGGAAGGCACCACCCGGGACATTGCCATTTTATCGCTGGTAGGCAGCACTGTTTGTTTTAAAGTCCGCAGTCTGGAAACCGGCACAAACGGGCAGCCCGTCGCCGTTCTCTCCCGACGGGCAGCCCAGGAAGAAGCCGTAGGTTATTTCATGACGCAAGCCCGCCCCGGCGACATTTTACCCGCTGTAGTAACCCATCTGGAGCCCTTCGGCGCATTCTGTGATATTGGCTGCGGCTTTGTGGCACTGCTGGGCCTGGAGCATATCTCCGTCTCCCGCATCCGTCATAGCCGCGACCGGTTCACAGAGGGGCAGCAAATCTGCTGCATCATCCGCCAGATTGACACCCGCCAGAGGCGCGTCAGTCTGAGCCACAAAGAACTGCTGGGAACCTGGCAGGAAAATGCCGCCGTCTTTCAGGCCGGTCAGACTGTCACAGGCATCGTCCGGGATGTAAAGCCCTATGGTGCGTTCATTGAGTTGTCCCCCAATCTGTCCGGTTTGGCAGAGCCCAAAGAACCGCTGGAAACCGGCGACGGCGTCAGCGTATTCATTCGATCCATTCTGCCGGAAAAGCAGAAAATCAAACTGTCTGTCATCAAAAAACTCCCCGCTGGCGCCGTTCCCCGGCCGGAGATCGTCTACGCCGTCACCAACGGCCATCTGGATCGTTGGCAATACGGACAGGGGGAAAAGGCCGGGCCTGTGACCCAGTTCACCTGATGGTCAGCCGGAACCCGGTTGATATGTCCCGAGGAGCGCTGTGCAGAGCGCCATCAGGCGCGGCCAGCGCTTTCCCCACTCTTTCGGTTCCTAAAAACAGAAAAACCGTCCAGGCGTCCTTGCCGTTCAACCCTTCATGTCGGTCTCTCACCGGCAGCACGCCCTGCTTTATTCTGAATTTCCCTTGACTTCGTCCCAATAGCGTTTGGCTGCCTGCTCAATTTTATTCTGGCCAAACTGGTAGTATCGGACGTCCTTAAGCGGATCCGGCAAATACTGCTGCGGATAATAGTCGTTAGGATAGCCGTGGGGGTAGACATAGCCTCCACGGCCCAATTTCTGCGCGCCGCTGTAGTGGGTATCCTGCAGATGACTGGGAATCTCCCCGGCTTTGCCGGCTTTGATGTCTGCCATGGCCGCATCAATGGCCGTGATGGCCGTATTGGACTTTGGCGCCGTCGCCAGGAAGATCACCGCTTCTGCCAGGGGAATCCTGGCCTCTGGCAATCCAAGCTGCAGCGCCGCATCCACACAGGCTTTGGTGACGGTGATCGCTTGCGGGTAAGCCAGGCCAATGTCCTCGGCAGCCGTCACCAGAATACGCCTGCACGGAGAGGTCAAATCGCCGCCCTCCAGCAGTCTGGCCAGATAGTGGACCGCCGCGTCCGGATCGGAACCGCGGATGGATTTCTGCAGCGCCGAGAGAATATCATAATGGCTGTCGCCGTCCCGATCATACCGCATGGCAGACTTCTGGGAGATGGCCCGGGCGTCCGCCAGCGTCAAACGCAGAATCTCATCCACTCCACTGGCCGCGGAGAACAGAAGCTCCACCGCATTCATGGCTTTGCGCACATCTCCGCCGCAGGCGGCGGCAATGTGCTCCAGGGCACCTGGTTCCGTCTCTACTTTCACCGCCAGCCGTTGTGCCTCCAGCGCCACCGCCCGCTGGACGGCCGGCAGAATGTCTTCCGCCGTCAGCGCCTTAAACTCAAAAACCGTGGATCTGCTCAGGATGGCATTGTATACATAAAAATACGGGTTTTCCGTGGTGGATGCAATGAGCGTAATTTTCCCGTTTTCCATACATTCCAGCAGCGTCTGCTGCTGTTTTTTCGTAAAATACTGAATCTCATCCAGATACAGCAGCACGCCATTGGGCGCCAGGAAAGTGTCCAATTGCGCCAGAATTTCCTTAATATCGGCACTGGAAGCCGTGGTGGCGTTGAGCCGGTGCAGCGTACGGTTGGTGGTGGCAGCGATGATATTGGCTACAGTCGTTTTTCCCACGCCGGAAGGCCCGTAGAAGATCATGTTGGGCACATTTCCATTCTCAATGAGCCGCCGCAGCACAGCGCCCTTTCCCAGAATATGTGACTGTCCGCAGACCTCATCCAGTGTTGCCGGGCGAATTCGGTCCGCCAGCGGTCTGTACGCCATACAGGCAGCCTCCCCTCTTTATTTTCGTTTCTATACTACCACACTTTTTAAAAATCGGGAACCCCTTTTCTGCACTTCAAACCTGCGGCGGCAGCGGATTTCCCATCCATCCAGAAAATACAAAACCCATTCGGAACCGTTTTCTAACCGTTCCGGATGGGTTTCCCGCAGATGATATTTTCCTTTATGCCCCCGGAGGACAGATCCCTAGCTGTGCATACGCCGAATCAGCTTGAAGGCCACTTCATGCTCCAATACCAGCGGCTTTTCCATAGCGAAGAACACCAGGCCGTTGGTGGGGCTGATCAGTTCCGCGGTCACATCCGCTGTAAAGGGATCCAATATGCGGCCAATTACCTCCCCCTGCTCCACTTCATCACCGGGCGCCTTCCGGGCACGGAATATACCGCCCGCCGGGGTTAATACCGTGGCCAGATCCTGTTCCGTGATGGTCGTGGACAAATACCCGCTGTGACAGGTGTATTGAACCACCCCTACCCGATTGAGGAACCGCAGCACCGCGCTGACAGCCTGAACGGCGCTCTCCTCATCGATGCGCTCGGTCTCCCGGGTATAGATGCTGAACGCGTTGGTATCCCAGATCTGCCAGTTATAATTCAGCGTAGTGCTGTCAATGGGTTTGGGCGTCCGCATGACCACATAGGGCAGACCAAACAGGCTGCCCAGGGACGCGCTCTGATAGCCTGTATTCATGATCCGCACATGGGGTAAAAAATCCCCCGGCAAATAAAAACTGGCGAAATGTATGCCATACCGGTATTCCTTAACCGCGTCAAACAGGGCAGCGGCAATGCGCTGGGTAGTCTCGCCCTGGTCATAGCCGGGAAACATCCGGTTGATATCGGTGTTGTCCATGGGCCAAAAACGCTTTCCCACGTTCATGGAATAGCGGTTGACGCAGGGAAT
This sequence comes from uncultured Oscillospiraceae bacterium, assembly GCA_965120355.1. Classification (GTDB taxonomy): domain Bacteria; phylum Bacillota; class Clostridia; order Oscillospirales; family Oscillospiraceae; genus CBCPMX01. Next base: position 8,369 of record CBCPMX010000179.1, read on the forward strand.
CACCAAAACCTGGTGATCCGGCACAAATTCTCCACGCCGCTCCATCTCCCTCAGCGCCTGAATCAGGCGGGCACAGACATACATCTGCTGCACCTCATTGCCGCGGACGCCGCCCACTACGGCGCAGGAATGTTCGCCGGATCCGAAGCGGAACCCCTCCAGCGTAAACTGCTGCCGGTATGGCGTATCCAGCGTATATAAAACCTCCCGATTCATTCCCGTTCCCCTCCTGTCAGAACCCGGGCCAACAAGCTGCCGGGATAGACCACAGGATATTCCCGCAGTGTAAACAGCAGTCCGTCTTCCGGTGCGATGACCCGCTCCCGGATGTCACCGGTCATCGGATCGGCAATGATCCCCAACAACTGTCCTGCTTTCACAGAACCGTTGTGCTGCGCCTCCGGCACAAAGATCCCCGGCGCATTAGCGTTGAGGAAGGCCACCTCGTCCCGGCTGACAATTGGCGTGTGGGTACAGCTGGTCTGCCCGTCCCACATTCCCTGCGTCCGCATCAGGTTTAAAATGCCCTCGGTCAATTGTTCCCCATAGGCAGGGGTCAGACGCATTCCCACGCCCATCTCCACCACAAGGCATCGCGTACCCATTGCGTTGACGCTGTGGGCGAAGGTGCTTTTCAGCACCGTGGCCGCCGCATGAATCCAGACAAAGTCCACATTTAACTGCCGGGCCAGCGGCACAAGATCCTGCGCAGTCTCCTCAGAAATGCGCACCTGCGGCAGTTCCCGCAGAAAAATATTGGATGCGTGTATATCGATGGCAATCTCCGCCCCCCGGATATCTGCAATCACCTGTTGGGCGATATATTCCACGGCGGGGCCGTCGCTTTCGCCGGGGAAAATGCGGTTCATATCCAGGTCAAACAGCGGCACGCCCCGCTGGATGGTGTTGATCCCCAGCGGGTTGATAGCCGGATAGATGTCCACTGTGGCGCGCAGATACTCGGGATGCTCCCGCAGGCGGCGGTTGAGCAGCCAGGCCACATATTGGCCCTCCAGCTCATCGCCATGAATTCCAGTGACAATACAGATCCGTTTTCCCGAGTCGTGACCCGGCAGCGGCTCCACACGGTTTTTTCGCAATTTCAGCTGTTCGTGTACTGCCAGCCCCAGACTGGCTATTTCTTTCTCCATGCTTACACCTCGTAAATTCCGGAAGGGGCGCAGTCAGATCTCCTCTACCCGCATAAAGACGGTCTGCGTTTGGTCGGCCGTGCCCCAAAAAGTTCCCTGTTCTACCGGACAGTCTGCAGCGTCCCGGCCTGTGGCAAACCGAACATACCGTTCATCAGCAGGGCAGTCCCGCGTCGGGTCAAACCCATGCCATGCGCCGTCGAGGTAGATCTCCGCCCAGGCGTGGGTGGACCCTTCGCCCACAGTCAGGCCCATACAATAGCGGGCCGGCCAACCCGCCAGCCGCGCCAAAGCGACAAACACCTGCGCATAATCCTGACAAACTCCCAGTCCACTGTTCAGCG
>CBCPMX010000180.1:0-14692 GCA_965120355.1 uncultured Oscillospiraceae bacterium
GCATCCATAAAGGGATACAAGTTCGCCAGATAGCCCTGCGCTGCATAAACGCTGCTGTTTAAACCGTTTAGGCATAAAAGATCCGGATTTTCAAAAATGAAAAAATTTTTTTCTGTTGGAGAGGCGGCAAAGGCCGCCCATACCACAAGTGAAACGCTGCGGCACTATGACCGCATTGGGCTGGTGAAGCCGAGCAAAAAAGACGAATGGACGAACTACCGCTATTATACCGAGCAGGATATCGTCCGGCTGAATGCAGTACGAGCCTTGCAGATGATGGACTTGCCCTTGCGTGAGATCAAAAAGGTTTTAGAGTATGACGATCTTGAAAAAATTGTGGATTTTTTAGAGCAGGCGGAGAAAAAGGCCGATGAAAAAATCGCGGCATTGCAATACAGCAAGTCAAAAATCCAGTTAGCAAAGGCGGATTATGAACGGAAATTACGGGAACAGCAAACGTGCAAGCAGGTTTTTTTAAAGGATTGTCCAGAGCGTGTGATTTTATTGTCAGATACGATGGAAGCGCCGACATTGGATACGCTCTGGAATTATCTCGGCCATTTCTACGATCAGGTCACGCCCGCCTTAAAAGAGCAGTTTGCCTTTGAAGATTTGGCGGGGATCTACACCGAGAACGGAAGGGCAAGGCTCTTTGCCGTCTGTACCCGGTACGTGGATATCGACGGATTGCAGGTACTGCCAAAAGGGAAGTACCTTTGCGCGAACTGCACGGAAGAAAACAGAGCGCAGACACTGGGCGAGTTAATCCATATTGCCAAAACAGAATATGGCGCAGAGCCGTCCTTTTCGGTACAGCTGATTGTCATATCCGGGATTTTGCAGTGGAATTATGAAGTGCAGGTTTGTGTTTGCGACGGGAATGCCCGTGAAAACAGATGAGAGTAAGCTGGACTCCGTGGGATGCACGCCGGCTTTTGCGGCTGCACTGCACCCGGCCCTGTTTTGCCGGAAAGGGGCTGCCGGTCAGGCCGCCGGAATCGCCGAAAACCGGGTGCAGACCTATCTGGCGGAACGGCAGTAACCGCCCTGCCGGCGAAAAAACTCCCCAAAAATTTTTGCAAACCCATTGAGAACTGCAAAATAACCTTGTATAATACATCTGTAATGAATCAATCAGGGAGGTAATTCCAATGTTCGATAAGTTGAAGGCGCAGCTCCAGCAGGAGAACAAGACGATCGTCCTGCCGGAAGGCCCCGACGCCCGAATTCTGGAGGCGGCCAGCCGCCTGACCGCTGAGAAGATCCTCAATGTCATTCTCTGCGGCCCCAAGGACGAGATCGAGGCCAACGCCGCCAAGGGCGGCTTCGACATCTCCGCCTGCACCATCATTGATCCCGCCACCTATGACGGCATGGAGGAAATGGTGGAGAAGATGGTGGAGCTGCGCAAGGGCAAGATGACCCCCGAGCAGTGCCGCGAAAACCTGAAGAAGACCAACTATTTCGGCACCATGCTGGTGAAGATGGGCAAGGCTGACTGCCTGCTGGGCGGCGCCACCTACTCCACCGCCGATACGGTCCGTCCTGCCCTGCAGCTGATTAAGACCAAGCCCGGCAACAAGTGCGTGAGCTCCTGCTTCATCCTGTCCCGTCCCGGCAATGACAACCTGGATCATATCGCCATCGGCGATGCAGGCATCATTATCCATCCCACTGTGGACGAGCTGGTGGAAATCGCCGGTGAGACCGCCAAGTGCGCCAAGGCCTTCGGCATTGATCCGAAGGTGGCGTTCCTGAGCTTCTCCACCAAGGGCTCCGCCAAGGACTCCACTGTGGACATGATGGTCGAAGCCTGCCAGAAGGCGCAGGAAGCTTATCCTGAGTTCCCCATGGACGGCGAACTGCAGTTTGACGCCGCTGTGGTGCCTTCCGTTGGCCAGCAGAAGGCTCCCGGCTCCAAGGTGGCCGGTTATGCCAACACCTTCATTGTGCCGGATCTGAACACCGGCAACATCTGCTACAAGGTCGCCCAGCGTACCGGCGGTTACGAGGCCTACGGCCCGATTCTGCTGGGCCTGAATGCCCCCATCAACGACCTGTCCCGCGGCTGCAATGCCGAGGAGGTCTACAAGATGGCCATGGTGACTGCCGTTCTGGTCTGAGGACCCGGAACCAAGGCGTAGTGCAGTACCCCAGTCCGGCGCACAGGGTTTCCTGTGCGCCGGATTTTCTCGTCCGGGCGCAGAGCCGCCGGAGCAGAAATGGGGCGCTGTTCGGTGTACGGCTTTTCTGAGGAAAATCCGGCTTGTTTGCAGACGGCCTTTGTATTATAATAAATGGACATCTTTCTCGGATTTGACACAGCGCGGCCGCTGAGGCCGGCTGTGCGGTTCAGAGGACAGGAGGAATCTCAGTGAAATTTTGCGAAATGCCATATGTGCGCCCGGATTTGGAGCAGGTTCAGGCGCAAATGCAGGATCTGATCCGGCGGTTGCAGGAGGCTCCGAATTATGAAGCGGCCAAGGCGGCCTTTCTGGAGCAGGAGGCGCTGTCCAAGCACCTGTCCACCGCCACGAATCTGGCCTATATCCGCCACTCCATCGATACCCGGGATTCGTTCTATGACGGGGAGGTCCAGTTCTGGAATGCCGCCTCCCCGGAGCTGCAGGAATATACCCAGGCATGGACGCAGGCCATGTTGGCTTCGCCGTACCGGCCGGAGTTTGCGGCGGAATATGGCGATTTGATGTTTGTCAACGCCGAGATTGCGCTGAAGACTTTTTCCCCGGAGATAATTCCTCAGCTGCAAAAGGAAAACGATCTGACGCAGGCCTATGAAAAGCTGCTGGCCTCGGCGCAGATCCCCTTTGAGGGCGGAGTGTATACCCTGTCCCAGCTGTCGCCGTTTAAAAATGATCCTGACGACGCCCGCCGGCTGGCCGCCTGGAAGGCAGAGGGCCAGTGGTACAAGGACAATCAGGCGCAGCTGGACGATCTCTACGACCAGCTGGTTCACCTCCGGGACGAAATGGGCAAAAAACTGGGCTATGAGGGCTATACCACGCTGGGATATTACCGTATGGGCCGCAACTGTTACGGGAAGGAAGACGTGGAGCGCTTCCGCGCCGCTGTACGCAAATATCTGGTGCCGGTGGCGGACCGGCTTTGCCGGGAGCAGGCCCGCCGGTTGGGCAAGTCGTCTCCCATGAGCTTCGCCGACAATGCGCTGGAGTTCCGTTCCGGCAATCCCAAGCCCCAGGGGTCCCCGGACGAAATCCTGGCGCAGGGGAAGAGGTTCTATGACGAGCTGTCCCCTGAGACCAGCGAATTCTTCCGGATGATGCTGGATCAGGAGCTGATGGACGTGCTGTCCACGGAGGGCAAGCAGTCCGGCGGCTACTGTACCGACATCGCCGACTACGGCGTACCGTTTATTTTCGCCAACTTCAACGGCACCCAGCACGATGTGGAAGTGGTGACGCATGAGGCTGGTCATGCCTTTGCCGCCTGGATGAACCGGGACAGGGTGCCCATGGAGTATATGTGGCCGTCCATGGAAGGCTGTGAGGTGCACTCCATGTCCATGGAGTTTTTTGCCTGGCCCTGGGCTGAGAATTTTTTCGGACCGGACGCCAAGAAATTCCGCTACAGCCATCTGGCGAGCGCGCTGACCTTTATCCCTTATGGAACCATGGTGGACCACTTCCAGCATGAGGTCTATGCACATCCGGACATGACTCCGGCGCAGCGCCATGGGGTCTGGAAGGAGCTGTTGGGGGTCTATATGCCTTGGATGAAGCTGGATGGAGAAATTCCGTTCTATGCCGAGGGCCAGGGCTGGCAGCGGCAGAGCCACATCTATTCCAGTCCCTTCTACTATATTGACTACTGTTTGGCGCAGACTGTAGCGCTGCAGTTTTGGGCCATGCTTCAAAAGGAGCCGAAGCGTGCCTGGGAGCACTATATGGCCTATACCCGCCAGGGCGGCAGCCGCACCTTTACGGCGCTGCTGGAAAACGCCGGACTGGACAGCCCGTTTGACGAACAGTGCCTGCAAAAAGTCTGCCAGACGGCGCAGCAGTGGTTGGATGAACAGGAATTGACGGATCTGGTGTGATGGAATTTGTGTGCAGTTTGTGCGCACAGAACCAGAGAAAAAGGTGCTTTCGGAGAGAAGATTTCTGCATTTTTTACAGAAAGTTTTGCGTGGCGTTCTTGGAGAACTATGATATAATGTGTTGGATATTTGAACAACAAATACCATACTTTTTCATTATGCTGCGGGGTGACCGGTCCTGCGGCAACAGCAATGGCAGTTCTGAGACTGAAAGTGCGGCTGAAACCACGCAGAGCGGTGAGACGACGGCCGCTTCCAGCGGCAGCTATACGTTCTATGACTATGCGGACGCGGCTGGGCCTGACGATTCTGTTCATCGCCCACGACCTGTCGATGGTCAAATATTTCTCTGACCGCATTGGCGCCATATACTTCGGCAAAATGGTGGCGCTGTACTATGCAAGCCGCTGACCGGGAGCGGGCACAAATGGGAACAGACAAAACGAACCCGCGGAGGGGCAATTTTTACCCCTCCGCGGGTTTATATATTGCGCAAAGGCGTTGTGTGCGTGCACAGCGCGGCGGCGCTTACAGCCGGTCTGCTGTCTTGCTGAAATATGTTTTGGTCAGCTTGACTACGGTGCCGGACAGCAGCAGCAGGCCAATGAGATTGGGAATGGCCATCATGCCGTTGAGGGTATCGGAGATGTTCCACATCAGCGTGCCGGAGCCGACGGAGCCGACAATGCACACCAGAATGAACACAATTTTAAACACCGCCAGTACGACCTTGTTGTTGTTGGTCAGGTAGCCCCAGCAGCGCTCGCCGTAATAGCTCCAGCCCAGAATGGTGGACAGAGCAAAAAACAGCAGGCTCACCTGAATGACAATGCCGCCGATCTGACCGGGCAGAATGGAATTGAACGCGACGGCAGCGGCTTCGCCCTTGGAAGCGAAAGCGTCCAGACCGCCGGCAGTGTCCAGCACACCGGACAGCAGCACTGCCATGGCTGTCAGCGTGCAGATGATGATGGTGTCCACAAAGACTTCAAACACGCCCCACATGGCCTGTTCCACCGGCTCCTTGGTGTCAGCCGCGGCGTGGGCAATTGGCGCAGAGCCCAGGCCGGCCTCGTTGGAAAACACACCGCGGGCGAAGCCCTGCCGCATGGCCACGAGGATCCCGTAGCCGAACACGCCGCCGCCCACGGCTTCAAAGCTGAACGCGCCTTTGAGAATAGACACCAGCACTGCCGGAATCTCTGTAATGCGCAGGACGATGACCGCCACGCCGGCCACAATATAGAAGATGGCCATAAAAGGCACCATATAGGAGGCCACCTGGCCAATGCGTTTGACGCCGCCCAGCAGAACCACAGCCACCAAAACTGCGAGAATGATGCCGGTGGCCAGGTTGGGCAGGCCGAAAAGGCTCTCCATAGAGCCGGCAATTTCCGTGGACTGGGCGATGTTGCCGATGCCGAAACAGGCCAGGCCGCCCAGCAGAGCAAAGATGCAGGCCAGCCACTTCATGTGCAGGCCCTTTTCGATGTAGTACATGGGGCCGCCGTAATGGACGCCATTTTCGTCGGTCTGGCGGAAGTGCATGGCCAGCACGATCTCCGAAAATTTCGTAAACATGCCGAAAAACGCGGAAACCCACATCCAAAACACCGCGCCCGGGCCGCCGACAAAGATTGCGCCGGTGACGCCGGCGATATTGCCGGTGCCGACAGTGCCGGCCAGAGCCGTGGTGACGGCCTCAAAAGCCGTCAGGTTTTTGAGGTCCTTGGCCTTTTCCTCCTTGCGGCTGCGGAACAGAGTGCGACTGTGTGTCGCATAATGTAGCCAAACTTTGTAGCCTGGATACAGCCTGTCCGAACGGTCAGATAAATGCCGGTTCCCACCAGCAGGAACAGCATGACCGGCCCCCAAACGATATCGTTCAGATAGCCATTGATGGTCGTGATCAGTTCATCCATAAAAACGCTCCTCAATCTCAGTTTCCCCATGGCACATGGGCTTCAACGGCGAAAAAACGTGCAGAGCACAGGGCCCTGCACGTCAGACAAACGAAGCAGCACCATGAACACGCATGGAATCGGACGCTCCCCTCCGTTGGGGAGGCCGCAGAGGCGTTTCGCCTTCTGGAATTCCTGCGCGCCATGGGGAGTGTTGGAAATACTATATCATAGTAAATCGGTAAAATCAACAGGGAAACAGAGCGGCATACAATATTTTTCTCCGAGGCGCCGAGAGGGGGGGACGTGGACCGCGGGACGCGGCGCGTCTCCGGGACAGCGGGCAGAAAGGATTTTTCCATTTTTACAGGATGTTCTTGCAAAACGCCTGAAAATACACTATTATTATATTATATGAAAGCGTAAAGTGCGGCGCAGACTGAAAGCGTAAAGCGCAAGCCATCCCCGATGGGGGTACAGGAGCTGGCCGTTCCCCGGCAATTCCGGCGCGAGGATGGTTCGGATCTTCTGGTTTGCTGCGGTTTCCGGTTTGTCACGTCCCGTACTTGCAAAATGAGGCTCTGGCACTGTGCTGCCACGCGCCGCCCCAGGAGGTAAAAACTATGTCCCATTCCCAAAACCCCGCCCTGAACGCTTGGGTCGATGAGATGACCCGTTTGGTCAAGCCGGACGCTGTCCTGTGGATTACCGGCGAGGAGGATCAGCTGGAGACCCTCCGGCAGGAGGCCATGAAGACCGGCGAGCTCATCAAGCTCAATGAGGAAAAGCTCCCCGGCTGCTACCTCCATCGCTCCGACCCCAATGATGTGGCCCGCGTGGAAAGCCGTACTTTCATCTGCTCCCGCCGTCAGGAGGACGCAGGCCCCACGAATAACTGGATGGATCCCCAGGAGATGTATGAGAAGCTCTACAAGCTCTATGACGGTTCTATGAAGGGCCGGTGCATGTATGTCATCCCCTATTCCATGAGCGTCATTGGCTCGCCCTTTGCCAAATATGGCATTGAGATCACCGACTCCATCTATGTCGTCCTGAACATGGCCATTATGACCCGCATGGGCAATGCGGTGCTGGACGCCATCGGCGAAACCGGCGACTTTATCAAGGGCCTGCACTCCAAGGCCAACCTGGATCCGGAGGAACGCTATATCGTGCAGTTCCCGGAGGACAACACCATCATGTCCATCAACTCCGGCTACGGCGGCAATGTGCTGCTGGGCAAGAAATGCTTCGCTCTGCGCATCGCCTCCTATCTCGGCTCCAAGGAGGATTGGCTGGCCGAGCATATGCTGATTCTGGGCATTGAGAATCCCCAGGGTGAGACGAAATATGTCTGCGCCGCCTTCCCCTCTGCCTGCGGGAAGACCAACCTGGCCATGCTGATTCCGCCGGAGGGATATCAGAAGGATGGCTGGAAGACCTGGTGCGTCGGCGACGACATTGCCTGGCTGCGCATTGGCGCAGATGGCCGCCTGTGGGCGGTGAATCCGGAGAACGGCTTCTTTGGCGTGGCTCCCGGCACATCCATGAAGTCCAACCCCAATGCACTGCTGTCCACCAAAAAAGACACGATCTTTACCAATGTGGTGCTCAACAAGGATGACAACACCGTCTGGTGGGAGTCCATGGACAAGAATCCCCCGGAGAATGCCGAGGATTGGCAGGGCCGCCCTTGGAACGGCAAGACCAGCGCCGAAAAAGGCGCCCATCCCAACAGCCGCTTTACCGCTCCTGCCAAGAACTGCCCCTGCATCTCGCCCAAATTTGACGATCCCCAGGGTGTGCCCATTTCCGCCATCATCTTTGGCGGCCGCCGGGCCAAGACCGCGCCGCTGGTCTATCAGTCCCGGGACTGGGAGCACGGCGTCTTTGTAGGGTCCATCATGGCTTCGGAGACCACCGCCGCCGCCACCGGCGCTGTGGGCGTTGTGCGCCGGGATCCCATGGCCATGCTGCCCTTCTGCGGCTATCACATGGGCGACTACTGGCAGCACTGGCTGGACATGGGCAAGAAGATTCCCCACCCGCCGAAGATCTTCAATGTCAACTGGTTCCGCACCGATGACGAAGGCAACTTCCTGTGGCCCGGATTCGGCGACAATATGCGGGTGCTGGAGTGGATTCTCCGCCGCTGTGACGGTGATGTGGAAGCCCGTGAGACGGCCATTGGCGATCTGCCCTATGCAAAGGATATCAATCTTGACGGTACGGAGGTTACGCCCGCGGTGCTGGAGAGCCTGCTGGAGGTGGACACCGGCCTGTGGCGCGCCGAGACGGACGGCATTACGGAGTTCTACCGGCAGTTCGGCGACAAACTCCCCCGGGAGCTTTCGGCCCAACTGGAGCGGCTGAAGGCCGCACTGGCCTGAATGGCCTGAATCGGAAGCGTGTCAGCCGGCGGGGACGGACCCGATCCGTCCCCGCCGGCAAAAAAATTCCCGAAAGCCGAAAAATTCTCTTGACTTTTTTTCAAAAGTGACTATAATAATATCTGCTTCAATTGTCATCCTGTGATACAGGGGATTTGTGTAACGGTAGCACACCGGACTCTGACTCCGTTTGCGGGGGTTCGAATCCCTCATCCCCTGCCATGCCGGAGCAAGCGTTTATATCGCTTGCTCCGGATTTTTGTTTTTAAATGTAGCGCGCCACCCCGCCGCCCGGAAGGGCATGCTGCTGCAAGGCTGTAATCTTTAGCCGGCGCGGCCTGCGGGCGGCGTGGAGCGCGGTTTTGCCGCGAGCCCAGGGCAAGCGAACCGCAGTTGGAGGCGAGGCGCGGCAGAATGGGCGCGCGATGCACTTTGCAATGACAATAAAAAAACTCGCCGCAAGCGGTATATCGCTTGCGGCGAGTTGGAGCGGGTGAGGGGAATCGAACCCCCGTATTCAGCTTGGGAAGCTGATGTTCTGCCATTGAACTACACCCGCATACCCGAAAAATGGATGCTTCCCTTTGTGGATAACTCTGTGGAAACTGTGGAGAATCCATGTCAACGCCATGCATTATAGCATTGTTTTGCGAAAAACGCAACCTCTTTTTGCTGAAAACTTTACAAAAATTTTTGCGGGATATGCGGAACCAGCCGCGGAGCGGGTGCGCCGCCACAGGGAATTCACAGCGTCCTGTGGGCGAAATCGTCACAAATCCGTCAGCAATTGGCTGATTTTGAGGGCTTGTTTGTCGTAAAATTTACAAAAAATTTTGATTTGAATTGTTCCCAGTGGACAAGGGTCCGCCGGTGGTGTATAGTATAGAATAAGAACATGCCCGGACCCGGCGCCCAACACTTCCGACAATTTGGACGGCAAGGGAAACAGTGGATTTCTTGCCTGCGAACGGGGCTGTTGCTGCGCCTTACGGTAAAATCCAAGCTTATCGTACCTGTTCACAGCGCGTGCCGGTTGGATCCATGTTTCGTAAGACATTTTTTGTGAGGTGAAAAAGATGGTTCGAGCGTTTTTCGGCGGGGTTCATCCCGACGACAAAAAGTCTCTGTCCAGTGAGAAGGCCATTGAGGTCATTCCCGCGCCGTCCCTGGTGGTCATCCCCATGTCACAGCACATCGGCGCGCCATGTCAGCCGCTGGTCAAAAAAGGAGATCTTGTGACGATGGGTCAGAAGATTGGCGACAATACCGGCCTTTGCGTGCCCGTGCATGCTACCGTGTCCGGTAAGGTCACGGCTGTGGAGCCTCGGCCCAACAACAGCGGTGTAGACGTGCTGTCTGTGGTCATTGAGAACGACTTTCAGGACACGCTGTGTCCCGACATTCACCCCCGGGACAACGTGGATGCCCTCAGCGCGGACGAGTTGTGCCAGATCATCCGCGAAGCAGGCATTGCCGGCATGGGCGGCGCCACGTTCCCGGCCCACGTGAAGATCTCCAGCGGCCTGGGCAAGGTGGACACGATAATTGTCAACGCCGCCGAGTGCGAACCGTACATCACGGCGGATGACCGGCTGCTGCGGGAAATGCCGGAGCGCGTCATTGGCGGTGCTCAGCTGATTATGAAAATCTTTGGCCTGGACAAGGCGCACATCGGCGTGGAGGACAATAAAAAAGCCGCCATTGCGGTTCTGAAGGAAAAACTGCCCGCCAACGTGGAGCTGCATGTCCTACGCACCCGGTACCCCCAGGGCGCGGAAAAACAGCTGATCCAGACGGTCACAGGCCGCCAGGTGCCGCCAGGCGGGCTTCCTGCCGCGGTGGGCTGCGCAGTGTTCAACTGCGCCACTTGCGCCGCCATCTATGACGCGGTCTATGAGGGGATGCCGCTGATCAAGCGCGTCATCACCGTCACCGGCGAGGCCATTCAGGAGCCGAAGAACCTGCTGGCGCCCATCGGTACCCGCTACCGGGATCTGGTGGATGCCTGCGGCGGGTTTGCCGGCACGCCCTATAAGCTTCTTTCCGGCGGCCCCATGATGGGCGTGGCCATGTTCAGTCTGGACGCTCCCATGGTCAAGGGCTCCAATGCCATGACCTGCCTGTCGGAGAAGCACAACTATGAGGTGGCGCAGCCCCACTGCATCCGCTGCGGCCGTTGTGTGGAGGCATGCCCCATGCATCTGATGCCTCTGTATATGTACCAAAATGAGCGGAAGAACAACCTGGAGGCGTTGATGAAGCTCAACGTCACCGATTGCATTGAGTGCGGCAGCTGCTCCTACATCTGTCCCGCCCGGATTCAGCTGGTTCAGAGCTTTAAGATTGCCAAGCAGAAGGTCAACGCCGCCAGGGCGAAGGCCCAATCGTAAGGAGGTGCGGTCTATGGACAACGAACTGAAAACCACCGCCGCCCCGGTGGAAGCAAAGCCCGAGGCGGAAACGGCTGCGGCCGCCGCCCTTGCGGAGCAGAAGCCCGCCCAGGCCCCTGCCGCCGCAGCGGACAAGGCCGCGCAAACGCCGGCGGAACCGGCGTCCACGCCAAAGCCCGCGCCTGCCGCGCCCCAGGCAGCGGCGGAAAATCTGACGGTCTCCGTTTCACCCCACGTTCGTTCGCCGGAGAACACCAGCTCCATTATGCTGGATGTGATCATCGGCCTGGTGCCGGCCATGGTGGCCGCCGTGTATTTCTTCGGCGTGCGGGCGCTGTGCGTCATGGCCGTGTCTGTGGCGGCCTGCGTGTTCTTTGAGTGGGGCTACCGGAAGGTGCTGAAAAAAGACTGTACCATCGGCGACTGCTCCGCTGTGGTCACCGGTGTGCTGCTGGCGCTGGTGTGCCCGGTGACGGTTCCCTATTGGACGATTATCATCGGCGCATTTTTCTCCATTGTCATTGTCAAGCAGCTCTTCGGCGGCATTGGCCAGAACTTCATGAACCCTGCCCTGGCGGGCCGTGCGTTCCTGTTCTCCTGGCCCGTCATTATGACCACCTGGGTGGTGCCGGGCACGGCCCTGAGCGTCTTTGGATCCAACGCCGACGCGGTTACCGCCGCCACCCCCCTGAGCTATATGGCCTCCGGCTCGCTGCCGGCCCAGAGCGTCCTGAGCATGTTCGCCGGCAATGTGGGCGGCTGTATGGGCGAGACGTCTGCCATTTTGCTGTTGCTGGGCGGCATCTATCTCATTGTGCGCAAGGTTATTTCCTGCCGCATTCCGGTGGCGTTTCTGGGGACTGTGGCGGTCATTGCGTTCCTGTTCCCCCAGGGCAACGACCGGGTCACCTGGATGCTGTGCCAGCTCTTTGGCGGCGGCGTCATGCTGGGCGCCTTCTTCATGGCCACGGACTATTCTACCTCTCCCGTGACCCGGCTGGGGCAGATTATCTTCGGCATCGGCTGCGGCGCGATTACCATGTTTATCCGCTATTTTGGCTCCTATGCTGAGGGCGTGTCCTACGCCATTCTCATTATGAACACCACCGTGTACCTGCTGGACAAGGTGGGCCGTCCCAAGCGCTTCGGCCTGGTGAAGACAACCGGAGGTGATAAGGCATGACCGAGACGAAAAAGACATCCAACGGTGCGTACTATCTGCGCCTGACCCTGACGCTGTTCCTCATTACCGCCATTGTGGCGCTGCTGCTGGGGGCGGTCAACGCTGTTACTGCCGACCGCATTGCCCAGCTGACGGAGGAAAAGACGGCGGAGGCGCTGCAAGAGGTTTTGCCTGCCGACAGCTATGAGGAAATCGCTTACACCGGCGAAGAGAGCCTGGTCAAAACCATATATGCGGCCTCTGGCGGCGGATATGTGGTGGAGGTCACGCCCTCCGGCTTCGGCGGGGAAATCGATATGGTGGTGGGCATCGATGAGAGCGGCGCCGTCACCGGGATTTCCATTATCGACATGTCCGAAACCTCCGGCCTGGGCGCCAATGCCAGCCGGGAGGATTTCCGCAGCCAGTTTGTGGGCGCTGAGGAGTCCGTGGCCGTCACCAAGGATGGCGGCAGCATCGACGCCCTGACCGGCGCAACCGTGACATCCCGCGCGGTCTGCAACGGCGTCAACGCCGCCATTGCCGCCGCTGCGTCTCTGGGTTAAAGGAGGGCCTGTCAAATGAATTTTAAGAAACAATTCCGGGAGGGCCTGCTGACGCAGAACCCGGTGCTGGCGCAGCTGTTGGGCACCTGTTCCACCATGGCCATCACCACAACGCTGTTTAACGGTATCGGCATGGGCGTCTCCGTGACCATCATCCTCATTTGTTCCAATATTGTCATCAGTTTGCTGCGGAACATCATTCCGTCCAAGATCCGCATCGCGGCCTACATTGTCGTCATTGCCGGCTTTGTGACCATGGTGGATTTGCTGCTGCAGGCATTTCTGCCCAGCCTGTCGGATGCGCTGGGCGTGTTCATCCCGCTGATTGTGGTCAACTGCATCATTCTGGGCCGCGCCGAGGCGTTTGCCTCCAAAAACGGCGTGCTGGCATCCGCCATGGACGGCCTGTGTCAGGGCATCGGCTACACCGTGGCGCTGGTGTGCATGTGCGTGATCCGGGAACTGCTGGGCAACGGCACCTTTGGCGCCGGCGTCATCAGCACCGACGGCATCCGGATCATTCCGGAGCAATTCCCCGCGCTGCTGCTGATCCTGCCCTTTGGCGGGTTCCTGGTGCTGGGCTGCCTCATGGCCGCCTTCCAATGGTATCTGAAAAAGCAGGAGGCCAAAGCGGCCGCTGAAGAGGAGGTGGCGAAGTGAGCTTTACCAGCATTGTATCCATCGCCCTGGGCGCGATCCTCGTCAACAACTTTATTTTGTCTCAGTTTCTGGGCATCTGCCCGTTTATGGGCGTCTCCAAAAAGATGGACACGGCAGTGGGCATGGGCCTGGCGGTGATTTTCGTCATGGGCGTGGCTTCCGCCGCCACCTACGGCATCAATCTGATTCTGGTGCGGCTGGGGCTGGACTATATGCAGACTGTGGCCTATATTCTGGTCATTGCGGCCCTGGTGCAGTTTGTGGAGATGTTCCTCCAGAAGATGGTCCCGGCCCTGTACCAGGCCCTGGGCATCTATTTGCCCCTGATCACCACGAACTGCGCCGTGCTGGGCGTAGCGCTGCTGAACACGCAGAACGGGTATAACTTCATTGAGTCTGTGGTCTACGGCGTCACCGGCGGCCTGGGCTTCACCCTGGCCATTGCGCTGTTTGCCTCCGTGCGGGAGCGGCTGGAGTTTGCCGACAATCCCAAGAGCTTTGACGGCTTCCCCATTGCTCTGGTGGCCGCTGGCCTCATCGCTCTGGCGTTCATGGGCTTCCAGGGCCTGTCCATCTTTTGAGTAGGGAGGGAAACGGCTGTGAATATTGTATATGCGATCCTGGTGCTGGGCATCATGGGCGCAGTGTTCGGCCTGGTGCTGGCCATTGCCTCCAAAGTCTTTGCCGTGGAGCAGGATGAGCGGCTGGAGCCGCTGACGGCGGCCCTGCCCGGCGCAAACTGCGGCGGCTGCGGCTACGCCGGCTGCGCTGCCTATGCCCAGGCTGTCCTGTCCGGAGACGCCGCCATCGGCGCTTGCGCCGCCGGCGGAAACGAGGCTGCCGCCAAAATGTCTGAAATTATGGGCGTGGAAACCGTACAGGTGGAGCGCCAGGTGGCGCTGGTGAAGTGCCGCGGTACCGACGCGGCGCGGAAGGCCCGGTATGACGGCCTGCAGGACTGTATGGCCGCCACCAAGGTCACCGGCAACGGCCCCAATCTGTGCGCCTATGGCTGCCTGGGCTTTGGCAACTGCGTGGCTGCCTGTAAATTTGACGCATTGCACATTGTAGACGGCGTCGCCCGCGTGGATCATGAAAAGTGCGTCGGCTGCTTCAGCTGCATTGACGCCTGCCCCCGGGGCATCATTGTCAAAGTCCCCTATGCCGCCGACATTGTTGTGGCCTGCTCCTCCAAGGAGAAGGGCGCCGCTCTGCGGAAATACTGCAATATTGGCTGCTTGGGCTGCAAGATTTGTGAGCGGGCCTGCCAGCACGACGCCATTCATGTGGTGGACAATCTGGCGGTCATCGACTATACCAAGTGCGTCAGCTGCGGCGAGTGTGCCGCCAAGTGCCCCCGCCATCTGATCTCCGATGCCAATCTGCGCACGGAGTTCGATACCGTGGAGGCCAAGGCGCGCTAAAGCAGAGAATGAATGTGAGAATGAATGTGTGTAAACCGGCGCGGGACCGAAAGGTCCCGCGCCGGTTGTTTCTCTTGAAACTCGGTTTGGCGCCGCCCCGGCGTCAGCCGCTCTCTTTTTC
>CBCPMX010000181.1:0-6469 GCA_965120355.1 uncultured Oscillospiraceae bacterium
TGAATTCCTTGAGAATAAGCTGTCAACTTTTTTTATACCACACCACATTGACAATGTTTAAACCTCCAGGTAGGCGCGGTTTAAAAACTTTTTAAGCGTCTCCTAATCCTCCGGCGAACGCTGCATCTGTATATGCTAGACAGGCGCTGACAGGCTCGAAAACCGCTGGCAAATGGAGCAGAGACGTTCCATAGGTACTTCACACGCAGCCGGGCCGATCAATGCCCCGCTGCGATGTCTCTGTCCCTTTCCCGGGAAGGCTTTTCGGACCGGTACCGTGGATTTTAATCATGACACCCTATTTACTTGCCCGTCAAAAGGTGCTAAAATAACGCAAACGGCAGTTCCGCCCTACCGCCGCGTGCACCGGCACGCATTCCGCATAAGCCCCCGATTTCTGAAGAAAGGAGTGACAGGTATGCGGCGCGTTTTCACCGCACTGGGAGAATTCTTCCGCAAAGCCGACATGCTGCTGCTGATGATGTGCATTGTCACCTCAATCTATGGCATAGCCGTTATCGCCAGCGCCACAGCCTACCGCAATACCAACCGGTACGTCACCGTCCAGATCGCAGGTCTGATCCTTGGCATTCTGGTTTATATCATCTTCACCTTACTGGACATCGATATTATCGCTGAGCGCCGTGAATTGCTCTTGATTTTCTCGCTGTTGTTCATTGCCATGCTGATCCCGTTTGGTACCGGCGAGAGTACCGGCAACGTCAGCTGGCTGCCTGTCCCCTTTATTGGCGTCAGCGTGCAGCCCGGCGAGGTTTGCAAAGTGTTCTTTATCCTCATCATCGCCAAACTCATGAGTGTCAACCAAAATAAAATCTCCTCTGTATGGACAATTTTAAAGCTGGCCCTGGTCACAGCTGCCATGGTGGGCCTGCTGATTGTTGTCTCTTCTGACTGGGGCGTTGCACTGAACTATTTGGGCATCCTGCTGGTCATGGTGCTCACCGGCGGCGTCAGCGTATTCTGGTTCCTGCTGGGCGGCGCTGCCATGATTCCCACTGTAGCGGCAGCTTGGGCCTTTCTGTTGCGCGATGACCAGAAGGAACGGATTCTGGTTATCCTGGATCCCTCCCGAGATGCCACCGGTCTGGACACCATGTGGCAGACCAACCTGGGGAAATCTGCCCTCACCGGCGGCGGTCTGACCGGTCAGGGCCTGTTCAACGGCAACCTGACTCAGTCCGGCTCCATTCCCGCCCAGCACACCGACTATATCTTTGCCGTCATCGGGGAAGAACTGGGCATGGTGGGCTGTCTGGTGGCGCTTGGCCTGCTGTTTGCCATCATTGTCCGCTGCATCTATGTGGGCACCCGCTCCCGCAACTACATGAACCGGCAAATCTGTTTCGGCATCGCCGGGATGCTGTTGTTCCAGATCTTCATCAATGTAGGGGTATGTGTCGGTATTTTGCCGGTCATTGGTTTGACGCTGCCATTTCTCAGCTACGGCGGCAGTTCCATTGTTACGATGTTTATGGCCATGGGAATCGTGTCCGGTATCCATATGCGGCCTGCGCCGGATGCCAATGCACGATACATTCGTCTCTCCCCGATGGAAACGTATCTCTGACCAGACAATTACACAAATTGGGGGCCGCGGCACTGCCGCGGCCCCTTCCTTTATCTGCGCGCAAATTTCTCCCAAGCTGGTTACAACAAATTATTGTAACCGATTTTGTTAATTTTTTCGCAATCTATCTTGTGCTATACGTTCGTAATGTTTATAATAAGACCAGATGAGTGTCATGTCCCCTGTGCCCATGGCATATACATCTGTGCTGCGACAAGTTCAGTATCTTGGAGAAACAGGAGGTTCAGCCACAATGTTTGAGAAAAAGCATCTGATGCTGCAAAAGTTGGCCCGGCAGTTTGCTGAAGCCGAACTTGCGCCCATTGCCGTTGAAGTGGATAAAACGGGAAAATATCCTGACGAAATCTGGGAGAAAATTGGGCGCTATGGCTTTGCCGGCATCACGGTCGATAAAAAATACGGCGGCGCAGGCGGTGATTTTCGCTCCCTGGCCCTGGTCATGGAGCAATTTACCCGCGTCGACGGCTCTGCCAGCGGCCTGATCATGGGCAATTCTCTGTCAGGCGCGCCCCTTTTTATGTATGGAAACGAAACTCAAAAGGAAAAATATCTGCGTCCTCTGGCCGAAGGCAAACAAATTGCAGCCTTTGCGCTGACTGAGCCGGGCGCCGGTTCTGATACCGCCTCACTGAGTACCACCGCAGAAGACATGGGCGATTATTACCTACTTAACGGGCGCAAGTGCTTTATTACCATGGCGCCTTTGGCAGATTTCGCCATCCTCTTTGCCAAAACCGATCCCAAGGCCGGATCTCACGGTATTTCCGCGTTCATCGTCGAATCCCGCTGGGATGGCTATTCCACCGGCAAAATTGAAGACAAAATGGGACTTCATGGCTCTGTCACTTCCGATATCATTTTGGAGAACGTCAAAGTGCCCAAAGAAAATCTGTTGGGCCGGGTCAACAAAGGCTTTGGTCTGGCCATGGGCACCTTGAACGCCGGCCGTGTGGCCGTTGCTGCCCAGGCGCTTGGCCTGGCCCAGGGGGCATTGGATGAAGCTGTAAAATATTCTAAGGAGCGCATCCAGTTTGGCCGTCCCCTCAGCAAGTTCCAGAATACTGCTTTTACATTGGCCGACATGGCCGCCAAAGTCGAGGCAGGCCGTCAGCTGGTCTATTCTGTGGCCGAAAAGCTGGACGCCGGCGAAGACGTGACCATGGCTGCCGCCATGGCGAAGTACTACATGTCGGAGGTTGCCAACGAAGTAGCTTACAAGGCTGTCCAGATTCATGGCGGCTATGGCTACATGCGCGAATACGCCGTGGAGCGAATCTACCGGGACGCCCGCATCCTGCCCATTTACGACGGCACCTCTGAAATTCAGAAGCTGGTTATCTCGGGCGCGCTGTTGAAATGATGGAGGGATCGAACATGAAAATTATCGTCTGTGCAAAACAGGTTCCCAATACCAATGAAGTCAAAATTGATCCGGTAAAAGGCACTCTGATCCGCGACGGCGTCGAGAGCATCCTGAATCCTGACGACGCCAACGCCCTGGAAGCAGCTTTAACTTTGAAGGATCATCTGGAAAATTGCACTGTCACCGTCGTCTCCCATGGGTCCGGCCCAGGCCGACGATATGCTGCGCGAATGTCTGGCCATGGGCGCAGACGACGCCGTGCTGATCTGCGGCCGGTAATTTGTCGGCGCAGATACCTGGTCCACTGCCAACACCATTGCCACCGCCATTCGATATCTTGGCGACTTTGATCTGGTCTTTGCCGGACGGCAGGCCATCGATGGCGATACTGCTCAGGTTGGTCCTCAGATCGCGGAACGATTGGGCATTCCTCAGATTACTTATGTGGAAGACTGTCAGATCTCCGGCAACACTGTTACGGTGCGCCGCCAGCTGGAAGACGGTTATCAGATCGTCCAGACGCAGATGCCCTGTCTGCTGACTGCCGTCAAAGAATTGAACACTCCGCGTTATATGTCCGTCCGCGGCATCTACGAAGCCTATGAAAAAGAAATCCGCGTCATCTCCTTCGATGATCTGCCGCTGACTCTGGAGCAGGTGGGCCTGGAAGCATCTCCTACGCAGGTCTTTAAGTCCTTCACTCCGGAACCCAAAGGCAAAGGCGTTGTCTACTCCGGCTCTCCAAAAGAGCAGGTAGGTGCGCTGATGTCCGCTCTGCGGGAAAAGCATATCGTTTAAGGAGGGATTTCAAATGGCTGTTTCAATTATTACAGAAAAGTGCAGGGGCTGTTCCCTCTGCGAAAAAGCTTGCCCCTTTGGCGCCATTCAGGTAGTGAACCGCACCGCCCAGATTGGCGACACCTGTACCGGCTGCGGTTCGTGTGTCTCTGTCTGCCCCTTCGGCGCCATTGCCCAGGACGAAGTCTCCGCCAAAGGCATAGACCTGAGCGCCTATCACGATGTCTGGGTCTTCGCAGAACAGCGGGACGGCCAACTTCAGGGTGTTGTGGCGGAACTGCTGGGCAAAGGCCGCCAGCTGGCCGATGCCATTGGCTGCCGTCTATGTGCCATTTTACCCGGCTATCAGGTAGAGGGGCTGACAAAAGAACTGTTCGGCTATGGCGCAGACGTGGTTTACTTGGCCGACAATCCCCTGTTGGAGACCTTTACCACCGACGCCTATGCCAAGGTTCTTTCGGATGCCATCGTGCAGTATAAGCCCGAAATCGTCCTTTACGGCGCCACCTATCTGGGACGCGATCTGGCCCCGAGGATTGCAGCCCGTATTAATACGGGTCTCACCGCCGACTGCACCGGTCTGGAAATTGCCGAAGACGGCAATCTGCTGCAGACCCGGCCCGCCTTTGGCGGCAATCTGATGGCTACAATTCGCTGTCCGGAGCACCGGCCTCAGATGGCCACGGTCCGCCGCGGCGTCATGGAAAAAGCCTCCTTTGACTCCAACCGTTCCGGCGAAGTGATCGACCTGGGCAATTGCGTATCAGAAGACGACATTCACACCAAGGTTCTGGATGTGGTCAAATCCGTCAAATCCGACATTCCACTGACCGATGCCGATATCATTGTGGCCGGCGGCGCTGGCCTGGGCTCCGCCGAAGGATTTGATCTGATTCGTAAATTTGCCAATCAAATTGGCGCTGCTGTGGGTGCTTCCCGCGCAGCCGTGGACAATGGCTGGATTGACAAAGACCGGCAGGTGGGACAAACTGGAACCACTGTCAAACCGAAAATCTACATTGCCTGCGGCATCTCCGGCGCCATTCAGCATCTGGCCGGCATGCAGACCTCCGACACCATCATCGCCATTAACAAAAATGCTGCCGCGCCTATTTTCTCCGTAGCTGATTACGGTCTGGTCGGTGACCTGTACCAAATCGTTCCGCTTCTGATGGAGGAATGGGCGAAGGCATAAAAAGCGGAATTTGACAAGCCGCAGCTTGCGTTTTATAATGATAGAGATCCATAAAATTGTGCATACACAAGCAAGAAGCGAGGTAGATGCCCATGAATCCATATATTCAAGAATATAACGCCAAGAAAATGACCGTTGACGAAGCTCTGGCCACCATCAAATCCGGCGATGTCATCGCCACCAGCCAGGCCGCCTGTGATCCCATGACCATCCTTGGTAATTTCCACAAGCTCCATGGTAAAGTGGAAAACATCCGGATGTATGCCCCTCTGGAGATGAACATGCACCCGTTTATGGTGGATCCTCAGTATGCGGATACCTTTACCTTGGACGCCACCTATTTTATGAGCGCCAACCGCGCCAGCCGGGACGCTGGCATCACCAGTTTCTTTCCCAGCCATCTCCACGCCGGTCCGTCGCGTTGGGCCAGCGTCTATCACCCCAATGTCTTCATTGGCGCGGCCACACCCATGGACGAACATGGATATATGCAGGTCTCTCTGTGCCTGATTCACGAGCGCACTTTCTGGGAGCAGGCTGATCACATCATTCTGGAAGTCAACCCCAATATGCCTCACGTCTATGGCGACACAGAAATTCACATCTCCCAAGTGGATGGCATTGTAGAAGTCAACACACCTTTACCCACCATTCCCAAAAGTCAGCCCAATGAGACAGATATGGCGATTGGCGGCTACGTCTCCACGCTGGTCAATGACGGCGACACCATTCAGCTTGGGATTGGCAGTATTCCCGACGCAGCAGCCGCAGCGCTCATGGATAAGCATGACTTGGGTCTGCACTCAGAAATGATTCCCAACTGTGTGCGGGATCTGGTCAATGCCGGCGTCATTACCAACCGGAAGAAGAATTTCCTGCCCGGTAAAATGATTGGCGCTTTTGCCCTGGGAACCACAGATCTGTACGACATGCTCAACTACAATCCCGGCGCCCTGATTATGCGCGGCGACTTTGTGACAAGCCCCTATGTCATTTCGAAAAATGACAATTTTGTTTCCATCAACACTGCCATGAGCGTAGACCTGACCGGTCAGAATTGCTCTGAATCCATCGGCTCCAAGCAGTACAGCGGCAGCGGCGGACAGGCGGACACGGTATCCGGCGCTGCCCACTCCAAGGGCGGCCGCTCCATTATCGCCATCCCTTCCACAAAAAAGGGCGGTACCATTTCCACCATCAACGCACAGTTGCCTCTTGGCAGTGTGGTCACCACCAGCCGAAACGATATCGACTATATTGTCACCGAGTACGGCATCGCCCCCATGAAGGGCCGTGCCGTGCGGGAACGCATCAATAACCTGATTGCCGTGGCGCATCCCGATTTCCGTGAACAGCTGCGGAAGGATGCAGAGCGCCTGCTGCGCTGAATCTCCGGCAATTCTATTCCAATCTGAAAAGGTGCCGCTGCGGAACTTCCGCGGCGGCGCTTGTCTCTCTAAAGCGATTTGCCTGCCAGAATGGCATAAATCGCCGCAGCAGCATC
>CBCPMX010000182.1:0-3837 GCA_965120355.1 uncultured Oscillospiraceae bacterium
TGCCGTCCGCGGATCCATGTGGTACTTCCTGCCAAGCTCCGTGTAGCTCAGCCCTTTTTGACGATCACTTCGTATGTCCATCCATATTTCTCCTCTCATTATTCAGACTTCCTTTCCGGACGGTTTTCCGCCCTATTGGAAGTCTATCTTTTTCTCCTCTCCGCCACAAACCTACATTTTTTTCTCGCCGTTTTCTTACATTTTATCATTGGCGCTGACAACACTTTGCAATTCTGGGCGGGAGCCAATATACGTTATTTCTGTGAGCCGTTCAAACTGTACAGTATAGTAAGCAAAATAAAGTACACAGCATTCATTTACCTTGCATGTTGAGCTTTTTCTTCTCTTAAAAGCGTCATAAATTCCGCGCCCGTGATGCTCTCGCGTTCCAGCAGGTAGGCTGCGATCCGCTCCAGGGACTCCCTATGTTCCTCCAGGATCTGGTTGGCTTCGTTCTGGCACTGCTCCAGCAGCAGACGGACTTCCTCGTCTGCCTCCGCGCCGGTCTGCTCAGTGCAGGTGGCTACGTTCCGGCCGTCCAGGTACTGGTTCTGCGTACTCTGGAGCCCCATGGAACCAAAATACTCGCTCATGCCGTACTGCATGACCATCTTCCGAGCCAGGTCAGTGGCCCGCTCAATGTCGTTGGCCGCGCCGGTGGTGGCGGTGCCGAATTTGACCACTTCGGCGGCCCGGCCGCCCAGAAGCATGGTGATCTGAGAGCGCAGCTCATCCTTGGTCAATAGATACCGTTCTTCCTCCGGGGTGCTCATGGTATAACCCAGAGCCCCCATGGTGCGGGGAACGATGGTAATTTTCTGCACCGGCTGGGCATTCTTTTGCAGGGCAGACACCAGAGCGTGGCCTACCTCATGGTACGCAACCAGTTCCCGCTCCTTGGGATTGAGAACCCGGTCTTTCTTTTCCTTGCCGGCAAACACGGTCTCCACCGACTCCATCAGATCCTCCTGGGTCACTGTACGCCGCTCCAGGCGCACCGCCCGCAGGGCGGCCTCGTTGATAATGTTGGCCAGATCCGCGCCGCTGGCCCCGCTGGTAGCCAGGGCCACAGCGTGGAGGTCCACGTCGGAGGACAGGGACACCTTTTTGCTGTGGACCCTCAGGATGCTCTCCCGGCCGGGCAGGTCGGGCTTCTCCACGATGATGCGCCGGTCGAAGCGCCCGGGCCGCAGGAGAGCCGGATCCAGCACCTCGGGGCGGTTGGTAGCCGCCAGGACGATGATGCCGCCGTTGGTCTCAAAGCCGTCCATCTCGGCCAGCAGCTGATTGAGGGTCTGCTCCCGCTCATCATTGGTCCCCAGCTGGCTATCCCGCTTTTTCCCGATGGCGTCAATCTCATCGATGAAGATGATGCAGGGGGTGTTCTTTTTGGCGGTCTGGAACAGATCCCGGACCCGGCTGGCGCCCACGCCCACGAACATCTCCACGAACTCGGAGCCGGTCAGGTGATAGAACGGCACGCCCGCCTCCCCGGCCACCGCCTTGGCCAGCAGGGTCTTGCCGGTGCCCGGCGGCCCCACCAGCAGGGCGCCCTTGGGCTGCTGGGCGCCGATGGCCTTGTATTTGCCTGGATTTTTCAGGTAGTCCACCATTTCCTCCAGGCTCTCTTTGGCCTCGTCCTGCCCGGCCACATCCCGGAAGGTGACGCCGGTACTCTTCTCCACATTGTAGACCTTTGCCTTGGACTTGCCCACGCCGCCGGTGAGACCTCCCATGAGGCCGCCCTCACCGCCGCCCATGCGTTTCATCAGCATTCGCATAAACAGGAAGTAGATGAGATACATAATGGCGATGGGCACCAGCCAGCTGGCAATGGCAGAGAAGGCAGAGGTCTGCTGGGGTACCTCCTCGTAGATGCGCACATCATTTTCCCGCAGGGTGGCCACCAGAGATGGGTCATCCACCCGGCCGGTGTAGAACACCACGGACTGGAAGGGGGCAAAGCTCTGCTCTTGTATGCCCTCCGGCAGCTCCTCGCCGCCGAGGATCTGAACGACGTCCGCCTCCTCCGTCCCCGCCACGAGCGTAATCTGGATCTGATCGTCGTTCATGTAGACCTGCTCCACCATGCCGGCCTCCACCAAGTCCAGAAATTGGTCGTAGGAAATCTGGAGCTCCGCAGTGGAGGAGCGCCGGGCAGAAAAGAGGTTTATTACAAAAGTCAGCAAAAATAAGATAATGATCACAGTTATCCAGGTGGGCATACGCCTGGTATCACGAGAATTTTTGTCCATCAAGTGGTCCCTCCTTTCGTGGGCTTTGATACCTGCTGTAAGCAGCATATTGCCTCCCCTGCACGCTCGTTCTCAGGGCAATGTTCTGGCGCCGCAGGCCGGTTTCACAGAGCATCATCTGCTCCCGGTATTCCAGCAGAAAGCGGGAGGCAGCTTCGTATTCGGGCAAGGCGGCTGTTTCCTTCGGCGGGCATACCTGCGAGGTATCCCTTTGTTTTTGATCTTTCATGTCTGCGCTCCTTTAAATCGTAGCTTGCCAGTTTAGTTTTCTGCCAATGTGACATCCACTGTCACCATCTGCCCATCCCGGTCCACGGTCAAGGAGGCGGTGTCTCCAGGCGCACACTCCGCCAACAGCGCAGATAGATCCTCAGTGGTATTTACAACTGTTCCATTCATGCTGATGATCCGGTCGCCTGCCTCCAGCAATCCATCGGACGCGCCGCCCGCTGTCACCTCCTGCACATAGACGCCCGCAGTCTGGCCGGTGGCCTGGGACATGGCGGGGCTGACCTCCGCCACCACGATATTCAAAACTGCGCTGTTCCCGCTGTCCGCTGCATCTGGGTCAATATAGACGCCGTCATTGATCAGGGCGGTGGCAATCTCCTGGGCGGTGTTGATGGGAATGGCGAAGCCCAGGCCCTCCTGGCTCTCGCCGGAGCTCTTGGCGTTGACGATGCCGATGAGCTCCCCACGGCTGTTGAACAGGCCGCCGCCGGAGTTGCCGGGACTGACCGCCGCGCTGGTCTGAAGGACCTCCAGGGAGATGGTCCGTTCAGTACTGATGGGATAAGTACTGTTTCCGCTTTCACTCTCGATGGTGACGGAGATGGTGCGGTTGGTGGCGCTGATGATCCCGTCGGTCACAGTGCCGCTGAGGGTACCGCCCGGATTGCCCACCGCATATACTGTTTCACCTGTCTGTACCGTATCGCTGTCACCCAGCACCGCCGCTTGAAGCCCTTCGGCCTCAATCTTCAGCACCGCGATGTCGCCGTCCTCATAGCTGCCCACCACCGTGGCGGGGTACTCCGTGCCGTCTGAGGTAGTGACCAGGATATTGTCTGCACCGGAGATCACATGGGCGCATGTCAGGATATAGCCGTCCTCGCTGATGATAACGCCGCTGCCGGCGCCGCTGGCAATCTGAGTCCCGAACCAGAACTGGCTCACCTCCATCTTCTCCGTGGTGATGGAGACCACGGTGGGACTGATGGCCGCCACGACCTCCACGGCGGAGGTCCCATCGCCATCTGCGGAATCGGAGGATGTGGTCTCCACCTTCTGGATGACGACCCGCCCAGCCTGCTCATTGGCCAGGTAGGCCCCCAGGTAGACGCAGACTAAGGCAATTACGGCGGCCGCCACCAGTACCCAGGCGACCCAACGGGGCGTTTTGGACGGGGGATTGTTCTGCTGTTCCGGTTGCCTCTCCGGCTGGAGATCGATGTTTTCATTCACAAATTGATTCATGGTGGCGCTCCTTTCCATAAATTCTATAAAGGCTGTATGATATTTCGGAAATGATCGTGTTAGGTGGTGTCGTCAATAAAAGTATGATATAATAGTTCTCGAAGTA
>CBCPMX010000183.1:0-20806 GCA_965120355.1 uncultured Oscillospiraceae bacterium
AGAAACTAGGTATTCGACACCGCGAGTAATCGGGTCTATAATAGGCATAGCAGAGGGGAAACCACTCTGGTATGCCTATTTTTTGCAGCGTAGAACAAGGGAATGCGGCTGGTGTACAGCTGCGAATCTTCATACTGAATCAGGAGGTCATTTGTATGCATGAATTTCAGGACATTTTCCCGCGGGGTGCGGAGAACAGCGCGTTTGCGCAGTATTTTGTGGGACAAAGCTATTTGAACATGCTCTCTGTGGAGCAGGTGGCCATTGGCAATGTAACCTTTGAGCCGGGCTGCCGCAACAATTGGCATATTCATCACGCCAAATCCGGCGGCGGCCAGATTCTGCTGGTCACGTCCGGCCGCGGCTATTACCAGGAATGGGGGAAACCTGCACGGGAGCTGCATCCCGGTGATGTGGTCAACATTCCCGCCGGTGTGAAACATTGGCACGGTGCGGCGCCGGACAGCTGGTTTGCCCATCTGGCGGTGGAGGTTCCCGGTGAAGAGACCCGGAACGAGTGGTGCGAGCCGGTCAGCGATGAAGAATACAGCAAGCTGAAGTGAGGCGAAATTTATATGAAACCAATCATCATCTACTATTCCTTCGGCGGCAATACCCGCGGCGTTGCGGAAAAAATGGCGCAGGCGCTGCATGCGGACATTGCGCAGTTACAGACGGTCCAGCCATATACCGGCAGCTATCAAGATGTGGTGCAGCAGGGCCAGCGGGAGGTCAACAGCGGCTTCCGGTCGAAGCTCAAGCCGTTGAATGTGGATTTCAGGCAGTATGACACGGTGATTCTCGGTACGCCGGTGTGGTGGTATACCTTTGCGCCGGCCATGGGCAGCTTCCTGGATGAAACGGATCTGTCCGGGAAAACCGTATATCCGTTCGCCACCAACGGCGGTTGGCTGGGCCATACCTTCAGGGATTTTAAAAAGTCCTGCCGCGGTGCGGATGTCCGGCAGGGACTGGATATCCGGTTTAATGCGGAAAAGCGGTTGACGCCGGATGCGGAGATTGCGCGTTGGGTCAATGCCATTGTGTGAAAAACACATGCAGGCAGGCGGGAGTGTCCCGTACACCTGCATGTGCGGCACAGCAATGCGTTCAGAGTAAAAACACAAGGAGGTTCCTATGGAAGAGATCAAAACCGAATATGAAGCACTGTTTTCCGGCGCAGGCGCCGGCTTACTGGAGACAGATCCGGAATTTACGGAACGCTTCTGCCGCTTTGCCTGTGAAGAGGTGGTTTGCCAGGATGATCTGGACGGCCGCACCCGATATATGGCGATTCTGGCCGCGTTGCTGGGATGTCAGGGGGTAGACCTGTTCCGCTGTCAGCTCCGTACGGCACTGGATCATGGCGTTACGGCGGTGGAGAGCAAAGAAATTGTATATCAGGCTGTGGCGTATCTGGGTATTGGCCGGGTGCTGCCTTTCCTGAATGTTGTCAATGAGGTGTTGACGGAAAAGGGCATCGCGCTTCCGCTGCCGGGGCAGGCTACCACCACCATGGACACCCGCCTGGAGGCGGGGAACCAGGCCCAGGTGGACATCTTTGGAGAGGGCATGCGGGGCTTCCAGAACAGCGGTCCGGAAGAGAGCCGCCACATCAATCAATGGCTGGCGGACAATTGCTTTGGCGATTACTACACCCGCACCGGGTTGGACTACAAAGAGCGGGAGATGATCACGTTCTGTTTTCTGGCTGCCCAGGGCGGCTGTGAGCCGCAGCTGACCAGTCACGCTGCGGGCAACATGCAAGTGGGCAATGATAAGGCGTTCCTGATCAAGGTGATTTCTCAGTGCCTGCCCTATATTGGCTATCCCCGCAGCCTCAACGCCTTGCAGTGTGTCAATCAGGCGGCGGCGCAGATGGGCGGCGGCGAATAAGCAGCAATACTGCCGGTTGAAATATGCACTGCCGTGTACAAAAAGTTCCCGCCCCGTTCCCTTTTTGGAGGAACGGGGCGGGTTTTCCATGCTTGTGATTTACTCCAGATTCAGCCGCTTTTTCATGAGCAGGTTCGTTATGGCGAAGAGCACGGCACAGACTGCCGTGCAGCCTGCGATGCAGACGAGAAGATAGCCATACAATGGCAGGTCGGGGAAGGGGAGATGCACATCGTCCAACAGGTTCAGCACCACGACGAGCAGAATCTCTACTGCAACTTGCAGCACCACATAGGCCCCAAAGGAGCACAGCAGCTTCCGGCGGGAGGCCAGGTGGCCGATGGCCAGGCACAGGTAGAAGAACATGGCCGTTACCGCCATGGCCACCACAATCAGCAGCAGAATAAGAACAATGGCCACAAGGCCGTTGCAGTCAAACAACTGCCCAAAGCTGCGGATGAAGTCGGGAATCGCCCAGACGCTGAACAGGATTACGCCATCATTGGACAGAAGGACCGGCAAAAAGATGGAGAGAATCACGATGACAGTGCTGGCGAAAAACCAGAACACGGCGACCAGAAGTTTGGCGAGGATGTGCTGTCCCATGGTCACCGGGAGGGTATGCATGAGATAGCCTTCGTTCTGCAGCAGGTTCTTGTAAAACCGTTGAATAATCAGCACAAAAGTCAGCACCACAACCGCGGCCACCAGGAAGAAAAACAGCAGGCTGAAGACGACGGAGGCTGTTTCTATGGCTCCGCTGAACCGGGTGCCTCCTGTCCAGCGCATGGACAGGCCGGTGATGAAGCTGATGACCAGCAGGGCGGCATACCACAGGCAAAACTGCCGGGCCGTGGATCGGAATTCGTATTTCAGAAGTTTTCCTAGCATCTGTATACCTCCCTGAACAGCGCGTCCACGCTCTTGCCCTCATTTTCCCGGATGTCGTCCACCGTGCGGTGGAGGGCGACCTGCCCTTCATACAGAAAGACCACTTCGTCCAAAACCTGTTCGATGTCGGCAATCAGGTGGGTGGAGATCAGAACCGTGGCGTTTTCAGAATAGTTGGTGAGAATGGTGTGCAGAATGTAGTCCCGAGCCGCCGGATCCACGCCGCCGATGGGTTCATCCAGCAGATACAGTTGGGCCTGGCGGCTCATGGCCAAAATCAGCTGGACTTTTTCTTTTGTGCCTTTGGACAGGGTCTTGAGCCGCTGATTCTCCTGGATGTGCAGACTGTGGAGCATATCCCGGGCCTTGTCCGGGGCAAAGTCGGCGTAGAAATCGGTGAACAGTTCCACCAGCTGGCTCACCTGCATCCAGTTGGGCAAATAGTCGGCGTCGGGCAGGTAGGAGACAATCTTTTTCGTCTCCACGCCAGGGGTTTTCCCGTCGATTGCAATGGTGCCTCGGGACGGCTGTAACAGGCCGTTGGCCAATTTCAGCAATGTGGTCTTGCCGCTGCCGTTGGGACCCAACAGGCCGATGATGCGGCCGCGCTCCAGGTGCAGCGACACGTCTGACAGGGCTGCTTTGCCTTCAAAGCGTTTTGTCAGGCTCTGACAGGTCAGAATCTCGCTCATGTACAGCTTCCTCCTTTTTTTCATACTCTGTGATTAGTGCAGGGACTTCTTCGCGGGTGTAGCCCAGCCCTTCCATTTGCTCCAGAAAGGCGCGGATTTTGCCGTTGGCCAAGTCCTGGCGGACCTGCGCAATCCGCGTGGTGTCCTCACTGACAAACCGGCCGGCAGTGCGCAGTGCGTGGACCAGGCCCAGCCGCTCCAGTTCGCCAAGCGCTTTCTGCATGGTGTTGGGGTTGACCGCAGCTTCAGCGGCCAGATCCCGGACGGAGTCCAGCCGGCTGCCGGGAGGATAGACCCCGGAGACGATACGTGCCGCCAATTCCTCCACCAGCTGAGCATAGATGGGACGGTTTGCGTCAAATGTCCACCCCAAGTGTGTCACTTCCTTTCTATTTGTATTACTGTATTACTGTACTAACCGCATAATACAATAATACAAGGCAAATGTCAAGAGGAATTTCAAAAATTTTTTCGGGCGATCACATTGGGGCTGCGTAGTATCTAAAAGAGGTGAGGAAGGAGGGGGCAGTTTGCAGCAGGCGGATTGCGCCCGCCGGACTGAAGCATACCGGGGGAGCCTGTATCGGGCTGCATGGATGCAGCTGTACAGTGAAACGGCTGCAGCGGATACAGCGGATGAGGCTGCCTGTCGTGGCTTGTGTAAGCGCCTGCAGTGCGGGAAGGCTGAACTGCTATCTGCTGGACGGAGCGGGAATACCGGCGCTATTCCAACGGCGCGGCATTGTTGGAAACCCGGCAGTTTATCCATGCCCATCTGCCGGCTGGGCAGCAGTTTCCCGAGGGCATGGCGGCCTGAGCATGAGATCTCACGGCGGCAAAATTCCGCGCAAAGATGTGCAGCCGGTGCAGGCGGACAGAATCGGTTCGTCAAAACGTGCAGAAACTACCTGCTCTTTTCCCAGCAGACTTGTGTGTTTTTGAAATTGACAGCACAGGGGTACAGCGCCTATAATGCGTGACGGTTCTTTGGAAAAGAGGGATGGATATGACAAGAGATTTGACGGCCGGGAGGCCGGTACGGCTGATTATCAGCTTTGCAATTCCCATGTTTTTGGGAATGTTGTTTCAACAGTTTTACAGTATGGTGGACACGGTGATTGTGGGGCGGTACTTGGGTGTGAACCCACTGGCAGGAGTGGGATCGACCTCCTCCCTGAATTTTATGGTCATCGGGTTTTGCTCCGGCGTGTGCAGCGGCTTTGCCATTCCAGTGGCGCAGATGTTTGGAGCCAGAGAAGAGAGCGCTCTGCGCCGGTATGTGGCCAATGGAGCGTGGCTGTGCATTGGGTTTTCAGTGGTCCTGACCCTGGCGGTGGTGGCGGCCTGCAAGCCGGTGCTGCGCCTAATGAACACGCCGCAGGAAATCTTTGACTACGCCTATATTTATATTGTTATAATCTTTTGGGGGATTCCCTGTACGTTTCTGTATAACATGCTGGCCGGTATTCTCCGGTCTTTGGGAGACAGCCGGTCGCCGGTGGTGTTTCTGGCCATCTCTTCGGTGCTGAACATTGTATTGGATATTTTATCGATCCGCGTGCTGCATATGAGCGTGGAGGGGCCGGCCCTGGCAACAGTGATTTCCCAGGGGGTTTCGGGACTGATTTGTTTGGGATACATGCGCAAAAAGTTCCCAATTTTGCGGGGCAGCCGGGAGGAATGGCGTCCGGCGGGCGGGTATATGAAAACCCTGTGCGCTGTTGGTGTGCCCATGGGCTTTCAATACTCGATCACGGCGATTGGTACCCTGGTGCTCCAGGCAGCAATCAACAGCTTCGGGGCCGCAGTGGTGGCCGGCGTGACGGCGGCGCAGAAAATCAACGCCTTTGTCTCCTGCCCCGTAGAGGCCCTGGGCCAGACCATGGCGCCCTATACGGGTCAGAACATGGGCGCGGGAGAGTACGATCGTATCGGCAGGGGCCTGCGGGATGCGGCGCTGACAGGCTTTGCGGTGTCTGCGGCCTGTTTTGTCCTGACGGTGTTTGCAGGACGGCAGATGTGCCTGCTGTTTCTGGATGCAGGGGAAACGGAGATTATCAACTACGCCTATGAATTTTTGCTGTTCTGCACCGGCGGCTACTGCCTGCTGACACTGGTGAATACCGTGCGGTTCACCATTCAGGGGATGGGCTTTTCCGTCTTTGCCATTACCGCTGGTGTCATGGAGATGGTTGCGCGGGTGTTGGCGGCGACAGCCATCACTGCCAAGCTTGGATTTTTTGGCATCTGCCTGGCGCATCCTCTGGCATGGCTGTTTGCGGATGCTTTTTTGATTCCGGCTTTTTTCTACTGCATCCGCAAGCGCCGCGCCGGAGTGCGCACATAAACAGATTTGCCTTGCAAAGCCTGGGCTTTGCAAGGCATCAATCCCGGTTCCGCTTCCCGACAGGTTTTTGACGGTCTAAAAACAGCGCCAAAGGCAAGCTTCGCCGCTTGC
Source organism: uncultured Oscillospiraceae bacterium (assembly GCA_965120355.1). Lineage (GTDB taxonomy): Bacteria > Bacillota > Clostridia > Oscillospirales > Oscillospiraceae > CBCPMX01. Next base: position 5,938 of record CBCPMX010000183.1, read on the forward strand.
CTTTGGCCGTAGATTTATGGACATGGATTGCTTGCGCCGCGCTGGGGGAGCCCTGTGCCCTGGGGCCGGGAGAAGGGCATCAGCGCGCTCCGGCCTCCTCGGCGATCATCTGCCGGGCCTCTGTCATGTTATCGGCAGAAAACTGGAACTGACCATGGAGAAAGACCTCCACATGGCCCCGTACATAACGCATTTCAAACATCTCCGGCACATCCTCTCTGTGTTGTTATTCGAATATAATATACCCGAATGCATGTCCAATAAATCGGACTTTAAGAGCAAATGCGAAGCATCGGAGAGATCGGGGCTGCCACTGGCTCTGACAGTTGCGTTTTGTGCCGTTTTCGGGTATAATTCCAGTACAATGAACTGAATTTTCTGGAGGAAGCTATGAAGGAACTGTTTTTGCTGAAGCTGGGTGAGATCGTCCTGAAGGGACTGAACCGCCGCATGTTTGAAGAGCGGCTGCGGAATAACATCGCCCGCCGCATTCGAAGCTGTGGGCCGTTTAAGGTGTATGTTCTGCAGTCTACAGTGTATGTGGAGCCGGAGAGTGCGGAGTGCGACTTGGATGCCGCATGGGAAGCCTGCGGCTGTGTGTTCGGTGTGGTGTCCATGTGCCGCTGCCGCGCCTGTGAAAAAAATTTGGACGCTATTTTTGACACCGTAGTAGAATATCTGGGGGACGACTTGTCCATGGCCCGTTCTTTCAAAGTGGAGAGCAAGCGCTCTGATAAGGCATTTCCCATGACCTCCATCCAGATTTCCCAGGAGATTGGCGGGCGGCTGGCAGAGGCATTTGCCCAGGTAGAAGTAGACGTCCACCACCCGGACTATACGGTGTTTGTGGAGATTCGGGAGCACGGCGCCTATATTCACGGCCCGGCAGAGCCCGGAGCCGGTGGACTTCCCACCGGCGTGGGCGGGAAAGCCGGCGTGCTGCTGTCTGGCGGGATCGATTCGCCGGTAGCCGGCTACATGATGGCGAAGCGGGGCGTGGAGCTGGAGTGCATCCATTTCTTCTCCTATCCCTATACGTCGGAGCGGGCCAAGGAGAAGGTGCTGGAGCTGGCAAGGCTTATGGCCAAATATTGTGGGCGTATGACGGTGGATGTGGTCGGATTTACGGAGATCCAGGAGGCCATTCGGGACAACTGCCCGGAGGAGCTGTTTACCATCATTATGCGCCGGTTCATGATGCGCATTGCTGAAAAAATTGCTGTGGACCATGGCTGTGGGTGCCTGGTTACCGGCGAGAGCCTGGGCCAGGTGGCCTCTCAGACCATGCAGGCCATGGCTGTCACCAATGCCGTATGTGAGTTGCCGGTGTTCCGGCCGGTCATTGGTATGGATAAGGAAGAGATCATCACCATTGCCCGAAAGATTGGCACCATGGAGACCTCCATCCTCCCCTATGAGGACTGCTGCACAGTCTTTACGCCGAAGCATCCCAAAACGAAGCCCAGCCGCAGAGCTGTGGAGGCGGCGGAGGCTGTGCTGGACGTAGATGGCCTGGTGGCGCGCGCCATAATGAATACGGAAAAGGTATCCATCAAATACTATTCCTAGGGCATCGCTGCATGTGGGAAGTGCCACTTTGGGGAGAGCTTGCAAAGAGCCGGGATCTGGTACAGAAAGGAAGCGGGAACCGTGAATGCAGAAATTATTTCAGTGGGGACGGAGCTGTTGTTGGGGAATACCGTGAATACCGACGCGGCAGACGTCTCACAGGCGTTGTCGGAACTGGGAATCAATGTGTATCATCACACTGTTGTGGGAGACAACCCGGCGAGGTTGGAGGCTGCGGTGGCCACGGCCCGCAGCCGTGCGGATTTGATCGTCACCACGGGCGGGCTGGGGCCCACAGTGGATGATTTGACCAAACAGACACTGGCAAAGGCCTTTGGCCTGGAGCTGGTATTTCATCCGGAGTGTGCCGACGCAATCCAGGCGTATTTCGATTCCATTGGTCGGGAGATGACGCAGAATAATTTGCAGCAGGCCTATCTGCCGGAGGGCTGCACTGTCTTTCGCAACGATTGGGGGACTGCGCCGGCTTGTGCCTTTGAAAAGGACGGGGTCCAGGTTGTGATGCTGCCTGGACCGCCCAGGGAATGCCGGAATATTTTGCGATACCGCGCTGTGCCGTATTTGATGCAGCAGACGCAGCAGGTGATTCGTTCCCACTTTGTGCATATTTTCGGCATGGGGGAGTCGGCGGTGGAAGCGCGGCTCCACGACATGATGGCACAGCTGCAGGATCCGACGGTGGCGCCCTATTGCCGGGAGGGCGAGGTGATGGTCCGTGTGACCGCCGCCGCACAGACAGCGGAGAAGGCAGAGGAAAAAATGGCTCCCGTGGTGGCCAAAATCCTGCAGGAGCTGGGCGACGTGGTCTATTCGGTAGATGTGGATACGCTGGAGGAGACGGTGCTGGCGCTGTTGGAAGCCCGCGGACAGACCGTAACTACGGCGGAAAGCTGCACAGGCGGCCTGTTGGCCAAGCGGTTGACGGACATTGCCGGCAGTTCCGCAGTATTCCCGGGCGGCCTGGTGACCTATTGCGACGCACAAAAGGCGGCGCTGCTGGGCGTTCCAGAGACATTGCTGGAGACTTGCGGGGCGGTTTCGGAAGAGGTGGCGGCGGCTATGGCGCAGGGCGCGCGGCGCGTGATGGGGACGGATTTTGCCCTGGCCACCACTGGCATTGCCGGGCCGGACGGCGATGGCAGCGGCAAGCCCGTGGGGCTGATCTATGTGGCGCTGGCCAGTGAAGAACAGGTTTGGTGCGTAGAACTGCGTCTGAACGGCGACCGGGAGAGAAACCGTACTATGGCGGCCAATTCCGCCCTGGATTTGTTGCGACGTCAGCTGACGGGATTGAAGAGTTTGTAAATTGCATGTGAATTTCCCTGTGAGGGGTTGCATTCTACAATTGGCTATGATATCATGTGATTATCAAAATTAGATTGGAAGTTCTTTTCATGGGATATCGAATCGTATGTGACAGTTGCTGTGACTTCACGGCTACGGAGCGGCTGGATCCGCATTTTGTTCGTGTGCCGCTGTCGATTCAGATCGGAGAGAAAACGATCATCGACGACGAGCGTTTTGTGCAGATGACATTTTTAGAGGATATGGCGGCATATCCTGACGCACCAAAGTCAGCCTGCCCTTCTATTGAGCAGTATTTGAATGCCTATGACTGCGGTGCGGACGCGGTATTTGGCGTCACGTTGTCCGCGGAGCTGTCTGGCTCTTATAACGCGGCCTTCCAGGCTCGAAGCCTGTATTTGGAGGAGCATCCCGGCGCGAAAATCCATATCTTCAATTCCCGCAGCGCCGCTGCGGGAGAGTTGGCTGTGGCCAGGAAGATTCGGGAACTGGCGGAAGCCGGCTGCACGTATGACCAGATTGTCCTCCAGACGGAGCGGTATATCGACGAATTGGATACGCTGTTTGTCCTTGAAAACCTGGAGGTTTTGAGAAAAAATGGCCGTCTGTCTGCGTTGCAGGCGGTGGTCACCAGCACGCTGCGCATTAAGCTGGTCATGGGTTCGACGCCGGAGGGGACCATCTGCAAGCATGGCCAGGCGCTTTCCATCAAGCAGGCCCTGAGCAAGATGGCGGCCATTGTGGAGGAGCGATGCAAGGATCAGGATATCTCCAGAAAAATCTGCGTCATAGACCACTGTGCCTGCTTGGATCGGGCCAAGTATGTGTCGGAGCTGATTCGAAAAAGGTGCAATTTCCGCGAAATTGTCATTACCACCACCGGCGGCATCAGTTCTATGTATGCCAACAGCGGCGGCGTTGTGGTGGCGTACTGAGTTTGCAAAGATTGGCGGAGCGGTTTGGCCGCTCCGCTTTTTGCGCGCCGGGCACTGGACAGGGGCGGTTGACCAAAGCGCAGGCCGCCAGCGGGGCGCGGCCATCGAACATGGTGCGGCCATGGCCCGTCGGCTTTGTTGGCAGACTTTCCTATATCATTGCCTGGGGCATTGCCAACTGCCTGTTTCTGCCTCCCAGGAGCTGCCGGAAAACGGCTGTCCGTGCGGTGGGGGCCAAGAAAATCTGGCTTTGTTGGCGTATATGGAGCCGTTCGTCGCGGCGTTGGGGCAGTTTTAAAGGAAAGGGAACGCCACAAGGGGCCATGCCGTCTGGCATGGCCCCTTGTGTTTGCGTTATTTCTTGACCCAACTGTATGCGCCCTTGTTCTCACCGAGACCGACCACATAGTGGTTGGAAATGTCGTCGAGAGACTGGAAGGGCTTGGGCAGAGGAGTGGAATCCTGCGGCGTCTGCACGGGCGTATAGGTAATGTGCGATGCCGGGAAGCTGCCCTTGGGAGGACCACCAGCCATCTTGGAGAAGGCCTTTTTGTCAAACTCCTTGCCATTGGCGGCTTTGGCGGGACCGCCGGGAGCGCCGCCCTGAGGAGGCCCACCCTGGGGACCGCCGGGAGCGCCGCCCTGAGGAGGTCCACCCTGGGGACCACCTTGGCCGCCAGGGCCGCCGGGACCACCGGGGCCACCGGGCCGGCCGGCATTGGGGTTCTTGAACTTGTTATAGGCATCTACGCCGAAGTTGGTGACATCCTGAGGACCGCCGGAGTCATTCAGCACGCACTCATGAAGAATCTTCCAGTATCCGTCTTCCAGTACATAGTCCTCGCCGTAGCGCTCCAGCATCCATACGGCCATTTTCTTGCCGTTGGTGGCGATATTGCGGCACAGCATACCGGTGGAATAGAACACGGCGCGAGCGCTCTTCAGATCTTCGCCAATTTCGATGACAGGCAGACCGACTGCGTGGATGGAGTATTCGGACAGGGGCAGGGGATCCATGCCTTTTGTCTCCGGGAACAGCTCATTCATGCGGTCGTACATGCCGTAGGCGTTGCCCTCCAGGCCGCCGGCCCATCCGGTCATGACTTCTTCGCGGCCGTACATACCGGCCATGTTATAGCCCCAGTAGATATCGTCGCGGTACTTTGCCCAGAAAGTTGCAATTTCCTCGCTGGTGTGGCCGGAGGCATGCAGAATGGCGTGCCAGGAGTGGACGTTTTCCACGGCCTGACCGGCTTCCACAACGGCCAGCTTTGTCTCAAAATCCATGTTTTTTCTCATAGTGTTTCACCCTCCTCAGCCCGGAAATTTGGGGTTGCCCTCGGGACCGTTGCTGACCGTATCCGCGTAGGTGGCATGCTCCCGCACAATGTCGGGATAGAAGTAATAGTTGTAGTCGGCAGTGTAGGCCTGGAACTCCATGGTCGGCTGACCGAATTCCGCTTTAATCAGCTCGTCGGCCTCCGTGGGCTGGAACACATCCAGCTGATTATACTGCACGCCCGGCTCCAGAGCGAAATCGGTGCCGGCAAAGTAGTGCCAGATCTTCCAACCGTCGGCCTCGAGAATCAGGTCACAGCCACAGCGCTGATTGTCCCAGTAGCACTTGGGTTTGCCGTCTACAATCACTGTCTCATAGCCGATGGAATACCAGGTCGCCTGGGCGGTCTTGCCGTCGTCGGCCACATGAATTTTGTGCGTGGTAAAGGGATGGCAGATGGCGGTGCCGGGGGCGCCGATGGGGTTCTTATCCACATAGTAGGCGCGAATGTTGTCCATGCCCACATAATAGCCCCAGTTGCGGCCGTAGGAGGCGGTGTCAGCGTGTTCCTTGGTCCAGAGCGTATCCAGCTCTTCGGCGCGGCGGTTGGCCGCCTGGAGATAGGCACGCTTGCCCAGAATCTTTTTGATCTCCTCATAAGCGTAGGCGCGCTGGGCGCGAACCTCGGGGGAGAAGTCAGTGGTTTTGCTCATGATCCAGTTCCTCCTTTTCTGTCAGATTCCGTAGCTGAAGGTTTCAGCCAGCGTGTTGTAGGGAACGGGCATTTCGGGATATTTGGGGAAGGGCCGGTCCGGCGTATAAGCCGCCAGAATTTCCTGAGGAACGTTGGGAACAGGCTCTTCCAGCGCAGCCAGGGCTGCAAATTCCGGCAGATCCGGATACTTAGTGGGCTCGGTCCAGGGCTCAGCCACGGGATGGTCCACATCGTGAACCCAGACCATGTTCTTGATCTTGAAGGTCTCGTCCTCCCAGACCAGATCCACGCCCAGGTAGCTGAGGTTCCAGTAACTCAGAGGGCCTTTGGGGGTAATATTGGTGTTGGCAGACTGTACCTGGAACAGGCACTTAGCCGACTGATTATCCCCGGCCAGCTCGATAATGGCGGAGTGGAAATCGTTGCCCTTGACGTAGCCTGCGCCATAGATATCTTCTACTGTGGCGCCGTCAATGTACTTGTCGCCCCATTTCTCCATCAGGAACTTGGAGACGGCGGCAGCATTTTCGGTCTTCTTGGCATAATAGCCGCGGACGGCTTCTGCGCCCTTGAAGTATCCGTTGTTAACGCCCATGCAGACATCTTCATCTTTGGACCAGAATTCATCATACAGCGCGTTCCATTTGGCGAGCATATCATAGTGCAGGGCGCTGCCTACGACATTTTGCGCTTCGCGAATCAGCAGGCAGCGATCCACCAGCTGTTCAGCAGTATAGGTAGTGTTCAAAATCTTGACCTCCTGTTCAGATGGGTTAGAAAGGATTTTCCACGGTCTGGCCGACCTGATATTCCGGAGTGTGGGAAACCACGCAGTAGGTGGCGTCCGGCATCCGCATAAACATGGCCTTGCAGTCGGGATACGTCCAGGGCATGGGGAATACGGCGATGTAGTGCGCGCCCACCAGGTCGATATAGATGTTCTTACCGGAGGCGATGGCCGGCGCTACATTGTCGTGGAATGGGATGGCAAAGGGATCGGGGTTGCCGCCGTTGGTAAGCGTGGCAGTCAGATGCACATCGTCACCCTTTTCCTCCAGTTCATAGGTGCAAAGCTGACCTTCCACAGGCGTTTCGCCAATGGTGAAGGGCTCCAGCACCAGGCTCTTGCCGAAGGGGGGCATGTACATGTAGAGCTTGTTGTTCTTCAAATACTCTACCAGCGCCATCATGGCCCAACAGGCTGGATGGCCTTCGAACTCCAGCGGTTCGCCGGTCTCGGCCTCTTTGGCAAAGTAGTCGAAAAGCTTCATGGCGCGGTCTGCCGGCCACATCTTGGCTAAACGCATGGCGCTCTGCTTGGACATTTCGGGAGAGAACTGGGGAATGCCCTTTTCGTTTCTGGGGAGATTTGCCGCCCGCTGATCGCCGGAAGAAGGGCCGCCAGGGCCGCCGGGTCCGCCGGGAGCACCAGGGCCGCCAGGACCGCCGGGGCCACCAGGACCACCAGGACCACCAGGGCCGCCGGGGCCTCTGCGCTCTACCTCTGCGCCCAAATCGCGGGCGACATCATCAAAATTGATTCGTCTCAATTCAGACATAGTTACCTCCTGTCTGCCGGTCATGGTGTGCACGCCGGCCATTGTACAAATGAAAGTTTCCAACAGCCGGTCATTCGGCTTGCTTTCTGAAAAGTATTATAGAACCTTTGCCCGATGCTTCCAATGCTCAAAAAGCAACATGACCATCAAAAATAGACCTTCCGTTGGGATTTGCAAAAACGCAAGGGATTTGCAAAATTTTGCGTTCGAAATGCGTGGCGGGAGTATAGAATTTGAACATTGGGTGTTTGATTCTGAAGATTTTGTCGGGCGGTGTTCTGCGTTACAATATGGGCAAGAGGGCCGGAGGAGACCCTCCGGCCGCAAATCCAAAAAACTGATATAGGAGGTTTAATGAGATGAAAAGAGGATTTGCGCTTGCACTGTGCGTTGCCATGCTGCTGACCATGTTGGCCGGCTGCGGCTCCGATTCCACCCAGACCACTGTAACCGAGGAAACCGCACAGACTGAAGAGACAACTTCCGCTTCTGCCGAAGCTGAAGCTGCAGCACCTGAGGAATCTACGGCTGCGGAGACGGAGACCCAGGCGGATCCGGAAGCGGTCGAACCAGAAGAGACCACAGAAGAAGAAATTGTCATTGGACCGGACTACTATTATTTGCAGGAGGAGCCGCTGGAAGTGACCGTTATGTTCCAGTATCCGTTCTTCTTTGCGAACTTCTTCCCCGAAGGCTGGCAGACCTCGCCCTGGTGGGAAGTGCTGGGAGAGAAACTGAACTGTACTTTTGAGCTGACAGAGGTTCCCAATACCAACTATTCAGAGCAGCTGAATCTGCGGCTGGTCAGCGGCGATGTGCCGGATCTCATCAACAGTATCGGCAACGTCTATGCCACCGGCGCGGCCGGCGCCCTCAATGACGAAATGATCTATGACCTGCGGCCCTATCTGGAAGAGTATGCCCCCAACTACTGGGAGTGGGCTTCCAAGGACGAGAACACCCTGCGGGCCATGATGACCGACGACAGCGCCATCCCCGTCATGTACAACCTGCAGACGGAGCTGAGCAAGCTCTCCCAGGGGCTGTGGGTCCGGCAGGACTGGCTGGACGCGCTGGGTATGGAGATCCCCACCACGCTGGATGAGTTCTATGAGTTCCTCTTGGCCTGCAAAACCGAGTATGGCTGTACCGCCGCCTATTATCAGATGATCACCACGGCGGCCAACACCGTGGGCATTGAGGCCGAGGGCGTCTGGAATGCCTTTGGCGCGCCCAACTTCTATGTGAAGGACGACGGTACCGTGGGCTATGGCCCCGCAGAGGACTACTATTTCGAGTATCTGAACTATCTCAAGAAGCTGGCTTCCGAGAGCCTGTTCGTCACCTCCGAGGTGACAGACAGCACCTCCAACGACCTGTTTGCCCAGGGCAATATCGCCGTCAACGGCGACTCTCCCGAGAATGTGCCCAACTATCTGATCCTGTTGGACGATCCCGACAGCGCCAGCATGAGCCCCATGGCTGCGCTGGGAGAGCCCACAGAGTACGGCAGCGTGGTGACCTATATGAACAATGACGGTGTTGCCGCAGCCCAGCTGTCCGTTTCCACCAACTGCGACCATCCCGAGCTCATGGTCAAGATCATGGACTATCTGTACACCGACGAGGGTTCCCTCCTGGCCACCTATGGCATCGAGGGCCTGTCCTATGAGATGGTAGATGGAGAGCCGCAGTATACCGACCTGGTGGTCAACAACCCCGACGGCATCCCCGTTCGTGCGGCCTTGGGGTATTGGAGCAACCCCGGCCTGTGCTCCCTGATCATTGCCGGCCGTCTGGACTACACCATGGAGGACTGGCAGCTCTCGGCCTATGACGTCTGGGCCAGCGCCTACACCGGTTCTTCCGGCACCCTGCCCACCAGTTCCCTGAGCCTGACGGAGGATGAGCAGCACGCCATTTCGGTCTATTATTCTGATATGACCACCTATATTACAGAGTTTGTCTACAGCGTGGTCTTTGGTGATGTGGAAATCACCGACAGCACCAAAGCAGAATACCTGAATGTGCTGGAGAACACCATGCATCTGTCTGAGATTCTGGACATCTACACTGCCGCTTATCAGCGCTACTTGGCCAGAGAGTTGAGCTGATTTGTGCATGGAGTTGTAACGGATATACATCCGGGTCCGCCTCCCATGGGAGGCGGACCTGGGTTCGTTTTTTCAATTTCAAGGATTGCATTGCAAAACCATGGCGTTTTACAAAAAAAGACATTTATGGTCTTTCTTTTTCGCCGCATTCCTGATAAAATAAGGGCAACAGCTCCAAGCTGCTGCATGATCAGGCAAATCAAGAATGAGGTGAAGACACATGGCGGAAACCAAGGAACAATTGATGGAGAGAATTGCACAGTTGGAGAGAGAGTTAGAAGCCCAATCCAAACGAAATTTCTATCGGGAAAAGGATGAGTTGACTCTGTCGCTGATGAAGCAGGCCTCGCTGCGTTTGGCTGACGCAAAGCGGGGAATGGCACGGTATGGCACTGTGCTGACGGACGGTCCTGTGTTTGTGTTGGCGGTGGAGTTCTGCTGTAAAGGGGTGCTGCTGTCCCGTAAGGATCTGTGCTTTGTGCAGTTCCTGGCGAAAAATATGGTGGAAGACCTGTTTGGCCAGGAGCATACGGTCCTGCATACCAGAAACGGCAGCGCCTATTATGCCATCATCAATGCAAAGCCTGAATCCCTGCCGGATTGCCAGCAGATTTTAGAAGCAGGTAAGCTGATTGTACAGGTTTTGCAGGAACAGGCGGAGCTTTCCAGCATGGTGCTGCTCAGCGAACCACGGGAATCCATGGAGCTGGTGCATGACGCATATATTGAAGTGGAGCGGCTGCGGCAGTATCTTCGTTTTGCATATGTGGAGGCAGATGTGCTGCGCTATGGCGATTTGCGGCACGAAAATGCGCAGGAAACCATGCCCCAACTGCGGGAACTGCAGCAGGCGCTGCAGACCAAGAAATATGAGGCCGCGGCAGAGTGTGCCGTGCAGGTTCTGGATCAGATGCAGTATGGCGGCGTATTACGGGTGGACAATTTTGAAAGCCAGGTATTCCATGTTCTGAATCCTCTGGTGGACCGGCTCTATGAGGCGGCCCAGGACGGAGAATTGAATTTGGACGTCAGCCGGGATCTGCGCCACGAGCTGCTTCGGGCTGACACCATGTATGCTTTGCGCCGCAGTGTGGACGAAGCGCTGCAGGCGCTGATTCGGGGAAAAGCGGAGTTGGAGCAAAGCGCTCCCAGTTGGATGAATTTGCTGCTGGAACAGCTCAATGCGGGGTTTCGCAACCCACAGCTCAGCGTCAATTATCTGGCGGATCAGATCGGCATTACGCCGGTGCACCTGTCACAGGTATTCCGCAGAATTCAGGGTGTCGGTTTGATGGATTATATTCACCAGCTGCGTGTAGAGGAGGCAAAACGCCTGATTATGGAGGGTTTCAGCGTCAAGGACGCCATGACCATGGTGGGCTACTCCAATCAGCTGACCATGACCCGGGCCTTTAAGCGGCTGGAGGGCAGTACACCCGGTCAGTATGCGCCGGCGTCCAAGCTGCCCGTGTGCGGATGATCACCTGAAAGACGGGTTTGCAAAGTATCAAAATTTGCGGTACAATAGTTGCAATGCAGCTGTTGTACCGTTTTTTCTGTTTGTGGATGCAGCAGCGGCAAACCGGAGCGGGAGGATGTCCAATGGAACCGATGGAGACAACCGGCTATGAGATGTTTATCACGCAATTTGGTGCCGGGGGCGTCACGGCGCTGCCGCAGCAGGCTCTGCATCTGCTGCTGAGCTTTTTGGGAAGATCCCGGCAATTGGAGCCGGATTTACGGGCAGAACTGGAACGGCTTGGTATCCAAATCCCGGAGGGCAGCTACTGCATCGCCGTTTTTGAGGTGGATGAGCTGCAATTTGACGCCCAACAACCCCTGCCGCGGCACTGGCAGCGCATTGCCGCCTATGAGCGGCTCAGTAGGGACTTGGTGAAGGTGTTCTGTGGCAGCATCGAAGGTTTTTTGTTCCTGGCGCTGGGATACTTGGTTGGCATTTTGTTCTCAGTGGAGACAGATGCGCCGCAGCAACTGTGCAGCTTGGTTCTGGAGGAATGGAATGCCAGAGACGGCGGGCGGTTCAGCGCCACATTCAGCAGACGCTGTGAGCAGATGTCTCAAGCGGCCATGGCCTATGAGGAGGTGTCCAATCGTCAGCGGGGACGGCTCTTTTTCGGCGGGTTGCCAAAGCTGTTGGACGGCGAGGCTCTGGCGGAGAGCCGGGAATATCTGTGGTCCAGCCGGTTCGCGGAGGTAGATACGCAGCTGCAGCAGTTTGCTCAGCGGATCTGTGGGGCGATTTTAACGGAGCAGCCGGAGCAGGCCCATGTTTGGATGGATAAGGCGCTGGATCTGCTGCTGGATGAGGGCGTACACAGCACCTATTATGTGGAGGTGCAAATGATCGGCGCACTGTTTTCAGCGCGCCTGGCCGGTGCGTTGAAGGAGGCGGGCATCCTCCAACCGGCGTATGAGGCCCGTCATTCCATGGCGGCGGCGCTACTGGAATGCCACAAGGACAGGGAATTCCGGCAGAAGGCCCATGCATGTCTGGATGGCTATGTGCAGCATTATCGCGCTATGCAGACCGACCGCAGTGCAAAGCTGATGGCTGCACTACGGGAGTTTCTGGTGGAAAATGCGTTTGATCCGCAAGTGGGTCTGGGCATGGCCGCAAAGCAGTTTGGCAGCCATCCGGCCACATTGGCGACAGGATTTCGGAAAGCTTACGGCGAGAGCGTCGGGGATTTTATCAACCGGACGCGGGTACAGCGGGCCAAAGAACTGCTGGAGGAGGGCGGTGTGTCGGTTCAAAGCGTATCGGAGCAGGTGGGGTTTTGCTCCGGGACCACCATGTATCGGGCGTTCTTGCGCTATGAAGGCCGGCCGCCCAAGAGCTTCAAGGGAACAGGAAAGCCGAAAACGGATGACCACAGTCAATAAAAAGCAGCAGGGCAGATCGCCCTGCTGCTTTTTACCTTTTTCGATCCAGAGTTATGGCGTTTCCAAAAAGCTGCTGGGGGTCGTATCCAGATATTTTTTGAATGCACGGCGCATCGAACGAATGTCACCAAAGCCGGAGCCGGCGGCAGCGGCGTGTAGGCTCGCGCCAGATCGCAGGACGGCGATGGCGTGTTTGAGCCGCAGCTGCTGAATGGTGTCGAACAGACTGCATCCTGTGTATTTGCGGACGGTGCGTGTGACGTAGGAGGGGCTCCTGTCCAGCCATTGGGCCAGCTGTGTCACATTCAAATCGGGTGTGGTATAGTGCTCCTGTACATAGCGCATGAGCTGCGGTACCCATGCAGGCGCATCCGGCGCTGGACATTCCGTGTGAGAACTGAGGATTTCATCAAATATCTCGTCCATGCGGGCGCGAAACTGAGGAAAGCTCAGTTCTTTGCTGCCAATTTGCAGCAGTAGCCGGTCAATGTGATCCGAAATCCGGCGGCGGGCGTCCGTGTCTGCGCTGTTCATGGTTTCCGCCAATAAATCCAGTTTGGAAATCAGCTTCACACGGCCAAGGTTTGGCCTGGGTGTGGACTGAATGAATTCCGCCTCCAGCATTTGATGCATAAGCAGCCGCGCCTGTTCATAGTCGCCGTGCTCAATACAGTAGAGGTATTGTTTTTCCAGCCGGAAGTTGCGGTCCGAAGCGGGACTTTCTGTCTCCATGGCTTCAAAGTCCCGATAGCACATCACAGGTGCCGTCAGGTGGTACAGAGAGCGAAACTCCCGGATATTCTGCACATCCTGCGCACAAAGCGCGACACCGGAAAGGGAGGAAAAGGGACGGCTGATCACAATGGAGATGTGAATGCCCAGCTTTTCCTGTACAACGCGGACGATATTGTTTGCCAAGGCGTTCAGCCGTTCGATTCTGGACAGAGCAGGTGCTTCTGCCGGCTGTTCTGTGGTGGATTTGGAACATAGAACACAGTATGATCCATTGTGCAGGTGGAAAACCTCGCAGGCGGAGAAGGGACGCACCAGCTCTTCCATAATATTCTCCACGGCGAAACAGGCCTGATCAAATTGCTGCCGCTGGTCCGGATCAAATTGTTCAAAAAACAGGTGCTGCTGATCTTCAATTTCGGACTCCATCAGCATGAAATCGGTTCCTTCAAAGTGAATGCCCAGTTCTTCCAGCTCTTTGAGAAAGAGATCTTCGTGGAGGTAGTCGCGGCTGAACAGCCGCTCGGCAAAGTGGCTGCGCAGCGTATCATAGTATTTTTTGCACAAAGAGGTAACCTCCTGCCGCAATTTCGTCAGTTCGTCCTCCGGAGCGCCAGAGGCCTTTTCCGGTTCGGGACGGGGCAGGGCAGCGGGTTGCCGGATATGTGCTGTAATTTTCATAGCGTTGCCTCCCTTTGCTGTTATCATAGCACACCAAACCGCTGCGGTAAAGCAGAAAGGACAAAAAATGTAACGTAGGCCGTTGTTTGACCTGGCGGAAAGTTGCGTTTTTGGCCTTTCGGGCGGTTACTGGTTCTTTTGGTTCTAAGGAATCTCCTTTATAATAAACATAGAAATCCAATTTCCAAATGGATGCGAGACCCGGTCCTGGAGCCGGGTACAGAAAGGAGTGCGTGCATGAAACAAGCATATACTGCGGAGCAACTGGTGGAACGGTTTGAAATCCGCAGAGAAGTACAAAACCTGATGGGAAAATACTCGCTCAGCTACTGCATTAAGCAGGAAGGAGAGCTAATGCGCTACTGGAGCAGCAGAGATGATATTTGCCTTGGCGTCAATGAAGGCTATTACCTTGGACAACAAGATATTGCCGCCTATTACCGCGCTCTGGGCGAAGAGATTGCGCTGGCCAGTACGCTGATCTGCCGCCGCTTTCCTGATAAGGTGAAGGATGTGCCGGAGGAGAACAGATTTGGCATTGGTCAGATCTCCTACCGCCCCATTGACACCCCAGTGGTGGAAGTTGCAGGAGACAGTCAGACGGCGAAAGGGTTGTGGGTCTGCCGCGGCCTGGTGGAAAAAATTACACCGGCCGGCCCTGTGTCGTATTGGGACTGGAGTTATTGGGCGGTGGACTTTATTTTGGAGGATGGACAGTGGAAGATCTGGCACATGCAGGATTTGCATGAGGTGTTTGCAGAGCAGGGCCTCAATTTCACGGATCTGCCTGCAGAAGCTGCGCCGGATCCAGCGTTTGCGGAAATGGCCAAGGTGGTCATCCCTGCGCCCACAAAGCCCTGCACACTGCGGGAAACCTACAGTGCCCACCGGGCCATGACGCCGCCGCCCAGCGTGCCGGAACCTTATTCCACCTTTGCTGAGACTTTCAGCTACGGCATATGAGGAGGGAAAGGTTGAAACATTATAATTTGAGTACCATTCCGAAAAAGGGCGCACAAAACCACGCCCCCTAAAAGCGAGCGAAAAATGAAGTT
>CBCPMX010000184.1:0-4907 GCA_965120355.1 uncultured Oscillospiraceae bacterium
CCCCTATCCACTAAAACGGGAGTAGAACCAAAAAAGAGTTCCAGAATCATGCGGAAGACTATATCGCGGACGATCTTCCGGAATCAGACCGGATCCCAAACCAGACCGGCGGCTCCACCGGCGAGCCGGTCCATTTTTTTATGAACCGGGATCAGGTCGAATGGTATGAAGCCGCGCGATGGCGCGGCCTAAGCTGGTACGGTATCACGCCGGGCAGCCGCTGCCTGATGATATGGGCCAGCCCTATTGAACTGGCGCATTCGGCGCAAAAGCGGTATTTACTGCGTGAGCGCCTGCTGAAAAACCGGCAGATTCTATCTGCTTACAGCTTATCGGAGCATCGGGTCCCGGAATACATACGTCTTATCAACCGGTACCGGCCGGAATATTTATATGGCTACGCATCTGCACTGGCAGAGTTGGCCCGGTTGTTACAGCCGAGCCATGAAAAGCTGCGTATTCAGCTGAAGGCGGTCGTATCCACGACAGAAACACTGTTCCCATGGCAAAAAGCGCTGCTGGAAGAAGTGTTTAGCTGCCCTGTCGTAAATGAATACGGTGCGCGAGACGCTGGAATCCTGGCATATAGCTGTCCGTGCGGAAATCTGCACCTTACTGCGGAAAATGCAATTGTGGAAGTTTTGGATCCCACGACCAGGACGCCTGTTTCTCCCGGCGTTCCTGGCGTTTTGGCCATTACCGATCTACACAATAGAATTCAGCCGCGTTTGCGCTATCTTTTAGGCGACGTGGGCGCAGTTTCAGAAAACCGGTGTCCCTGTGGCCGCGGTCTGCCTTTGCTGGAGGTTTTGGAAGGCCGAGAGGACGCGCTGCTGGTTGGACAGGATGGGGAACTTGTACATGGCAATGTGATCGGACAGATCATTCGACAGTATTCCTGCGTTTCCCAGTTCCAATTTGTGCAGCATTCCATCGACAGGGCCACTTTGTTTCTGGAAATGCAGCCAGATGAAGCAATTGTTTCCGAAATCACAGCTGCCATCCAGAAAATTTTGCCTAACATTTTAATTACAACGCAGCTAGTCGATCAAATTGCGCCGGCTTCTTCCGGAAAAATGCGGTATTCGATTCGGGAATTCCAGCTATCCGAAGACAGTGTGCATCCCCAGTAGCTTTGCTATGCTGTTCCTCTTCGACATCAAATGCTCCGGCCAAATCTTCTTGCTGAATTGTGTGGTATTGTCCTAAGGAGCCTCTGATTCAATTGTATGCAGCCGGATGGCCGGCCTTTTCTCTCAACCGCGCAGTTCGAAAAACAGGAAATACACAAAGTATTCTTCTGTTTTTCAAACTTTCAGCTGAGAAAAAATCCTGCGCCACCGGCTCTTGCTGATTGAATCAGAGGTTCCCTAATTGTTTTGCAAATACTTCTCCCGCAGCTCCAGGGCCAGATCGATGATCCGGTTGGCTGTTTCCTCCTTGGACAAAATCGGCAATTCAATGGTCCGCTGGCGGGTAATCAGGGTCATGACGTTGGTGTCGGTGCCGAAGCCCGCGCCGGAGACCTTGAGGTTGTTGGCGGCCACAATATCCAGGTGCTTTTTGTCCAGCTTGGCGCGGCTGTTTTCAATCATGTTCTGGGTCTCCATGGAAAAGCCGCAGAGGACCTGACCCGGCTGCCGGTGTTCGCCCAGGTACTGGAGAATGTCCCGGGTGCGCTTCAGGGGGATGGACAGGTCGCCGTCCTTTTTCTTGATCTTTTCTGTGGAGACGGTGGCGGGCGTGTAGTCCGCGACGGCGGCGGCCTTAAAGATCAGCTGGGAACGGCCGGCATAGGCCGTCACTGCGTCGTACATGTCCTGGGCGGAGACAATTGGAACCACATCTACAAAGGGCGGCGGCTCAATGCTTACGGGGCCGGAGACCAGCGTCACCTCCGCGCCGCGGAGCATACATTGACCGGCCATGCTGTAGCCCATTTTGCCGCTGGAGTGGTTTGTGATAAACCGTACAGGGTCGATGGCTTCCTGTGTGGGGCCGGCTGTGACCAGCACATGCATTCCGGCCAGATCGTGGGGTAGCGCCGCTTCCCGCAGGATATACTGAAGAAGAAGTTCCGGGTCCGGCAGCTTGCCTTTGCCCACCGCGCCGCAGGCCAGCCGGCCCTCCGCCGGTTCAATGACGATCCAACCGCGGCGGCGCA
This sequence comes from uncultured Oscillospiraceae bacterium, assembly GCA_965120355.1. GTDB lineage: Bacteria > Bacillota > Clostridia > Oscillospirales > Oscillospiraceae > CBCPMX01. Next base: position 2,165 of record CBCPMX010000184.1, read on the forward strand.
GTGTCTCCAGATTGTCCTGCACTGCTTGGTTGGCATACATATTGCAATTCATGGCCGGGGCGATAAGCTTGGGACAGGTGCAGGCCAGCAGGGAAGTGGTCAGCATGTCGTCGGCACGGCCCTGCGCGATACGGGCAATGAGATCGGCGCTGGCCGGGGCTACAATTGCCACATCTGCTTCGTTTGCCAGAGCAACGTGGGGGACGTGCATCCCGGTATTGCGGGCAAACGCGTCCACATAGGCAGAATTGCCCGTCAGTTCCTCAAAGGTCAGGGGGCTGATGAACTCTGTAGCATTGCGGGTCAGAACCGTCCTGACATTGGCGTGCTGCTTCACAAGAAGGCTGGCCAGGCTGGCGGCTTTGTAAGCGGCGATGCTGCCAGAAACGCCTAACAGGACGGTTTTATTTTTGAGCATGGAAATTCCCTCGCTTTTGTGATTGATCTGTAGAATAGTATACCAAGGGATTTGAAAAATGTAAACTTCTTTGGCCAAAAACATTGAATTTGCAGGAGAAATGCGCTATAATCTCATTCATCTGTGAGAAAAGGCGGGTCGAACGATGATCCTTGCAATTGATATTGGAAATACAAACATCGTCTTGGGGGCGCTTGAGGGGAAAGAAATCAAATTTGAGGCCAGACTGGCCACCGATCCCATCAAGACTGCCGACCAGTACAGCGTGGAGATCAAAAATATTCTGGAACTGTTCGAAGTGGACAATACCAAGTTGGATGGCAGCATTATCTCATCGGTAGTACCGCCGGTGTTTAATGCGGTTAAAACTGCGCTGCGGCGGATTACAGGCAAAGTGCCTATGGTGGTGGGTCCTGGAATTAAAACGGGCCTGAATATCCGCATGGACAACCCTGGAGCCGTGGGCAGCGATCTGATCGTGGACGCAGTCGCGGCCCTGGGTAAGTATGAGCCGCCTCTGATCATCATCGACATGGGCACAGCTACCACCATCTCGGTAGTGGACGCCCAGGGGGCGTATGTGGGCCAGTGCATCTGCCCCGGAGTGCGGGTGTCTCTGGACGCGCTGACCTCCCGGGCAGCGCAGCTGCCAGGCATCAGCATGGAGAGGCCCAAACGAGTGATGGGCAAGAACACCATTGATGCCATGCGCAGCGGCGCCCTTGTGGGCCATGCGGCCATGCTGGACGGCATGATTGCGCGCATTGAAGAGGAATTGGGTACGCCGGCCACCACGGTGGTCACTGGCGGCACCGCCCGCTATGTGCTGCCTTCCTGCCGCAAAACATTGATTTATGAAAAGGATCTGCTGCTCATGGGCTTGGGTTTGCTGTATGACCACAATCGAAAGGTCAAAAGTATGAAGAGCTGATATGGTTGCGGCTTTGTCCAGGGCTGTGGTAAACTGCTGCCTGTTCTGACAAGAGAAGTTCCCTGTGCCGGGCGTTCAAATCGCTTCCGGCACAGGGATTTTTCGCATGATCTCGGATTTTCGTGAACCATGCAGTGTTTGACATTGGACAAGGCGCTTTCAATGCTGTCATGGACCTGCTGGGCGGTACCATGGATTGAACAGGGGATGCTGCCGCCGGACAGGACCTCCGGATCCTGAACGGAAAATCCAGCCGCGCACCCAGAATGCCGGCGAAGCTGCCAAAACGGCCGGGTATTGAGAGATTCTTGACCCCTGTTCAGGAATATTCTGCGTGCTATTCGATGAAAATGCATGGTCAGCCGTTCAGGGGCTGCGTTTCCCGCAGGCGGCGGAGCAGCGCCTTATCCTCCGGGGTGACCCGGTAGGACTCCAGGCATTTTTGAATGGCCTTCCGTCGGGTCCATGGGTCGGGTAAAGCGCCCTCCAGAAGCGGCAGCGTCTCTTCCCGGTATTTCACGAAGCACACCGACAAGGCCCAGGCCACGGCCATTTTTACATAATAATCCTGATGGCGGACCTGCATGCAGGCATCCAACACCGTTTGATGGTATTCCGGCGTGATAAAGTAATCCATAAGCATTACCACAGCAAAGCGGACAGTATAGGGCGCCTCGCTCTGGAGCAGAGGCAGCAGTGCCGGCAACACGGCGTCCGGATTCTTCTGTGCATCCTTCCAGGTGTTGCAGAAGGTGTCGCAGACGGCCCAATTTTGGATGGACGGTAAGAATTCCATGGTCCGCGACAGCCGTTCCTCCAGAGAGCAGCGGGCCGAGGCAATGACCAGGCCCCGCAGCAGCACCAGTTCATGGAGCGTCTGGCCCTCTGCCGCGGTCAAAAAGCTGCGCCAATCGTCGTTGCACAGTTCCTTTGCAACAGCGCGCAGCTGCGGAAGGCGCACTCCAAGGGAGGTGTTTTCTGAGCCGGGAATCAGGCTCTCATTGAATTTCCGGTAAGGTTCGTCCGCCAAGGCTTCCAGCCGGGCGGTCAAGGTGGGCAGGTCGAATGCAGGCATGAAATCGCCTCCAGAATCGTTTTTTCATACATTGTAGCAGATTGCGGTGTGGGTGTAAAGCGCAGATGCGCGGATTGTCCGCCCTATGCCCTGAAAACGACCGGCTCAAGCAATTGAGCCGGTTTCAAAACGCATTTTCCATTCCCACCCCTACAGGAAAGGGCGCATTCCTATTGCAGAACAAGCTGTATTGCAAAACTCAACCATTGGTTGTTTTTCGCCAAACCCGCCTCCGTTGTGTTCAACCAGCTATTGTGATAAACTACAACCAACAAAAGATATGGAGGGGATGCAATGGGAATGAATCTTGGAGCGGGGG
>CBCPMX010000185.1:0-15052 GCA_965120355.1 uncultured Oscillospiraceae bacterium
CCGGCGGACTTCTGCGCATGAAGGCTGCCCGGCAGTAACCCATAACAGCCGGAAGTCCCACCGGAAAACGGCTCTGCATGGAAAACACAGCGTGTCCCCCGTATGCGTCAGGCATACGGGGGACACGCTGTGTTTGTGGAACTGTCCGGGACACAGGCTCAGGATCCTCACCGGATCTCCACAAGGACCGCCTCGGAAAGCAGCTGGCTGTCTTCATAGCCGCTGCTGAGCAGGCTTGCGGCCACCTGGTCAAAGGTCAAATGCGCGTTGTCAGTGAGGACCACAAACTGGCTGTCCGCTGCGGTGTTGGGCATACGGCCCGTCAGTTCCAGCCGGTATTGGTAGACGGTATTCTCGCATTTCCAGGTTCCATCGCGCAGCTCCTGATAGTCCGTCAGGACACCCTCGGTATCGGAGGAGAAAGCGGTCCGAATCGTGCCGGTTTGGGCGCAGCCGCAGAGCAGCAAGCTCAGAAGCAGCATAGCCGCCAGGGTGGTTTTTTTCATGTGCAGGACCTCCTTTTTGTCCGATTGGACAGACACGTTGTTTCATTTCAGAGAATGACGTTATATTGGAAAACTGTCAACTTTACGGCTTTTGCGCTTGCGCCGGTTTGTGATATAATAAAATAAACTTGATTTTACAATCAACCATAATAAAATAAATATACGGGATAAAATGAGGTGATATCTCTGATTGATCTGCATGTTCACACCACGGCTTCCGACGGCAGCTGTTCTCCCACACAGGTCGTGCAATTAGCGCTGGACATCGGCCTGCACGCCATTGCCATCACAGATCACGACACCACAGCCGGGATTGCGGAAGCCCAAGCTGCCGCCGCCGGCACCGGACTTCGCATTGTCCCCGGCATTGAGATCTCCGCGGATTATTTGGGCAACGAAATTCACGTCCTGGGCTATTTCATTGACCCCAATGCGCCTTCCTTTCAGATCATGCTGGACTGGGCTGTGGCAGAACGGGACCACCGCAATCAGGTATTGGCGGAGAAATTGACCGCCTGCGGTTATCCGGTGGATCTGGACGCACTGGCACGGCAGTATCCCCACACCGTCATTGGGCGTGTGCATATCGCCAAAGCACTGATGGAGCAGGGTATGCTTTCGTCCGTCAGCGAGGGTTTTTCCCGTCTGTTCGGAGAGGGACAGCCCTGCTATGTCCCAAGGCAGCACTTCCCCTTCCGCAAAGCTGTGCAGGTCATTCGGGACGCCGGCGGGCTGGCCGTTTTGGCCCATCCGCTCCAATACGGCTACGGCTGTACGGAACTGGACGCACTGCTGGAAGCCTGCCGCAATTCCGGCATGTGCGGCATGGAAGTCTGGTATGCGGCCTATGACGCCGGGCAGCAGGCCGCTCTGCTCAATCTGGCGAATCACCATGGCCTGGCGCCCACCGGCGGCACCGATTTTCACGGCGCCAACCGTCCGCAAATCGCCCTGGGTACCGGACAGGGAGACCTGGCCGTCCGGGACAACGTCTTGACAGCGCTGGAAGCACGGCTGTGTCAAGAACGCGCATAGTAAATACGCCTATTTTCCAGCTATATTGCTGATTCCCGCAAAATCTGTTGTCAGCCAGAAACCCAGATCCCCTGTGAAGTCCGGCCGGGGCAAGCCGGCGCAATCGCGCTTTCAAATCCGCAAGTCATTGCTGCGCAATGGCTTGCGGATTTATGCCGTGCGCATTCACATCGCCCAGGCAGCTGGAATCCAGCGGCTCAAAAGGGGCAGCTCCCGTTTGGACAGACAGCAAGGTGCCGTTCTCACGCTTGAGAGCGGCACTTTCCCGTATCGAAATTATGCAGTTCTATCGCTTCTTTGGGATATTCTCATAAATCATCCGCAGCCCATCCAGCGTCAGCTGGCTGTCCACCACGTCGATCTTCTCCGTATTGTCGGCTATGACTCTGGCCAGACCGCCAGTTGCGATCACCTGAATGTCGCCGCCGCCCATTTCCGCCTTCACACGGTCGATGAGATATTCCATATTTCCCACATAGCCAGCCACAACACCCGCCTGGATCTGCATGGTAGTCGTGCTGCCCAGCACACGTTCCGGCATGGACACCTCTACCCGGGGCAACATGGCGGTGCCGCGGGTCAGCGCATCCATGGTGACGCGCAGGCCGGTCCCAATCGTGCCTCCAAGATAATAACCGTCGGCGTTGACTGCATCCATAGTGGTAGCAGTGCCAAAATCGATGACAATCAGCGGGCCGCCGTATTTTAAATACGCCGCCATGGCCGTCACAGACCGGTCGGCGCCCATATGCGCAGCCGCATATTGCTCCATCTCGGGCAAAAACTTCAGCCCGCTGTATACATTGTCATTGACGATGTACGGCGTCTTTCCAAAATATTTAATAATCGCGCTGGTCAGTGAATACATTACCTGTGGGACTACCGACGCAATAATCACCGCTTCCACGGCGCACGGGTCATAGCCAAAGCGATTGAAATACTCGCTGGCCATAATGCCGATCTCGTCGGACGTCCCGTCCGACACTGTGCGCAGACGAAAGGATCCCAACAATGTCTGCCCTTTAAACAGGCCGAACACCATGTTGGTATTTCCAACATCCACAGTTAAAAGCATACCACGTCCTCCCCTGACTCCTAGTTTGACACATTGTAGCACACAAGCTGCCCATTTTCAACCATGACAATGCCGTATCGGATAAATTTCGCATACGAACAACTTCCAGGATTCAACATCCAAAGCCCATCGTACACTTCGCAGTACTGTTGATGGGTATGGCCAAACAGCAATGCCCGTCCGCCGGCCTGTTTGGCGGCCAGCATTGCCCGATAGTAGGTCTGTTTCACCTGATACTGATGGCCATGGCACAAAAACAACGGCACACCTTCCACGCGGATCAACACTTCTTCCGGCAGATCTGTCCTGCCATCACAGTTGCCCGGCACCCGCACCATGGGGATCTGCGGATATTCCCTGTGCAGCGCATCCGCGTCGCGCACATAGTCGCCGAGATGGAGAATCTGATCCGGCGATTCCCGCACAATTGCCTGGCGCATCCCCTCCAGGCAGCCGTGGGAGTCGGAAACCACAAGTAATTTCATATTGTCACCCTCTTCTGCCCTTGTGAATAGAATGGAATGGAGGTTTTGCCCTATGTCAACACAGCACAACCCGGCGCTCAACGCCGATCAAGCCAAAAAAATTCTACAGTCCCCTGAGGGGAAGCAGCTCATTGCGCTTCTGAACCGGGACGGCGGCGCAGCCATGCGCAAAGCCGCCGCCGCACTGAAAACCGGCGACCAAGCTGCCGCACAGCAGGCTGTTTCTCCGCTGCTGCAGGATCCAAAGGCGGCGCAGCTTCTGGAAAAACTGACCGGAAAGAAGGGCTAAGATGGATCTGGAATCCCAACTCAACGCAGTCCTCAACGATCCCGAGAAAATGGCACAGGTGATGGCCATGGCGCAGTCTCTGGGGCTTGGCAGTCCGCCGGATGCGTCCTCCCAAGATGCCGCACCCCAAGCAGAGGCGGCCGATGCTGCGCCGGCTTTCCAGCCCAATGACCCCACGGTGCAGGCCATGATGTCCATGCTGCGGGAAAGTGCCGGACGCGACGATCGCAGCACAGCACTGTTACAGGCGCTCAGGCCCATGCTCCGTGCCGACCGCCAACCAAAAATTGATCGGGCCATCCGAGCGGCACGGATGGCAAAGCTGGCTTCCGTCGCCTTCCGGCAGATGGACCTGTCAAAAGGATTTTTCGAGTAAGGCTCCGCATGAAACAGGGGTGGTATCATGTACAATCGCTACATAAGAAATCAGAACGGCGACTATGTCTGCCATCCCACAGCTGAGCCCCAGTCTGGCCGTCCAAGGCCGCCGGAGCCGTCTCGCGGTTCTTCTGGCGAGCGGCCCTCCTCCGGCGGTCATGGGCCAGCCGTCCGCCCCGCACAGCCAGATTCCCAACCGTCTGGCCCGCCGCCCCTGTTCCAGCTGGGACAACGAGCGTTGGACACAGACGATTTGTTGATCGCGGCGATTCTGGTTCTGCTGCTTCGGGACGGAGAAGAGCTGGACTGGACCAGCCTGCTCGCCGGATTTTTCTATCTGTTCCTGTAACGTTATCCGTAGGGTGTAAACGGCACAGTACCATCCGGAAGCTGAAAGCGCTCATCAAAGACTGTGTCTGTAGTGGTCAGACGCTGCAGGTCTGTCTGTACCATGCGATAGGTCAGATTTCCATTGCTGACAGTATGCGCCTGCACCAACATACCGCTGTCAAATCCAATCCAATTATATTCTTGGACATCACTGCCCTGTCCTTCATACCGAACATAAATGCAGGCCGTACCGCCGTAACTGCTCAGTTCCACCGTGGACGCCTCTAAAATCTGTTCGTCTTCCAGCTCGCGAATCGTTTCATAGGTAGGAATGCCCATCAGGTCATCCACTGTCCAGCCGTCTGGCAATGTGGTTTCGGTGGCAGACTCCTCGTCATCGAACCAAAGATAGACCGTCTTTCCATCGGTCAGGTAATGGCGGGTAGTTTGTCCCTCCGGAGTAATTTCGATTTTGTAAACGTTTTCCCGCCGCCAGACCTCCAGATACTCCATGGCACTGCCGCCTTCGTAGGCCCGCTCCACCGTCAGAGACTGATAATAGCAGTTTGGCCGCTGGAGCGTCTCCAAAGCCGTTTTAATGTTCTCCTTGGTAATCTCCACAAAGGTATTGCTGCTGCCCTGCTGGGACTGCTGGCTGGGCAGCGTTTCGGTGCTCTGAGACGGTAGGACGATGGCCTGCTCTGTGTCTTCCTCCTGGTCTCGGAAAGAAAAGAGCACAATGAGCGCCACGACAACGATAACCGCCGGTATCACAACCAGCGCCGTGCGCAGCCCGCCTTTTTTTAAATTCACAGACGTCCCACCTCCTTCAAAAGGCCCGCGCGGCCGTTTGCCGCATCAGGCAGGTACGAAATCTTCCGGCGGCTGTTCCACCAGGCCAAAATGCCACTTGATGGCATGCACAATCCGGGCACAGGCGTGCCCGTCGCCGTATGGGTTCACGGCCTTCGCCATCCGGGCATACACTGCCGGATCCTCCAACAGGGTATTGGCATCTGCAATAATCTCTTCTCGAACGACACCTGCAAGCTTGACCGTTCCAGCGTCCACAGCCTCAGGCCGCTCCGTCTCCCGCCGCAGGACCAGAACAGGCTTGCCCATGGCAGGCGCCTCTTCCTGCAAGCCGCCGGAGTCCGTCATGACCAAATAACAGCGGGCCATAAGGTTGTGCATCTCCTCCACATTCAACGGAGGAATTAGATGGACCCGCTCGACACCGTCCAAATGCCGGTGCGCGCACTCCTGCACCGTGGGACTCAGATGGACCGGATATACCACTTCCACATCGGGATGGGTTTCCACGACAGTGCGAACAGCCTCCATGATATCATCCATGGGCTTGCCATAGTTCTCACGCCGGTGGCAGGTCATGGCAATGATCCGCTTCTGCCCGTAATCCAGCTCATTGAGCAGCGGCGTTGTAAATTGGAATGCCTCGGAAACCGTATATTTCATGGCGTCGATGACCGTATTTCCTGTAATAAACACTTTACCGCCGACGCTCTCCCGGCGCAAATTGTCCCGGTTGGCCTTGGTCGGTGAAAAGTGCAAATCCGCCAGATCGCCCACCAGCGTGCGGTTCATCTCCTCAGGATAGGGGGAATATTTGTCCCAGGTCCGCAGGCCCGCTTCCACATGACCTACGGGAATCTGGTGGTAAAAGGCCGCCAGCGCACCGGCAAACGTGGTGGAAGTATCTCCATGTACCAGGATCAGATCCGGCTTTGCCTGCTCCAAAACGCGCTCCATACCCAGCAGAGCCTTGGTCGTAATGGTGGACAGGGTCTGGCGCTGTTCCATAATGTTCAGATCGTAATCAGCCTTCAGCTGAAAGATCTCCATCACAGAGTCCAGCATCTCCCGGTGCTGCGCTGTGACGCAGCAGATACTCTCAATTTCGGGTTGGGCCGCCAGCTCTTTACACAGCGGGGCCATCTTCACTGCCTCCGGACGGGTGCCAAAGACAGACATGACTTTAAGTTTCTTCATTCTCGGTCTCCTCCTGTGACGGCTTCTGCTCCGGTTGTGAAGTCTCCCCAGGCGATGCATCCGTTTCCGGTGTATCCGCCGGCTCAGAAGCTTCTGCGGCATTTGTAGGCGACTGTGCATGGTGTTCATGATGGAAGATCACATTGAAAGCCAGCACCCCCACCACACAACAGGCAGCAATGAGGATCATGGCCTTCACCTCTCCCGACGTGGTCAGCACCACCGCGGACAGGCCCAGAATGCCGGTAATCAGATACGTGATAGCCACTGCCTGCTTCTGATTAAAGCCCATATCGATGAGCCGGTGATGCACGTGGCCACGATCTGCAGCCATGGGGCTCTGCCCATGGGCAATGCGGCGCAGGAACGCAAAGCAAATGTCGAAAATAGGGACGCCTAAAATTAGAAACGGCACCGCAAAGGAAATGATTGCATACGATTTAAACAATCCCTGAACCGACATGGTCGCCAGAATATAGCCCAGAAACGTCGCGCCGGTATCCCCCATAAAGATCTTCGCCGGGTTCAGGTTGTATGGGATGAATCCCAGGCAGGCGCCCAGCAAGGCGGCCATAATGATGGCCACATTTCCCTCGGAGACCATCATGGCAATCACCAGCATGGTTCCGGCGGAAATGGCAGACACTCCCGCCGCAAGGCCATCGAGTCCGTCGATGAAGTTGACGGCGTTGGTGATGGCCACGATCCAGATGATCGTCACCGGAATAGAGAACACGCTCAGATCCAAATACGGCGCGCTGCTGAACAGATTGGGATTGGAGATCGTGTCAATGACGCAGCCATGAGCCACTGCAATGGCCGCCGCTGCAATCTGTACAATAAACTTGGGCAGCGCACGCAGCGTCATAATGTCATCCAGAACACCCAGCACCACAATCACCACAGCGCCCAGCAAGATGCCCTGAAGCTGCCGGTCAATGTCGGCAAACACCAGCACCGTCAGCAGAAATGCAAGAAAGATCGCCAGACCGCCCAACCGCGGAATCGGCACCTTGTGCATCCGCCGGTTGTCCTTCGGCACATCCACTGCTCCCACCTTATAAGCCAGAGATTTCACCATCGGCGTCGCCAAAAATGAAATGACGGAAGCCGCGATCATGGCCAAAAGTACGCTGCCGATCAAGTCGAACTGTGTCATAACGTCTGTCCTCTCTCTCAGCGGGCGATAAAGCCCACTTTTTTATAGACCTTCCGCAGTGTTTTTTCCGCAACGCGGGCTGCTTTTTCCGCACCGGCGCGATAAACGCTTTCCAGATATGCTTTGTCCGCCAAAAGCCGCTCTGTTTCCTCCCGAATGGGACGGAGCACCTCTACCACCGCCTCGCCGACAACCGGCTTAAACGCGCCGTAGCCTTTTCCTTCAAATTCCGTCTCAATATCCGCAAAGGACTTGCCAGTGACGGCGGAATAGATCTGTATCAAATTGGACACACCCGGCTTTTCCTGCGGCGCAAAGCGGACGCAGCGCTCGGTATCACTGTCGGTAACGGCGCGCTTAAACTTTCGCAGAATGTCATCCGGCTTTTCCATGAGAAAGACGCATCCCTCCGGAATGGACTTGGACATCTTCGTGGCCGGATCGTTCAAACTCATAATACGGGCGCCAACCTTGGCGATATACGGCTCCGGCACCTTAAACACCTCGCCATAAATCCCGTTAAACCGTTCGGCAATATCGCGGCAGATCTCCACATGCTGCTTCTGATCTTCCCCCACCGGCACATAGTCCGGCTGATACAGCAGAATATCTGCCGCCATCAACGCGGGATACGTGAACAGGCCAGCATTGATATTCTCCGCGTTTTTGGCCGCCTTATCCTTGAATTGGGTCATGCGGCTCAACTCTCCAAACATCGTATAGCAATCCAGCACCCACCCCAACTGCGCGTGGGCTGGCACATGGGACTGAATGAACAGCACACATTTCTCCGGATCCAGGCCGCAGGCAATATACTGGGCAATCTGGGTCAGTGTCCGGCGGCGGAGTGCGGCTGGGTCCTGCCGCACCGTGATCGTATGCATGTCAGCCATGAAAAAGTAGCAGTCAAACGTCTCGATCATCTCCGGCCAGTGGCGGATGGCCCCCAGGTAATTGCCCAGATGCAGGTCCCCGCTGGGCTGAATGCCGGAGAGCATGACCTTTTTCACTTGTTCTTCCATTATGAAACCCCTCTTTCGATTGGATCAAATTGCATAGTTCATGTTATTGTACCACATTTCTGCCCACAAGGCAATCAGACTTGTGGTTTCCGGCACAAAAAAGTCGAAGATGGTTCCCCGTCCCCCACATATACATACGCATATACAGACTGTGCCGCGCCAAAACGGACGAGCTGTTCCCGCAGAGAGAAGCCCAACCGCTTCAGCAGATTACAGGACCGCCTATTGGCAGTCTGGGTTTCCGCCACCAGCCGCACCGTTCCATCTTTTTCCCTCCACGCTTCCAACAGTGCGCCAATGGCTTCCTGCGCAAGCCCCTGTCCCCAGAACGCCGGCAGGAACAGATAGGACAATTCCAGTTCTGCGGAGATATGATACGCTCCAACCATGACGAGTCCGGCGAAGGCGCCTGCACGCAGGCGCACTGCCCAGCAGCGTTCTTCGCTATCCAGATACTGCCGTGCCCTTGCTGCTGCCGCTTCTGCCGGCAGCGGACCGCCCAGGTATTGGCGCACCAGGCCGGAGCGGAACAGCGCAGCCGCCGGCCCGCAGTCCTCCAAACCAAAGCGCGTAATATGGCAACGCGGCGTCTCCAGCTGCGCGGGAAATCCGGTATGCATCAGAATACCCCTCTTTTTGGGTCTTTTATGCCTTTGGACGCAGAATGCCGGAAAAGGTTCCCCTGTTCGCTGCATATTTTCCAGCGGTAAACACGCCGGTACCAGGCAGCGTCATTGGAACCTGCTTCATCTGCTCCGGTGAAGAGACAGCGAACAGTAAGCCCGGCGTGTCCACACGTCGACAAATCCGAAAAAGCCCGTCTGTACCTGCGATCCCGCTATGCGGGATCGTGTACATTCGGGCTTTTTGCGCTGGTGCAGATTCGTTACGATTTATGGAACAGCTTCGTCCCCTCATGTTTCGGCTCGCTGGTCAAATTCACGCCAAGGCTCCGGAACACCCCCTCGTCCACCGCCGAAAGAATCACGGAACTGTGCATCTCGCATCCCCGCAGCTTGTCCAGCTGCTGCAGCGCCAACTTGGCGTTTTCATCGTTAACGGCACATACGGAAAGCGCCAGCAGCATCTCGTCAGTATGCAGCCGCGGATTGGTGCTGCCCAGGTGGCAGGTTTTCAGCGTCTGAATGGGGGCAATGATCTCCGGCGAAAGCAGGTGAATGGCATCGTCAATGCCTCCCAGTACTTTCATGGCGTTGACCAGCGCATTGGCGCAAGCACCCATGAGCTGCGTGGTTCTGCCCGTCACAGCGGAACCGTCTGGCAGTTCTATGGCGGCGGCAGGACCGCCAGTGCGAGCCTCCACCTCCAGCGCCAGCTGCGCCACACGGCGGTCCGCCGTTGTCACGTCGGACTGCTGCATCAGCAGCTTCAGCTTGTAGACCGCATCATCCACACTCTTGCCCTGGGCGCCGTCTTTCAGCGCCGCATAATAGCGGCGGATAATTTCCTCCCGGGCTGCGGCGCAAACTGCATCGTCATCATAGATGCAGTAGCCCGCCATATTGACGCCCATATCCGTCGGCGATTGGTAGGGCGTCCCGCCATAGATTCGTTCATAGATCGCCTTGAGCAGGGGGAAGGCCTCCACATCCCGGTTATAATTCACCGCCAGCTCTCCATGGGCCTCCAGGTGGAAGGGGTCGATCATATTCACGTCGGCCAGGTCCGCTGTAGCGGCTTCATAAGCCAAATTCACCGGATGCTTCAGCGGCAGGTTCCAGATGGGGAACGTTTCAAACTTGGCGTAACCGGCAACGTGACCGCGGCGGTGCTCATTGTACAGCTGAGACAGACAGGTCGCCAGTTTTCCGGAACCGGGTCCGGGCGCCGTCACCACCACCAGTGACCGCGTTGTTTCAATATACGCATTCCGGCCATAGCCGGCGTCGCTGACAATGGCATCCAGATTGGTGGGATAGCCCTCAATGGCATAATGGCGGTAGTGGCGTACCCCCAGCGCCGCCAAATGCTTTTCAAAGGCTTCTGCCGCAGGTTGACTGGCAAATTGGGTCAGCACTACGCCGCATACAGACAAATCATAGCTGCGGAAGATGTCAATGAGCCGCAGCACTTCCTGCTCATAGGTAATGCCCAAATCGCCGCGGGTTTTGGGCCGCTCAATGTCGTTGGCGTTAATGCAGATGACCACCTCTGCCTGTTCCCGCAGCTGCAACAGCATCCGCATTTTGCTGTCCGGCTGAAAACCGGGCAGCACACGGGAGGCGTGGTTGTCGTCATACAATTTCCCGCCAAACTCCAGATACAGCTTTCCGCCGCATTGGGCAATCCGTTTTTTAATCTGCTCCGACTGGGTACGCAGATACTGTTCATTATTGAATCCCTGCTTTTTCATAACACTCGCTCCTTCACACTGTCTCCCATTATAGCGCAAAATCCGACGGGATGGAAGAATATTTTCTTGTATCTCTTCACATTCCGGATGCCGCAGGCCGCCGCGGAGTCAATTGCTCCGCGGCGGCCTGCAGCCAGTATCCATTGTAGGCATCCGCCGGTGTCAATATCGGGAACTTAAGACAGCCGGGCAATGCCGTCGCGCAGACGGCGCAGAGATTCCTCTTTGCCCAGCAGCGCGCAGATCTCCACAGCGCCGCCGGGAGTGGACTGCTTACCTGAGACAGCCACGCGGGCCGGCCACAGCACCACGCCGTTTTTGACCCCCAGCTGCGCCACAACCCCAAACAGCGCATCGTGGATGGTCGTTTCATTCCAATCCGTCAGCGCCTCCAGAGCAGGCACAACAGCCTGCAGTGAGGTCAGGGAGTTTTCTGCGTTGGTCTTCATCTTTTTATGGGTGTACATGGCGATGTCATACTCCGGCAGCGCCTCCAGGAAATCCACCCGTTCCGGCAGATCCGTCAGCACCTCGCACCGGGACTGGACCAGCGCCGCTACAGCCCGCAAGTCAATCTGCGCAGTAGGGATGGCCTTGCGAAGATACGGCAGGGCCGCTTCGTAAAAGGCATCCGGTTCCATGGCTTTGAGATACTCGGTGTTCATCCACTTCAGCTTGGCCAGGTCAAATACCGCAGGCGATTTGGAAATTCCCTTGATATCAAACGCTTCAATCAGCTCGGGCATGGTAAAAATCTCTTGCTCTCCGCCTGGGCTCCAACCACACAGGGCCACATAGTTGACCACAGCTTTGGAGAGATAGCCCTGCTCGATCAGATCCTCATAGGACGGATCACCCTTGCGCTTGGACATTTTGCGCACCGTATGGGTTTCCGCGTCCTGAATCATGACGGAAGAACAGTGAATATAAGTTGGAATCTCCCAGCCAAACGCCTGATACAGCAAATTGTATTTCGGCGCAGAGGACAGGTATTCGCTGCCGCGCACCACATGTGTAATCCCCATGAGATGGTCGTCAATGACATTGGCAAAGTTATATGTGGGCAGGCCGTCTGATTTCATCAGAATCTGGTCGTCCAGATCGGCATTGGGGACTGTGATTTCCCCATATACGGCGTCCACAAAGGTGGTGCTTCCCTCTCGGGGGATTTTCTGTCGAATAACATAGGGATGGCCGGCATCCAGATGGGCCTGGATCTCCTCTGGGCTGAGGGTGCGGCAGGGATCCTCGCCGCGGTCAAAGTCCCCAGTGTCCTCTTCAGAGGCAGTTTTCTCACAGAAGCAGCGATACGCCGCGCCTTTTTCCACCAGCAGCTCCGCATACTTGCCATATATGCCGCGGCGCTCAGTCTGGATATAGGGGCCGACAGGGCCGCCCACATCGGGCCCCTCATCGTGCTCCAAGCCGCATTCCTGCAAAGTTTTATAAATGACATCCACTGCGTCTTCCACCAGACGGCCCTGATCCGTGTCTTCGATACGCAGGATGAACTCGCCGCCCATATGGCGGGCAATCAAATAGGTATACAGCGCTGTACGCAAATTGCCCACATGCATATACCCGGTGGGGGAAGGGGCAAAGCGCGTACGAACCCGGCCCTTGGGAATGCGCGCTTCCATCTCCTCAAAATACGTCATTAGGATTCCTCCAATTTCCCTCGCAGACAGGCTGTCCGCGCCACAGTTCTGCCCTCTATTATATTTTCTGTGGACAAAATGTCAAGCCGATCTGCCGAAAAATCGGCAAATCAGCCTGAAATTCAGAGACGTCTTAACCCCAGCATCACCGGAACGCCGCACAAGCGGCCCCTGCTTCCGGCTCCGCCATGGCCGCACTTCTTTCGGAAACATTGCCGGTTCCCGCTGATCTCCTGTTGAAAATCCCATATCTGTGTGGTATACTAATTGGTAGTATGCGCAAATTTACGCCGCAGCGGTCCTGCGGCAAACTTTTTGAGTTTGAGAGTGATATGTGTATGATGATCCAATTCGACGAATATAAGAATAAGCTGAACGACTTGAAGCCCGGCCTGGAAGCTTTGGAGGCATCTCTGGGACTGGCTTCCGCCAAGGATGAGCTGGAGCGGCTCCACGCCATGGCCGCTGCCGAAGGATTTTGGAATGACCTGGATAACTCCCAGAAAGTACTCCAGCGCACCAAAGCCCTGGAAAACAAATGCAGCAACTATGAAAAAATGTGCGCCGACTGGGAAGACCTGTACACCATCTGTGAGATGGCCCTGGAGGAAAACGACGACTCCATGCTGCCGGAACTGGAATCCGGTTATGCCTCTCTGGAAAAGCGGATGGAGGACGCCCGGTTGGAAACCCTGCTCACCGGCGAATATGATTCCAACAACGCGCTGTTGTCATTCCACGCCGGCGCCGGCGGCACCGAGGCCCAGGACTGGTGCGAAATGCTCTACCGGATGTACACCCGCTGGGCAGAGCGCCATGGCTACACCTATAAAATTCTGGACTATCTGGACGGCGACGAAGCCGGACTGAAGTCTGCCGATATTTTAATTGAAGGCCCCAACGCCTACGGTTTTCTCAAGAGTGAAAACGGCGTACACCGGCTGGTACGAATTTCTCCTTTTGACTCGTCAGGCCGGCGCCATACTTCCTTCTCCGCTGTGGAGGTCATTCCCGAAATCGACGACAACGTGGAGGTAGAGATACGTCCGGAGGACATTGAAATGCAGGTCTACCGTTCCTCTGGCGCCGGTGGCCAGCACATCAACAAGACCTCGTCCGCCGTCCGGCTGATTCACAAACCCACCGGCATTGTGGTGGCCTGTCAGACGGAGCGCAGTCAATTCCAGAACAAAGAAAACTGCATGCGGATGCTGCGTTCCAAGCTGGTGGAGATTAAAGAGCGGGAGCACTACGACAAGATTTCCGACATCAAGGGCGACCAGAAAAAAATTGAATGGGGCAGTCAGATCCGTTCCTACGTCTTCATGCCCTATACTCTGGCCAAGGACACCCGCACCGGCTTTGAAAACACCAATATCAACGCGGTCATGGACGGCGATCTGGATGGCTTCATCAACGCCTACCTCACCTGTGCCGCCACCGGCAATTGGGCGACAAAATCATGATCCGTGTGCGGTTTGCAGCCGCGTCCGACGCCGGGGCCATGGCGGCTCTGTATGCCCCTTATGTGCGGGACACCGCCATTACCTTTGAATATGAACCTCCCGATGCCGGCGAGTTCTGCCGCCGGATTGCCGCTGTGCAGAAGGATCTGCCATGGCTTGTTGCGGAGGAAGACGGGCGGCTGCTGGGCTATGCCTATGTGAGCCATTTCCACGAGCGTGCCGCCTATGCCTGGTCTGCGGAGTTGTCCATCTATCTGGACATGCAGGCCCGCCGCCGCGGTCTGGGCCGCCGGCTGTATGAGATCTTGCTGGCGCTGCTGCGGGCACAGGGATACCGGACCGTTTTCGCGCTCATCACCCACCCCAATGCGGGCAGCGAAGCCTTTCATCGGGCAATGGGCTTTTCACCGGCAGGTGTGCTGCACAATGCCGGCAGCAAGCTGGGCCGCTGGTGGGACGTGACTTATTGGGAGCTGACGCTGGCAGAGATTTCACCGGAGGCTCCTGTGCCGTCACCGGTGCAGGCACTGCCGGCAGCGCTGGTGGAAGCGCTTTTCGCAACCGAACGCCCCGAGATTCTGTAAATTTTCGCTTGCAAAACAGAAAACAGTATGGTAATATAGAGTTTGCGTAATTAGACCTTATCTGAAAATTGGTACTGCACCCAAAGGCCGAACATCTATTCTTCAGGCAGAGGTGCAATCTCCGATTCCAGACAAGGCTGTATAAACCTGTGGATCTTTTCATTTCGGCTCGCCGTGTGCCGCAAACCCGGCGTCGCCCCACGGCGAACTTTTGGAGGTTCTTATGACTCTTTTCCTGACCATCATTCAGGTTCTGGCGTCCCTGTTTTTGATTGCAGTGGTTCTGCTGCAGTCCGGTAAGAACGCGGGCCTGTCCGGCGCTATCGCCGGTGTCGCAGACACCTTTATGACCAAAAACAAGTCCCATTCTCTGGACGCCAAGCTGGCCAAGGCCACTAAGTGGGTCGCGCTGGTGTTCATTGTCCTGACCTTCGTGTTGAACCTGCTGTAAAAGTCCAGAAACCAAGTCCTTCTGCCTTTTGGCAGAGGGGCTTTTTTTATCTGTCATCCAGATCTGCAAACTGTATCAGGCTGACACCTGTATAGTAATGCAGCAAAATTTCTTCATAGGAGCTGCCCGCCTGGGCCATAGCCTCCGCCCCGTATTGACTCAGGCCGACCCTGTGTCCATATCCAAGTGTGGTAAATTCGATGGCATCCGCAGTAACGGCGATTTCAAAC
>CBCPMX010000186.1:0-2677 GCA_965120355.1 uncultured Oscillospiraceae bacterium
GGGGCCTTCACGATGGCCTGGAGGCCCATCGCAACCAGGTTCTGAATTTGTGTGATGTCGTTGGTGGTGCGGTTGATGAGGCTGGCAGTGGAGAACCGATCCACCTCCTCCAGAGAAAAGTCCAAAGTCTTGTCAAAGACCTCCCCCCGCAGCCTCATCGCCAGACCTGCCGCCACCTGGGCGGCAAAGTACCCCACGATGACCGACGCCACGCCGCTGCCCAGGGCGCACAACAGCATATAGCCCCCCTGGATCAGGATGTCCGCCATAGCGCTCCCTTCGGTCTGGACAAGCGTGGTGATGGATGACATATAGTCCGGCAGCTTCAGGTCCAGCCAGACCTGGACTACAATGAAGGCGATGCTGGCCGCGATCATAGCCCACTGCCGGCGGTTTAAGTACCGAATGAGTTTCTGCATGATTGTTCCTCCCTCACAGAAAAACGACAGTCAAATTGTTAGCAAACTGTTAATAGCGTGCTATTGATATAAGCAATTTGAATGCCCGCAGCCGGGCAGGCATTCAAGTCAGGGAGTCCCGAACTTTGCGCAGCAGCATGGTGAAGATCTCCCGTTCAGCTTCGGTCAGGGATGACAGAATATGCGCTTCCGCCTCCGCCATGCCCCGTTCCGATACCCGGCACCGCTGGGCGCCGGCCTCGGAGAGCCGGACCACCTTGACCCGCCGGTCCCAGGCCGAGCCAAAGCACTCCACAAAGCCCTTCTGCTCCAGCCGGGAGACGATCCCGGCCGCTGTGGACTGGGCCACATGGATGACCTTTTCCAGCTCCTTCAGGGTAATCTATTTCTCTTCTGTCCGGTCCAGTGCCAGCAACACCCCTACTTGGGACACCGTAAGGTCATCCGCACGCAGGCTGTTGTTGGCCTGCTTCTCCAGCTCGTCGTTAATCTGCTTGAGAAGTGCGCCGCAGGAATTCTGGAGCGTCATCTGTATCACCCCCTTACATTGGCACAATAATAGCACGCTTTTGGTTAAATGTCAATAGCACGCTTTTGAATTTAACAAATTGTTCTTATTCTGTACTGCGAGCAAACGCAAACCAGGCAAGGGAAGTCCCCCGCCCGGTTTCGGCCACGATGTTTCTGTTATGGATTCCGCTGTGTCGCTGAGGATTGCGGTACTGTTCTGCAAGTATCCAAACTGCAAGTGCTATGATTTGTCCATTCTAAAATAACTGTGGGAGCGGTGCGACAGATAGTATCTCGCCGCTTGCACATGAACAGCTCTCTCCTGTTGCCGGTTGCTTTTGTGGGTGAACTGTCCCCATGCTTCAAACCTGTGGATCAATCGTTTCACCCTCTTGATCTCCCTTTCGTGGTGTCGCGCGCACTGCTTCCATGCTCTTTCATGTGAACCCCCTTTCACGATCGACCTGTCCGCCTGCGGTTCGCGCGCTCCCGGTATTCCCGTGGCGTAATAGACTCATATTTTTTGAATTTCGTTGCAAAAGCGGAATTGCCGCGATATCCGACCATCGTACTAATCTCTGTAATCGTGTATGTGGAATTCTCCAGCAACGCTTTTGCGTTGGCGATTCGCACATGATGAATATAATCCACCAGCTTGACGCCGGTGCGTTTTTTGAACATATGGGACAGATAGGACGGGCTGATGCGAAACCGGTCGCAGATGACTGTAGCGCTGAGATTGGAATCGCCGGCATACCGCTTGATAAAATCAGTGATCTGCGTAATGTCCTTGCCAATGTTAAACCGAAATGCATTATAGTATTCTTCCAGCTTGTCAAAAAATTCGCCGATAAGCTCTCTGCCCCGGGCGTTGCTTTCCGCGTATTTGATCAGGCTGGGATAATGGTAGATTTCCGCGCTCTGGTTTTCCCCGGAATTGCGCGGAACCCGCAGAACGATCAGTATCCATTCCACACGGACGCTCATCCGCGGCAAAAAAGACAGCTTCAAACGCATGGTTGCCATTTCATAATCCATGATCTTTCCCATGATCTCTTTCGCCTTTCGAAGTTCCAAATTGAACACGGCGTCCGCAAGCTGCCGTTCAATTTCAGATCTGGGATAAGGGTCTTTCACAAGGGCGGGATCGCTGACAATGTCATATTCCGAGGTCACGGCCTTCCCCGGACGCAAGGAAAACACAACCGTGGAATTGATGATCTCCGAATACGCATCCTGTAAATTCATCAAGCCGATGAAAGGCCGTCCAAACGAGACGTTCACGAGGTTCCCGGTCCGCACCCGCCAATCCTGCAAAACGGCTCCAATAGCCTGCTCTTTTTCCAGTACAAGTTTCCGAACCTGATTCCAATCACAGTCCCGCAGACAGAGGATCCCCATCTGCCGGTCCATAAATTCGAAAGGCGCAATCCCATATTCCCGGCTCAATTGCTCGCACAATCCTGCCGGTACTCTGACTGTATGTTCCACATTCTCCTCTGGCGTACTGAAGGCGGCGTATAAGACCAATGCATACTTGAACTCCGTCATAAGCCGCAGCATATCTTCAGGTTTCGCACTGCCTTCGCCCTGTACGGCAAACGGCAGAACCTTTTGCAGCAACGTTTTTCCAATCATCAGTGGATAATAGTCAAACGGTTCCATCTTCACGCCTCCATTCATCTTTCACTGTTTAAACTTACTATACCACATTTTTGGATGTTTTGCACGAAAATTCTTCTGTTAAT
>CBCPMX010000187.1:0-41164 GCA_965120355.1 uncultured Oscillospiraceae bacterium
TTATTTGTGTTGGAGCGGGTGACGAGGCTCGAACTCGCTACCTCCACCTTGGCAAGGTGGCGCTCTACCGGATGAGCTACACCCGCATCGCTGGTGCCTCCGGTCGGAATCGAACCAACGACACGCGGATTTTCAGTCCGCTGCTCTACCAACTGAGCTACAGAGGCATATGGCAGGGGGCTGCGTAGCAACCCCCTGATGGCGACCCGGATCGGGCTCGAACCGACGACCTCCAGCGTGACAGGCTGGCGTTCTAACCGACTGAACTACCGGGCCAAAGCACCGTGTGATGCTTGGATATTATATACGGTGACAGCGGATTTGTCAAATCTTTTTTTCAAGTTTTTCTGAAAATTTTTGCAGGGAAGGTTTGACCCTGTGCTGCATGTTCTGCGTGGGATGCCCCCATAGCACGCAAAACAACCCATCCGGCCAGCAGCAGCGGCCAAATTCCCAACCGGAACCACCAGGAGGCGGCTGCCGCGCCCAGAATCAGAAACGCCATGGCGCCGCCGGCGGCAATGGTGGTGATCACGGCGCTCTCCTCCGGGCAAGTGAAGCGCTCCGCCAGGGCTGCCAGGGCACGGCCCCCGTCCAAGGGCCAAATAGGCAGTAAATTAAACAGACCCAGGCCCAGAGACACCACTGCCGCCGTTGGCCAAACCCGCCGCAGGCAGGCGAACAGCACCAGATTTGCAGCCG
The DNA here is from genome assembly GCA_965120355.1 of uncultured Oscillospiraceae bacterium. Lineage (GTDB taxonomy): Bacteria > Bacillota > Clostridia > Oscillospirales > Oscillospiraceae > CBCPMX01. Next base: position 703 of record CBCPMX010000187.1, read on the forward strand.
GTCCTGCCAGGGCGCAGAAAAATTCCTGCCCATAGGGGAGCGTATCCGTTTCCAGTACTGCGCCCATGGCCGTCAGCCGCAAGCGGTGAATGGGCTGACGGTACAGGGCCAGAACTGCCAGATGCCCCAGTTCGTGAAGCCCTGCCCCCAGCAAAAATGCCGGCAGCAACCCGCCGGGATCCACGCAGTATACCGCTGCCAGGACGAGAATAAAGCCAGGCGTGACCTCAAATTTACTGCCCATTGCCGGCCTCCCCGTCTGAGATTGCGTCATACAGGTCGGAAAACGCCGCTACTACCTTTTCTCCTTCGGCCACGGATTGCGTGAATTGAGAGAAGGCGGCCCGGGCTTCTTCGCCGCCCAGCAGTACCTGCCGGGCCTGCTCCAATGCCGCCGGAGCCCAGCAGCGTGCCGCCAGGGCCGCCAGGCAAAGGACGCCGCAGATGATCAGCCGCGGCAAAAACAGATCCACCGGTTCCTTGTCACGCCGGTATCCCATACCATCACATCCCTTCCTCACACTCTATGGCCCGTCCCCGTTCAATATGCGCAGAAACAGGGAAACAAAAAATACAAATGGCTCTTTTCACCGGCGCTTTTTTCGTGTATAATGAATTCTCAGGTTTACGATGTGCAGATTGCGCCGGCGCGGACCGCCGGACCGGCGCACGTCCATTCGGAAAGGATTGAAAGCCATGTCCAATGAAACGAACAGCGGCCGCAATTTTGACGCGGAGCTGGACGAGATCAAAGAGCTGCTGGACCCCGCCGCTGCGCAGGAACCGGAGCCGCTGCAGCCTGTCCAGCGGGAAGAACGGAAGGACCAGAGACCTGCCCGTGCAGGACGCTCTGCCGGAGAAGAAAAGAAACCTGCCAACTATGCCCTGGATTTCTACAACTGGATCCATGATTTGGCGGTTTGCCTGACCTTTGTGACCATCTTTTTTGTGTTCTGCATCCGTCTGGTGGGCGTGGTCGGTGTGTCCATGACTCCGACGCTGCTGGAGGGGGATCATGTGGCGCTGCTGAGCAATTTCTTCTACCATGACATTAAAAACGGCGACATTGTGGTACTGCGGGTGCCTTCTTATGACGAGGATCAGGCCATTGTCAAGCGCGTCATCGCCACGGAGGGCCAGACAGTGGATATCGACTTTGATGCCGGGACGGTGACGGTGGATGGGGTGACGTTGGATGAACCCTATATCAATGAGCCCATGACCTGGCCTTCCTATTATATGACGTGGGAATATCCGATTACGGTGCCAGAGGGCTGTATTTTTGTCATGGGCGACAACCGCAACCACAGTACCGACAGCCGGGATCCCAGCATTGGTATGGTGGATACCCGTTATGTATTGGGGAAGGTGATCGCCACAGTGTGGCCGCTGAACCAGATCGGAGTTGTGAAATGAATATTCAATGGTACCCCGGGCACATGACCAAAACGCGGCGGCAGATGGAGAGTGACCTGAAGCTGGTGGATGCAGTCTGTGAGCTGCTGGATGCCCGCATTCCATATTCCAGCCGTAATCCGGACATCGCTTCCATCTGCGGCGAGAAACCCCGCATGATTATTCTCAATCGTATTGATATGGCGGACCCTGCCGAGACAAAGCGCTGGGCGGCCTATTTTCGCAGCCAAGGCCATGTGGTGGTGGAGACGGACTGCAAAAGCCGCAAGGGCATCAACCAATTTGCTCCGGCGGTGCGGGAGCTGCTCAAAGACAAACTGGAGCGCTATGCCGCCAAGGGACAGGTGGGCCGGACGCTGAAGGTGATGGTGGTGGGGATCCCCAACGTGGGAAAATCCACATTTATTAACCAAGTGGCAAAACGCAAGGGCGCCAAGACAGAAAACCGCCCCGGTGTCACCCGCGGCAAACAGTGGGTAGTGGTGGACGACGGCCTGGAATTGTTGGACACTGCCGGCATCCTCTGGCCGAAGTTTGAGGATCAGGAAGTGGGCATGAAGCTGGCCTACACCGGCGCGGTGAAGGACGATATCCTGGACATGGAGACGCTGGCCTGCGGCCTGTTTGAACGGCTATGGCAGCGGTACCCTGACGCAGTGCGCGAACGCTATAAAATCGATCTGCCACCGGACGCCAAGGGCTATGAACTGCTGGAAGCGGCGGGCCGGAAACGGGGCTTCCTGATGGCGCGGGCGGAAATCGACACGGAACGCATGGCCCGCGTCCTGCTGGAGGAATACCGCAGCGGCAAGCTGGGCCGGTTCACCTTTGAGGGACCGGAGATCTGTGCGGAGGGGGATGCGCCATGCCAGTCGTAGATCTGTGGGCCATTGAACGCCAGTATTTTGCCCAGGGGCTGTCATGGATCTGCGGCGTGGATGAGGCAGGCCGCGGCCCCCTGGCCGGACCGGTGTGCGCCGCCGCTGTGATCCTGCCGAAGGAACTGGAAATTCCAGGGCTGAACGACTCCAAAAAACTGACGGACAAACGCCGGCGCGAGCTGTTCGACGTCATCACTGCCGGGGCGATCAGCTATGGCATTGCCTTTGCTTCTCATACGGAGATTGACGAGGTCAATATTCTCCAAGCTACGTTTCTGGCCATGGAGCGGGCTATGGCCCAGCTGGAGCCGCGGCCCCAGCTGGCGCTCATCGATGGCAACCGGGAAAAGGATTTTGGACTGCCGGTCAAGACGGTTGTCAAGGGTGACAGCCTGTCGGCTTCCATTGCCGCCGCCTCGATTCTGGCCAAGGTGACCCGGGACCGGTACATGGAATCCATGGCGGCGCAGTATCCGCAGTATGGATTCGAGATTCATAAGGGGTATCCTACCAAGCGGCACTACGCCGCCATTGCCGAATTCGGTCCGTGCCCCATTCACCGCCGGACGTTTTTAAAAAAGTTTTATGGCGAAAAACAGTGAAGCTGGCCGTTGGGGGGAAGCGGTGGCCGCCGCATATCTGCAAGAAAAGCACTATGCGCTGGTGGAGACAAACTACCGCAGCCGCTACGGCGAGATCGATCTGATCGTACGCAATGCGCAGTATCTGGTGTTTGTGGAGGTCAAGCTCCGCCGGAACAGCCGGTTCGCCAGAGCGGGAGAATTTGTCACCGCCGCCAAGCAGGAGCGGCTGCGGAACACGGCCCTGTGCTGGCTGGCCGAGCATGAGACGGCTCTCCAGCCCCGGTTTGATGTGATTGAGGTCTATGCTCCGGAGGGGACGCAGACCCGGCGCCCGGCGCTGCGCCATATTGAAAACGCGTTCTGTTAAGAGGAAAGCATGAAGAGGGAAGCGCTCCACAATTGGCGCTTTGCGCTTCACGCTCCGCCCTCTACACTAAAACATGTGAGGTTGTGAAACGCTTATGCAGTATTTGAGCACGAGAGACGCCAGCCTGCGGTTTTCGGCTGCTGAGGCCATTAAAATGGGGCTGAGCCGGGACGGCGGTTTGTTTACGCCTGTTCAGTTCCCTGCGCTGTCTGCAGAGGAGCTGCAGACGCTGTGCGGCATGTCCTATCCCGCCCGCGCGGCATGCATTATGGGCAAATATCTGGATGATTTTACCCCCGAGGAGCTGAGACAGTTCGCGGACTTTGCCTACAGCGCCGAAAAATTTGACCATCCCGCCGTGGCTCCGCTGCGGCAAGTGGACGCAAATACCTGGTGCCTGGAACTGTGGCACGGCCCCACCAGCGCGTTTAAAGATATGGCGCTGCAAATGCTGCCGCAGCTCCTGTCCGCCAGCCTGAAAAAGACCGGCGAGGAGAAAACCGCCTGTATTCTGGTGGCCACTTCCGGCGACACGGGTAAGGCGGCCATGGAGGGCTTTGCTGACGTGCCCCAGACCAGAATCATGGTCTTTTACCCGAAGGACGGCGTATCGGACATTCAGAAGCTTCAGATGGTGACCCAGGAAGGGCAGAACGTGGGCGTTTGCTCGGTGGTGGGGAATTTTGACGATGCCCAGACCGGCGTCAAGCGGATTTTCTCAGACGAACAGATTCGCCGGGAGCTTGCGGACCGCGGCTTTTTCCTGTCTTCCGCCAACTCCATCAACTGGGGGCGGATTCTGCCGCAGGTTGTGTACTATGTGTCTGCCTATTGCGATTTGTGCAGCAGCGGGGCTGTGGCTCTCGGCGATCCGGTGAATTTCTGCGTGCCGACTGGAAACTTTGGGAATATTTTGGCTTGCTATTATGCCAAAAAGATGGGCGTGCCGGTTGGCAAGCTGATCTGTGCGTCCAACTGCAACGACGTGCTGACCGATTTCATCCGGACCGGTATCTATGATAAGAACCGGCCCTTCCACACCACCATGTCCCCGTCCATGGACATCCTGGTGTCCTCCAATCTGGAGCGGATGCTCTTTGAACTGTGCGGCGGCGACGACCGGCAGGTGCGGGCATATATGGAGCAGCTGGGTACCGCCGGCCGCTACGAGATTCGCCCGGATATGAAAGCCCGGCTTCAGGACCTCTTCTATGGCGGCTTCTGCGACGAGGAGTCTACCAGCGCCACCATTGGCCGGCTCTATGCCAACGGGTATCTCATTGACCCGCATACGGCGGTGGCTGCCAAGGTTTTGGCGGACTATCGGGCGGAGACAGGCGATCAGACACCGGCGGTGTTTGCCTCGACGGCCAGCCCGTATAAGTTCTGCGACAGCGTGCTGGAGGCCATCGGCCAAACGCCGGTGGAAAACAGTGTGGACCGCATCGATCAGCTTCAGGCCGTCTCTGGCGTGCAGGCGCCCCGGCGCCTGGCGGCGCTGCGCGGCAAGACCCCGCGGTTTGAGGGCGTGACCGAAAAGGAGCAGATGGAAACCGTTGTGCTGGATTTTTTGCGGTAAACACCTGTGAAGCGTTACATTGAGACGTCACGGCTGCTGCTGCGTCCCTTCCGGAGAGAAGACCGGGCGGTCCCGGCAAAAGAGGTTGGCTATCTCCTGCACCGGAATCACCGCAGGCAGGGCCTTGCCAGTGAAGCGGTGGAGGCAGTGGCTGAAGCCTGTTTTGCCGATGGAAACCGGCTGGTGTTGGCAGAGGTGTATGCGTCCAACACAGGGTCCATGCGGATGCTGGAAAAGCTGGGCTTTGTCCGGGAGGGCATCACCCGCTGTGCCGTACAGCATTGCGCTTATGGCCTGATGGATATGGTCAATTATTATAAAGAAAAGAGCGAATAAAAGAACGGAGGCGGCGAATGGCGTTATACGCACTGGGAGACCTGCATCTTTCCTTGGGTACCGACAAGCCCATGGATGTGTTTGGAGGCGCTTGGGTCGGCTATCTGGACAAACTGAAGCAGGGCCTGCGCATTCTGACGCAGGAGGACACCCTGGTCCTGGTGGGCGACGCCAGCTGGAGTCTGGGGCTGCAGAACGCCGTGGAGGACTTCGCTTTCATCAATGCTATCCCTGGGAAAAAACTGCTGGTAAAGGGCAATCACGACTATTGGTGGTCCACGGCCGCCAAGTTTCAAAAATTCTGTCAGGAGCACGGGTTTTCCAACCTGGAACTGCTGCATAACAACTGCTGGTTCTATGGAGATGTGGCTTTGTGTGGTACCCGGGGCTGGTTCTTTGAAGAGGACAAGCAGGGCACCCACGATGAAAAGGTGTTCCGGCGGGAGATGTGCCGCCTGGAGACGTCGCTGCAGGCGGCAGGGGACCGGGAGAAATTCTGTTTCCTCCACTATCCTCCCCTCTACCGGGGCTATCGCTGCCCGGAGATCCTGGAGCTGCTGGCCAAGTACGGCGTTCGCCGGTGCTATTACGGCCATCTGCATTCCGACAGCCACAAGCTGGCTGTTCAGGGCGTTGTAGATGGGGTGGAATATCGGATGGTGTCTGCCGATGCGGTGAATTTTACGCCGGTACTGGTGCTGCCGTGAGGGAAGCGCTGAAAATTTAAAAAAAGTTGTAGATATTTTCGCCCATATCTGCTACAATGACTTAGTTGCACACGTATACAATGGCCCCGCACGGCATGCGGCGGTCAATAGATACAGGAGGAATCGAAACCATGAACGTCAAAAGCGTGGAAAAAGCCGAAAATAATACTGCAAAGCTGGTCCTGGAGTTTGACAAGGCTGCCTTCGAGGGCGCTTTGAACCAGGCGTACAAGAACAACCGCAAGGACATCTATGTCCCTGGCTTCCGGAAGGGCAAGGCTCCCCGGAAGATTGTCGAGGGGATGTATGGCGCCACCATCTTCTATGAGGACGCCGTGAATATTCTGTTCCCCGACGCCTATGACGAGGCGGTCAAGTCCAGCGAATTGAAAGTGGTAGGACAGCCGTCCATCTCCGACCTGAATGTGGAGGACGGGGCGCTGGTGCTGACTGTGGAGACTGCGCTGTATCCGGTGGTTACGCTGGGACAGTATAAGGGCCTGGAAGTGGAGAAGGGCGAGGTTTCCGTCTCTGAGTCCGAAATTGACGCGGAGCTGGAGCGCATGCGGGAGCGCAATGCCCGGATCTCCACTGTGGACCGCCCCATTCAGAACGGAGACACTGCGGTCATCGACTTTGAAGGCTTTGACAACGGTGTGCCCTTCGAGGGCGGTAAGGGTGAGAACTACAGCCTGAAGATTGGTTCCGGCAGCTTTGTTCCCGGCTTTGAAGAGGCGCTCATCGGCGTCAGCGCCGGCGAGGAGAAGGATGTGGAGCTGACCTTCCCCGAGGACTATACGCCGGAGCTGGCGGGCAAGCCCGTGGTCTTCAAATGCAAGGTGCATGAGGTCAAGGAGACGGAACTGCCGGAGCTGGACGACGAGTTCGTCAAGGACGTTTCTGAGTTCGACACCATGGAGGAGCTGCGTGCCGATATCCGCAAGAAGCAGACTGAGAGCAAGGAGACCGCTGTGAATTCCGACTTCTCCAACGCCTGTGTAGAGGCCGCTGCCAAAAACATGACCGTGGACATTCCGGCCTGCATGGTGGAAGAGCAGCTCGACCGCGTCATGAAGGACTTTGAGTATCAGCTCCAGATGAACGGCATGGATCTGCAGAGCTATGCCAATATGTTCGGCATGGAGATTAGCGGAATGCGCAACAGCATGCGCTCCGTGGCGGAAAATCAGCTCCGCGGCGACCTGGTGCTGGAGAAGATTGCCGAGCTGGAGGGCATTGAAGTGTCCGCCGAAGAACTGGAAGAGCAGTATCAGAAGATGGCCGACGAGAACGGCCTGGAGCTGGAGCAGGTGAAGATCTATGTCCCGGAGGACGAACTGAAGGAGGGCCTGCGCAATCGGAAGGCCGCCAAGGTTGTGACTGACAGCGCAGTGCCCGTAGCGCCCAAGGCCGGCGGGGAAGCCCCTGCGGAAGAAGCCGCAGAAGAGACAGAGACCGCACCTGCAGAGGAAACCGCCGAGTAAACCGTCATACCATACCCCTTGCCGGAAAAGGCTGCGGCCTTTTCCGGCAGTATCAAACTTCCGTCATGATGGAAGAAACGTCATGACACAGGAATATTTCCCTATGGATATGGTTAGAATGTTTCATCCCGATGAAAGGAGACATTACCATGAGTTTAGTCCCATATGTTGTAGAGCAGACCAGCCGCGGAGAGCGGTCCTATGATATTTTTTCCCGCCTGCTCAATGACCGCATTATCATGCTGTCGGAAGAGGTCAACGCCACCACAGCCAGCCTGATTGTGGCGCAGCTGCTGTATCTGGAGGCCCAGGACCCGGATAAGGATATCCAGTTCTACATCAACTCCCCCGGCGGCTCTGTGACAGATGGTATGGCGATTTATGACACCATGCAGTATATTAAGTGCGATGTGTCCACCATCTGCGTGGGCATGGCGGCCAGCATGGGCGCGTTCCTGCTGGCAGCTGGCGCAAAAGGCAAACGCATGGCACTGCCTAATGCGGAGATTATGATCCATCAGCCCTCTGCCGGGACACAGGGACAGATCACCGATATGGCGATTCATCTCAAGCGTCTGGAGACCATTAAAAAGCGGATGAATCAGATCCTGGCGAAAAACACCGGAAAGCCCCTGGAGATTGTGACCGCTGACTGCGAGCGCGACAACTTTATGAGCGCGGAGGAAGCCTGCGCATATGGCCTGATTGACAAGGTCATTTATGAACGGTGAAATTGAGCGGAAGGAGGGGACGAAATGGCGCGTGAAAATACGCGGGTGATCCGTTGCTCGTTTTGCGGCAAACGGCAGGATCAGGTAGAGCGCGTGATCGCCGGCCCCAATGTGTATATCTGCAACGAGTGTGTGGAGCTGTGCAACAGCATCATCCATGAGGGGATGGTGCCGGAGCTGGAAGAGGACAACTCCTTTGTGGTGCCGGATAAGCTGCCGACACCCAGAGAAATGAAGGAGTACATGGACGGCTACATTGTCGGACAGGAAGATGCCAAAGTGGCGCTGTCAGTGGCGGTGTACAACCACTATAAGCGGATTTTTTTCGAGACAGATGCCGACGATGTGGAGCTGCAGAAGAGCAATATTCTGCTGATCGGCCCCACTGGCAGCGGCAAAACCCTGTTTGCCCAGACCCTGGCGAAGATTCTCAATGTGCCGTTTGCGATTGCCGACGCCACAACGCTGACCGAGGCCGGCTATGTAGGCGAGGATGTGGAGAATATTCTGCTGCGGCTGCTGCAGGCGGCGGACTTTGACGTGGAACTGGCGGAGCGGGGAATCATCTACATTGATGAGATGGATAAGATTGCCCGCAAGAGTGAAAACACTTCCATTACCCGCGACGTGTCCGGTGAGGGCGTACAGCAGGCATTGCTGAAGATTCTGGAAGGGACCGTGGCCAACGTGCCGCCCCAAGGCGGCCGAAAGCACCCCCAACAGGACTTCATTCAGATTGATACCACCAACATTCTGTTTATCTGCGGCGGCGCCTTCGACGGGCTGGATAAAATCATCGAAAAGCGGACCGCAACGTCCGCCATTGGCTTTGGCAAGCCTGTATCCAGTAAGAATGCCCGGGATGTGGGAGAGCTGTTCCAGCAGGTGCAGCCCCACGATCTGCTGAAATTTGGGATTATTCCCGAATTGGTTGGCCGCCTTCCGGTCATCACTTCTCTGCAGAGCCTGCGGCGGGAGGACATGGTGAAGATCCTGACGGAGCCGAAAAATGCCTTGGTGAAGCAGTATCAGAAGTTATTCGAGTACGACGGCGTCGAGCTGCATTTTGAGGATGACGCCCTGGATGCCATTGCTGACCAGGCCATGGCGCGGCAGATCGGCGCCCGGGGCCTGCGGGCGGTGGTGGAGGGCCTGCTCAATAAGATTATGTATGAGCTGCCCTCTGACAAGTCAGTGCTGGAGGTGACCATTACACGAGCGTGCGTCACGGATGGCGCGGAGCCGCAGCTGGTTCGCAATCCAAATCAGCTGCGCGTGACACCGACCATTTCTACCCGCGCATAAGGCTGAAGTCCTGATCCGCAGGCAAGAGAGACTGCGGAAAGGTCAAACATTGAGAAATTGCATTGTGTCCGCCGGTGGAAGCTCTTTCACCGGCGGATTTGCAGCACAGGAATAAAATGACAGAGAATGCGGGCCGAAATGAAAACATTTTGTGAATAAGCTGCCATCCCGAAAAAAAGGCTTGCAAATTTTCACGTTTGGCTGTATGATGTCATTGGCACTCAAAAGGTTGGAGTGCTAAATTCGCGTAAAGCCGCCATGGACAGGTCACGCCTGTCAAGTTGAGAAAGGAGTGGCGACCTGTGACTGAAATCTTGTTATCTGAATCGATGCCCGTCATGGCGCTGCGGGGAATGAATGTATTTCCCGGTTCCATGGTGCATTTTGACGTGGGACGGCCCAAGTCTATCCGTGCGTTGGAAGAAGCCCTCAATGGCAAGCAGGAAATCTTTCTTGTGGCACAGACAGATTTAATGGAGAGCGATCCCGGATGGAAGCAGCTGCATAAAATCGGAACCATTGCAGAGGTGCGTCAGGTGCTGAAAATGCCCGGCGAAACAATGCGCGTATTGGTGGAGGGAAAAATCCGTGGCACCATCACCGACATGATCCAGACGGATCCGTACTTGTTGGGCCGGGTAGAGACAGTGCCGGATCAGGAATACGATGCTTCGGATCCCAGAGTGGAAGCCCTAATTCGCCAGAGCTATAGTTTATTTGAACAATATACTGAGTTGTCCTCCAAGCCCTCGCCGGAGCATTTTCTCCAGGTGCTGGCTTCCACGGATCCCAGTTTTATCGCCGACTTCATCACCCAGCATATGCATTTGCGTTCCGGCGACACCCAAAAGGTGCTCGACGAACTGGATCCCGTTGCACGGCTGGAGATGGTCAACCAGAATCTGGCCTCTGAGACGCAGATTCTGAAAATGGAGAACGAACTGAATGAAAAGGTTCAAGAGTCCGTGAATCAAAACCAGCGTGACTATTATCTGCGTGAGCAACTGAAAGTGATTCACAACGAGCTGGGCGACTATGACGAGGACGAAGAGGTGGAGGACTATGAAGCCAAGGTCCGGAAGCTGAAGCTGCCCGAAGAGATTGAGCAGAAGCTCCTGAAGGAAGTCAGCCGTTTGTCCAAGCAGCCGTCTGGCTCTTCGGAAGCGGCGGTGCTGAGAAACTATTTAGATATCTGCCTGGAACTTCCCTGGAATACCAGGACGAAGGAAACGGTGGATGTGGAAAAGTGCCGCAAGATGCTGGACGCAGACCACTATGGCCTGGAAAAGGTCAAGGAGCGGATCCTGGAATTGCTGGCAGTGAAAAAGCTGGCTCCGGATTTGAAAGGGCAGATCATCTGCCTGGTAGGCCCTCCCGGTGTGGGCAAAACCTCCATCGCCATGAGCATTGCCAAGAGCCTCAACCGGAAACTGGCCAGAGTGGCCTTGGGCGGGATTCATGATGAAGCGGACATTCGCGGCCACCGCAAGACCTATATCGGCGCTATGCCGGGACGGATTATCAGCGCGATCTCCCAGGCCGGCAGCCGCAATCCGGTGATGCTTCTGGACGAGATTGACAAGCTGGGCAGCGACTACCGCGGCGATCCGTCTTCGGCGCTGCTGGAGGCACTGGACGCGGAGCAGAACAGCAATTTCCGGGATCACTATCTGGAGATCCCCTTTGATTTGAGTGAGTGCATGTTCATTACCACTGCCAATACCACTTCTACCATTCCTGCGCCGCTGCTGGATCGAATGGAGGTCATTGAGTTGTCCTCCTATACCGATGAGGAAAAGCTCCATATTGCCAAGGACCATCTGCTGCCGAAGCAGATTGCCCGCCATGGCCTGAAAAAATCTCAGCTGCGCATTACCGATGCGGCCATGCGGGAGATCATTGCCTGCTATACCCGGGAGTCCGGCGTCCGGAATCTGGAGCGGCAGCTGGCCAAGGCCTGCCGCCGGGCGGCTAAGAAATTTGCCACCGGCGAGACAGACAAACGCATCACCATCACCGGCGGCAACCTGGAAGAGTATCTGGGCGTGCGGCTCTATCAGTCCGACGAGCTGGCGGCTGCCGATCAGGTGGGGGTGGTCACAGGGCTGGCCTGGACCAGCGTCGGCGGCGAGACCCTGGAAGTGGAAGTCAACGTCATGGACGGCTCCGGCAAGTTGGAATTGACCGGCAACCTGGGCAACGTCATGAAAGAGTCCGCTCAGGCGGCCATGAGTTATATCCGTTCCCGGGCCAGCGTGCTGAACCTGCCGGAAGACTTCTATAAGACCAAGGACATTCATGTGCACTTCCCCGAGGGGGCGGTGCCCAAAGATGGCCCCTCCGCCGGTATCACGGTTTGCACGGCCATGGTGTCGGCCCTGACCGGCGCGCCGGTACGGCGGGATATTGCCATGACCGGCGAGATCTCCATACGCGGCCGTGTACTGCCCATCGGCGGCCTGAAGGAAAAGACCATGGCCGCCCTGCGCCACGGCATTAAAACCGTCATTATTCCAGAGAAAAACGAGAAGGATCTGGAGGAAATCGACCAGACCGTGCGCCGTTCCCTGAACTTTATTACCGTGTCCAATGCCGACGCGGTGCTGTCCACTGCGCTGGATTTCTCCAAGTGCCCCAACAAGGAGCGCGTCGAAGAGCCGATCCCGGAGCTGCTCCCCACCAAAAAGGCAAAGAAGTCCTCCAAGACGGAGATTCGTCAGTAATTCTTGTTTGAGCGGCTGCATATCCAGCGGCGGGGCAAATATTTCGGACAGAGCGCGTCGGTATATGGCGCCGCCAGGAATTTGCGGTTTCGGAAAAAGTCCGCCGTCTGGATGTGTGTCAATGCAAAAACAAGACCAGGGAGGAAGCAGCTGTATGAATTTTCAACGTGTCGAATTTGTGACCTCCGCCACGACGGCGCAGGCGTTCCGGCGGGAGGATCTGCCGCAGATTGCGTTTGCAGGCCGATCCAATGTGGGTAAGTCATCTGTGATCAACTGCATTCTCCGACGGAAGAATTTTGCCCGCGTGGGCGGTCAGCCCGGTAAGACGGTTCACATCAATTTCTTCAATGTGGATGATACGGTCTATTTCGTGGATTTGCCGGGATATGGATACGCCAAGGTTTCCAAAGCGGAGAAAGACCGGTGGGCCCGGCTCATTGAGTCTTATTTTGCCTCCGGGTGTATCAGCCTGGGGGTACAGATAGTGGACGCGCGGCACAAGCCCACAGCCAATGACCAGAGTATGACCCAGTGGTTTCAGCAGACCGGCTGCCCCTTTGTGGTGGTGGCGAACAAGCTGGACAAACTGAAAAAGTCGGAAATTGCGCCGAATCTGGCGTTGATCCGTCAAACCCTGGCATTGGACGATGACACAAAAATCATCCCCTTTTCTGCGGAAAAGGGGACGGGCAGGGAAGCGCTGGTGGCGGAGCTGGAGGCCTGCGCCGCCGGCGGAAAACAGAGAAAGAACGGAGAGTAACCTATGGAACAAAAAAAGAAGAACAACAGCAAGCGCATTGTTATTGCCGTGGTGATCCTGGTGGTACTGGTGGCCGCCGTGATTATCGTTTGGAAGGTTGCCAGCCCCAGTACTGCGGAGGGAAGCAAGCAGATCACTCTGGAGATCGTCTATGAGGACGGCACGACGGAAACGTATGATATCGCCACCGATGCCGAGTATCTGAAAGATGCCATTGCGGATACTGTGACGTTGGAGGGGGAAGACAGCGAGTACGGCTTCACCCTGTATACGGTCAACGGTGTTACCGCGGATTGGAACGACAATGTGTACTGGGCCATCTATGTCAACGGGGAGTACGGCATGTACGCGCTGGATCAACAGCCTGTGGCCGACGGAGACAGCTTCCAGTTGGTCTATGAAAGCTACTGAGCCCAGTTCCCGCATACGGGAACTGGTGCTGCTGGCGCTGTGCACGGCCCTGCTGTTCGGCCTCCAGGTGGCCATGGCGCCGCTGCCCAATATTGAACCGGTGTCGCTGCTGATCATGCTCTATACCCGAATGTTCCGGCGCAAAACGCTGTATATCATTTACGGCTTTGCTCTGCTGGAGGGGTTGCTGTACGGCTTCGGCATCTGGTGGATCATGTATCTGTATGTCTGGACCATTCTCTGGCTGGTGGTGACGCTGCTGCCGGAGGACACGCACCCGGTGGTCATGGCAGTGGTTTCCGGCGTCTTCGGACTGCTGTTTGGGGCGCTGTGCGCCATTCCATATATTTTTCTCAGCGGCTGGGAGACGGCAGTGGCTTGGTGGGTGGCCGGGATTCCCTTTGACTTGCTGCACTGCGGCGGGAACTTTGTCATTGCGCTGGTGCTGTATGCGCCGCTGCGGCGTGTGACAGGCCGGTTGATGAAGTGGGGGGACAGAACCTCAAATTGAAGGGCTATTGAGAATGACCGTGACGGGGAAACTCCCCCACATGGCGGCAACGCCATGTGGGGGAGTTTTATAAAGGACAGATTTGGCCCGGCGGGCAATCGCAGACAATGGCGGACAGTGTGCCGGTGCGGAAGCCTTCCGCACCGGCACAGAGGCGCATTTACTCCGCGGCCCAGGCCAGCAGGCTGGTCTCGCCATTGTCAGTTTTTTGCCAGGCGGCGTAAAGCAGCCGGGCGCATTCCCGCATGGTGATGGGTTCCAGGTAACTGCCGGAGGTGTTCAGCACATCTGCCTCAGAGAGGGCGGAGACGGCGCTGCGCGCCCAGGCGGGAACGTCGCCGTCAGCAGAGAAGACGGAAAGGGCGTTGTCGCCGGACAGCCCCAGAATGTTGTTGACCATGACGGCAGCTTCTGCCCGTGTCAGTTCTGCTGTGGGCCGGAATACCAGACCGTCCGCAGAGTTGACACCGGAGACAATGCCGCTGCGCAGGGCGGAAATAATATAGGGCCGCATCCATTCCGGCGTGTCGCTCTCATCGGCAAACCCGGACACCAGTTCTTCCGTTTCCGGCGAAATTTCCAGCAGATCCATCACCATAACCAGAAATTCACCGCGGGTCACGGTGTCGTCCGGATGGAAGTACAAATTGCCTGCCAGAGTTTCGCCGCCGTAGATGCCCTGTTCTTTGAGCCACATGGCTACAAATTGATCGGGATCGCCGGCCATATCAGTGAAGGTGGTCTTGTCAGAGGGCTTCAGGATTTGAATGGTCACGGTGGCCTGGGCGGTTTGCCCGGCATCATCAGTGACGGTATAGGTGAAAGAATCCTTGCCCACTTTGTTTTTCTTCGGCGTGTAGGTGAACGTGCCGTTTTCAGAAATGGTGACGGCGCCGTGCTTTGGCGCCTTCGTGACCGTATAGGTCAGAGTCCCATTCTCAGGATCCGCAGCATCCAGCGCTTCCTGCAGCTCGATATTTTTATAGGTTTCAAACTGCTGATCGGTAGCGGTGGGGACTACGTTTTTGGTACCGCCAAGATGGAGGGACAATGTGGTCTGAGTACCGACAATGCCGCTGGCTACGGGCAGATAGGAAATGCTGGCTTCCCCATCTTCCTCACTGGTGGAGGTCAGTACCAGACTGTCCAGAATGGAGGCCGGCAGAATGTCACCGGCCCGCAGCGTGCGAGCGCCGCAAGTGACAACGCCCTGGGTGTTTGCCGGAACCTCCGTAATCACGATGCCGTCCAGGGTGACGGAGCCGGAGAAATCGGCCTGAGAAAAACAGTGTACCGCGTCGTCGGCGGCAGAGACAGGCGCGGACAGCAGACACACAGCTGCCATCAGGCAGGCAAACAGTCCGGCCATTCGTCTGGAGTTGAAAATGGCTGTCAAGAGAAAAACCTCCTTAGAATTCCGCACGGTCGAGCCGCACGTCTTACAGAGGTAGTGTTTGCCGCTTGCGTGGAATTATTCCAGCGCAGAGGAAATTATTTATCAGCTGCGCGATGGGGATGAATGCGGCTGGAACGCGGAAGCATACGGCCGGGGTAATTCCGTACGCGAGTATCCGGACAGCCGCATAGAAGCACAAGACGCGGCATGGGGTGTTCCATGCCGCGTCTTAGCTGGGAAAGCGATTAAAAGGTGCCCACCAGGGCGTACACTGCATCGTAGTCGTCCGCCGTCAAAGGTTCCACATCAGTCAGAGATAGAGGATCTGCGCCGCTGGACATGATGACGGTGCGGGTGTCGTTGTCCCACTGCACCGAGTAACCAAAGACCTCTGCCACCACCCGGATGGGCAAGTAGGTCCTGTTCCAATAGAGTTCCGGCGCAGTATCCGAGCGGAAACCGTACAGAGTACCGGTGGTATTGTCTACCACGGCCATAATGGTGCTTCCAATGCGCAGGTACATAGTCAGGCCCAGGGCTTCGTTGTCAATACGGACGGTGCGGGTATCATTGTCCCAGTCGGTGGTACAGCCCATGTACTGTGTCACGGCCGAGACCGGCAGCAGCGTCCGGTTTTCGGCGCTGATGAGGGGAGAGGCATCTGAAAAGACAACAGAAGTACCGTCCACAGTTACGGAGATATCGGTAGCGGCGGCACCCTGAGAAGTCTGGCTGTTCTGGGAGGTTTGCGTGGTGACGGTGTTCTTATCGGGGAAAGATTCGATGTCCCAGATGTGCTCTTCCGCCCAGGCAGCGGTGTCAGTGATCAGAAAATACTGCGTGGAAAGTGTGCCGGTGCGCAGATAATTGGCGTGATCCATCCGCACGTCCAACCAGTACCAGGTGCCGTTGATCTGCACGTCGTTCCACTTGTGTTCGTAAGTAGTGCCGTCTAAATTTTTGAACTCGCCCCAGATCACGTCACAGGGATAGCCCAGGTGATTGAGCAGCAGCTTCAGCGCAGAGGCGAAGTGGGCGCAGTTGCCCACGCGGTAGACCAGCATGTCACTGCCAAAACTGGCGGCATAGGCTGCTTCATACATGCCGGAGTCATCCAGAACGATTTCACCGCGATCCAGTTTTTCATTGGCCTCTTCGACAAACGTGGTCAGGGTCTCGGTGTCCACAGTCAGATAAGCGGTATCCGCACTGCCCTGGCGGGCACAGTTTGTGATCAGCCAGCTGTATACGGCCCAGACTTTTTCTGTATCGGTCATGCCGTCCGTGGGAATCTCCGCCAGGACAGCCTCTGCCAAATAATCGGCATACCCGTTGCCGTTGTAAATCGGCGTCAACGTATCGGCAGCTTCGGCAGCCGGCGCAATGGCGGGAAGAATCCCCAGAATCAACGCAGCAGCCAAAAGAATCGAGACAAAGCGTCGCATAAAGAACCTCCTGATAAGCGGCGAACCGGGGCCGCCGCCGGTTTGACGTCTATTATACTCTTTGGAGCACGGAATGTCAAAAAATTCTGTGGCTATAAAAGCAGGAAAAGGCTGTTTTGACAACTGTTTTAATCCATGCTAAGATAGTATCGACTATAGAACCCCGAAAAGGAGGATACACAGTGATGGGAAGACTGGACAATAAAATTGCCATCGTCACCGGGGGCAACTCTGGCATCGGCGAGGCCATTGCCAAGCTGTTTGCCAAGGAAGGCGCTACGGTGGTCATTACGGCCCGCCGGGAGAAGGAGCTGCAGCGAGTGGCTGGTGAAATTACCGCCGCTGGCGGGCAATGTATGTACATTCCAGGCGATGTAACCGTCACAGAGGACGTAGATCGAGTGGTGGAGACGACAGTTCAGACCTATGGACGGGTGGACATCCTGGTCAATGACGCCGGCATTGGGGACTGCCACAAGCCCACAATTAAAATGACTGACGAATTCTGGGATCATATTTTTGATGTGGACATGAAGGGCGTGATGCGCTATTGTCGGGCCTGCCTGCGGCATATGGTTCCGGCCAACGCAGGCGCCATTGTGAATATTGCCTCCATCGGCGGCGTATATTCTTGCGCCGGCGCGGCCTATTCTGCCGCCAAGGCGGGTGTCCTGAGCCTGACAAAGAATCTGGCAATGCAGTATTTTGGTACCGGCATTCGGGTAAACTCCGTTTCTCCCGGCTCTACGCGGACGCCGCTGTTTAATCCGGAGAATTTTGCCGGCGCCGATCAGGAAATGATGGAGCTGACCGCGCAGCGGCCCCATAAGCACGATCCCGGCATGTTGGATCCGATGCAGCAGGCCTACGCGGTGCTGTTTCTGGCCTCGGATGAGGCCAGCGGCATCAATGGCCAGGACATTGTGGTCGATTACGGCGGAAGGCTGTAACAGGGATTGGCCCCTGCGGGAGCGGGCTGTGAACCTCGGGCAGGCAGCCGGAATTTTGACAGACTGCGCGCGGGGACCGGGAGAAACTTCTCCCGGCCCCCGCGCGTTGCGGTTTTTTTGAAGGAGCCAATTTACCGCTCCGTCCCCATGAAGAACAGTGCAAGCGTGCCGGGGCCGGAGTGGGCGCCGATGACAGGGCCGACATAGTTGATGACCACGTCTTTCAGTCCAAACCGCTGGCGGCACAGATCCGCCAGATACTCCGCGTCGTCCAGGCAGTCGCCATGGCTGATGAAGATGGTTTGTCCGGCGGGCGCAATGGCCGTCTGGGCCATATGGTCCACCATGGCCTGGATAGAAGCTTTGCGGCCCCGGGCCTTGCCCACGTTGATCAGGTGGCCTTCGTTGTCCACGTGCATGACCGGCTTGATTCCCAGCAGAGTGCCCACCAGCGCTGTAGCGGCAGAGACACGGCCGCCGCGCTTCAGGTGGTTCAGATCGTCTACGGTGAACCAATGGCACAGGTGCAGCTTGTTGTTCTCCACATAGTCTCGCACGGACAAAATGTCCTCGCCGGCATTTTTTTTCTGAACGGCGTACCAGACCAGCAGCCCTTGGCCAAGGGAGGCGCAGAGCGTGTCTGCTACGAGAACCTTTCGTTCCGGATACTCGGCGGCCAGATCTGACGCGGCGATGACGGCGGATTGATAGGTGGTGCTCAGACCGGACGAGAAGGCCAGCACCAGGATGTCTTTGCCGGCCTTTAAAAACGGCGTCATTTCATCGGTCCACTGCCCGACGCTGACGGCGGAGGTGCTGGGCAGTTCGCCGCTGCGAACGCCGGCATAGAATTCAGCCGGATCCAGCTCCCGGTTGTCTGGATAGTCAGCAAAGTGTCCGCCCCGGTAGTTGACAGTCAGCGGCACCACATGGACACCCATCTCGTCCACCAGGGCTTGGGGCAGATCGCTGGCCGAATCGGTTATAATCACATAGTCGCTCATGCAAAATCCTCCATGTTGATGAATTTGAAAAAGGATCAACCGTCTGGAAAACCAGCGGTAGTATTCTGCGAACAGTATAGCACTGTTTGTGCATTTTGTAAATGATTTTATACGGTTTCAAAAATCAGATAAGCAAAACATCTTCACACAGCATTTAACTATTTTAATAAAACAAACTTCATGCAGCAGAACTTTGTTGTGCGATTCTGGCAAGAAAATCGTGCGAAGGGCAGTTTTTGGGCTTGACCAGGAAGAGGTTTGAAGTTATAATGTGTGTTATGAAGCGCGGAGTTTGTGCAAATGTCACATGTTTCGCGTGGAAACATTCCATTTAGGAAAGGATTGTAACGACATGAAAAAGTATCTTGCGTTGCTTCTGGTTTTGGTCATGGTCATGTCTCTGTTCGCAGGCTGCGGCAGCACTAGCGAAGAAGCCACGACCACGACGGAAACCGAGGCCAGCGAGTCTGCGTCGGAGACCACCGAGACAGAGACCGCTGAGGAATCTGAAACACCTGTTGAGTCTGCTGAGGCCGAAGAGGAGACGACCGAAGAGACTCCCGCTGAGACGACTTCCGACTTTGAGTGGAATGGCCAGATGGAAGTTTGGTCCATCCTGCCCACCACTTCTGCCGAAGGCCTGGTCTTGATCAATGACGCTATGGGCGCCATGATGGAGGCCGAAGGCTTTACTTACGTCAAGAAAGACGCACAGGGCGACCCCACCAATCAGGTTTCCTTTGTGGAAGACGCCATTGCCGCTGGTAACGTGGGCTGCCTGATGATTGCCGCCATGGACGTCAACCTGCTGGAGGAAGTTGTGGCCCAGGCGACTGAGGCTGGTATTGCTGTGGCCTATCTGGGCGCTGAACCCACAGAATACACCATTGCCGGCTGCGTGTACACTGCCTATGAAATCACCGGTATGTATGCCGTTAAGGCAGCGGAAGACTGGGTTGCCCAGCGTGTAGCCGAGGGCGGCAATGTTCCCACCAACGCCGACGGCAAGTATGAGGTGGCCTGTGATGTCTACACGGACATTCAGGACGGCGTCTACCGTTCCAACGCGATTGTCGGCACCGTGGATTCCTCTGATACGTTGGTGCGTGTATCCACCACCACCTCTTATGCAGATGGCTATTCCGCCGCTTACGACAATGCCCAGGATGTGTTGAGCGCCAATCCCGACTGCCACATCTTCATCGCCTATGAGCCCCAGCTGGCCATGGGTATGAGCGACGCCATTGTGGACTATTGCAACCAGAATAATCTGGATCCGGCCGACTACTGCGTCATCCCCTGCTATGCCGAGGATTCCACTTTCCTGGAAATGTATGACGAAGTCTCTGCGGATCATTCTGCCAATGCCATCAAGGGTTACTCCACCTACGGCGATCCCCCCGAGACCGATGCGGATGGCAACGTGGTTAAGGATGCCGCTACCCTCACCGGCGAGCACCTGGGCGAAATCCTGCTGGGTGTCTGCGGTGTCGGCGACTACACCTGGACTTATGGCGAAACTTACTATGACACCATCACCGCTGTCAACGTCTATGGATACTCCTACACTTGGAGCATGGGTGATGAGAACCCCGCCATCGAATACAAGATCACCGAGTACATCGGCTGAGTTTTCAGTGACATCATAATCGTCAAGTGAGGGGGGCGGCGCAGACATGTTCCGCGTCGCCCCTCCATTTTTGAGACTGACAATCTGACCCTTCGGAGAAGCTCCGGTGTTCTGGGAGGCGTTTTATTTGGAAGAAAAGACCCCGATTTTGTCCCTTCGGGATATTGTGAAGCTGTATCCCGGTGTCGTGGCACTGAATAAGGTGTCTATTGACTTTTATCCTGGCGAGGTCCACGCTTTGGTGGGCGAGAACGGCGCCGGTAAATCTACTTTCATTAAGACCATCACCGGCGCCCATGCGCCTGATGGCGGCACCATCACCATTGATGGAGAAACCCATTCTGCCATGACGCCTGCGCTCGCACGGCAGCATGGTGTGGAATGTATTTATCAGGAATTTAATTTGATCGACGTGCTGTCCGCCGCAGAGAATATCTGTTATGGTGAGCGCTATGGGAAACTGGTCGATCAGAAAAAGATGAACGAGATTGCGCAGAAGATGTTCGACGATTTTGGCGTGGACATTGATCCCTCCACGCCGGTGCGGGAGCTGACGCCTGGCCATATGCAGATTGTGGAGATTGCCAAGGCCGTTTCCAAACAGGTCCGTGTCCTGATTTTGGACGAACCTACTGCGCCGCTGTCTGTGGCAGAAGTGGAAATTTTGTTCCGCATTGTCAATAAGCTGCGCGCGGAAGGTGTGGCAATCATCTTCATTTCCCACCGCCTGGATGAGGTGTTCGAGCTGAGCGACCGGGTGTCCATTCTGCGCGACGGCGAGTATATTACAACTTTAATTACATCTGAAACAAATCGTGCCGAGCTGATTAAATATATGGTGGGCCGTGAGATGACGCAAACCTTCCCACCCCGCCATGCAAAAATCGGCGAAGTGGCACTGGAGCTGAAAAACGTCACGGGCAACGGCGTTAAAAATATTTCTTTCAAGGCCCGCCGTGGCGAAGTGCTGGGCATTTCCGGCCTGGTCGGCGCTGGCCGTACCGAGATCATGAAGGTGGTCTACGGCGCGGAGCGCAAACAGTGGGGCGAGGTCTATGTCAACGGCCAGTTGGCTGAGATCAAGTCCCCCAGGGACGCCATGCATAAATACGGCGTCTGCCTGATTCCCGAGGACCGGAAACGTGAGGGCTGCTTTTTGGGCGAGACCATCTCCTGGAATCTGGTCTACAATGTGCTGCAGAAGATCTCCCGCTTTGGCGTCGTGGACAAGAAAAAGGAAAAAGAGATTGCCGACTACTACGGAAAGGCCATGCGAATTAAGGCGCCGGATCTGGATCACACCAAAGTCATGACCCTGTCTGGCGGCAACCAGCAGAAGGTGGTTGTTGGCAAGGCGCTGGCCACCCAGTCCGATATTGTTATTTTCGATGAGCCCACCCGCGGTATCGACGTTGGCGCCAAGTATGAGATCTATGAACTGATAAACGGTCTGTGTGAGGACGGCAAATGCGTCATCATGATTACCTCCGATATGGAGGAGCTGTTGGGCATGTCTGACCGAATCGTTGTCTTTGGCGAGCGGTGTCTGGCAGGCGAGCTGACCAAGGAAGAGTTCTCCCAGGAGCGCATCCTGGATCTGGCATCTACCAACCACCGTGACAAAGAAAAAATGGAGGCCTGAGGGACATGAAGAAAAAAAGTATTTCATCCTTTATCAAGAATCAGATGATGCTGATCGTCCTAATTGTGCTGCTGCTGGTCTTTGGTGTTCTGTGCAAAGTGATTACAGGCCGTAATTTCCTGAGTCTGGCCAACCTGCTGAACATTCTGGGGCAGAATGCATATCTGGTTATCATCGGCGTCGGTATTACATTTATTATGCTTGGCGGCGGCATGGACTTGTCCACTGGCTATCTGGTTTCCACAGTGGGCATCGCCATGGCATTGATTGACCTGTCCAGCAACTTTGCGTTTGCGCTGATTGGCGGCATTGTGCTGGCGGTGCTGCTGTCCACCCTGAACGGTGCGGTTTACGCGCGTCTGAAGGTTTTTCCCTTTATTATTACGTTGGCCACACAGTATGTGCTGAACGGCGCGACCTATCTGTTGTCCGGCGGCATGAGCAACACCTACCGGAACCTGTCCTCTGGCTTTACATTCCTGGGCGGTTTGAATATTCCCATTGGCAGCGGCTATTTGAAGTCGGGCGTCATTGTGATGATCATCATGGTGCTCATCGGCTCCTTTATTCTGAACAAGACTTATCTGGGCCGGAACATCTATGCCCTTGGTTCCAATCCGGATGCCGTGGCGCTATCCGGCGTGTCTGTGGCGAAAATGCGGATTATCGTTTTTGCCCTGGCTGGTGCGTTTTTCGGCATTGCCCAGGTGGTCAATATTGGCCGAATCGGTTCCGTGAACAACTCTATGGGCATTGGTGCAGAGTTTACTGTCATGGCCGGTTGTATGCTGGGCGGCGTCAAGATGGGCGGCGGCGGCGGTAAGATGAGCAATATGGTCATCGGTGTACTGATCATTGGTGTGCTCAACTCCGGCATGAACTTCCTGAACGTCAATCAGTATTGGCAGTATGTGGCGCTGGGCATCGTGTTGCTGGCGGCTGTAACGTTGGATACCCTCCAGACCGAGTCCGTCGCCAAGAAAGCGAAGCTGGTTGCCGGCGCACCCCCTGCTGAAGAAAAGAAGTAAGCATTTTTGTGGCCTGCCCCAAGATTTGCGTGGATGCAGGCGCAAAGGCAAAAAGCCGTTTACTTGATAAACTGTCGCCCCACCGTGGAGAAAAGCTGCGGTGGGGCGTTGTTTTTTTGTGCAGTATAGCCGGGGGGAATTGTGAGCCGGGATCGCTTCTTGACAAGCTGCATTATTTGCATTACAATAAATAATGCAAATAATGCAGTAGGAGAAAAGGAGGTGCATGCCGTGCTGCTGCGATTGGAGTTTGACAGCGATACGCCGATTTTTCAGCAAATACGAAACCAGATTGTACTGGGAATTGCCAACGGGCAGCTGCAGCCGGGAGAAAAGCTGCCAACTATTCGCGCTTTGGCAGAGGACTGCGGCATCAATATGATGACCGTCAGTAAAGCGTACCAGCTGCTGCGGCAGGAGGGATATATCTCTACGGACCGCCGCAGCGGCGCCGTGATCCGTTCCCGGGAAGGGGCGGCTGGGCCGTCTCAGGAGACGATGGAGGGGCTGCAGCTGCGTATCAGTGAGCTGCGGTTGGCTGGTTTGACGTTGGAAGAGGTGCTGCGCCTGTGTGAGATGATGTATCAGGAGGGTTCCGCATGTTCATAAATATGATTCTGTGGCTGTGCGTGATCTGGCTGCCGGTTCTGATGTATGCGGTTTTGCGCAATGAAGCCAAGCCAAAGAAGAATTTGATCCTGGGCGTGACCCTTCCATATGTCGCACGGCAGAGCCCGGAAGTGGCAGCGGAAGCGGCGCGGTTTCGCCGGGAACTGTTGTGGACCTGTGTGGCCTTGTTCGCTGTGGCCCTGCCGTGCATGCTGATTCGGGATTTTGGCGTGATGATGTTCGTCTGGCTGCTCTGGCTGGTGATGGCGTGCATTGTGGCTTATGTGCCCTTTATTCGGGCAAACCGCCGCCTGCACCGTTTGAAAGTCTCCAGGGGTTGGGGGCAGAGCCAGGCTGCCGTAGTGGTGACAGACCTGAAGAATGCTGCAATTACACAGAAATGGGTTTCGCCGGTCTGGTTTCTGCTGCCCACAGCGCTGGGGCTTGCACCGCTGCTCTGGGACAGAACCCTGTGGCCGCTGCTGGCGGTGAACGCGGCGCTCTGCCTGTTCTGTTGGGCAGGTTACCGCTGGCTGTATCGAAACCGTGCGGAGGTAGTGGATGGGGATAGCAGCCGTACCGCCGTCCTGACCCGGATCCGCCGGTATAATTGGGCGAAAGAATGGCTGATTGTGGCGTGGAGCACGGCAGTGCTGAGCATTGCCCTATCAATGTCCATGGGGCGGTTTTGGGCAGAGATGGCTGCGGGACTGATCTATGGCGTTGTGCTGGTGGCGTCCGCTTTAGGAATTGAATTCCGGGTTCGCCATGCACAGGAAAAATGGACCGCCGGCAGCGGGCAGGCAGACTTTGTTGATGACGATGCGCACTGGATTTGGGGCATTTTCTATTACAATCCCCATGACAGCCGCCTGGTGGTCAATGCCCGCACCGGGCTGAACAGCACGTTCAATCTGGCCCGGCGCAGTGGACAGGCAATTGGGATTCTTCTGGCATTTATTTTGCTGGCCATGCCGCTGGTGGGGGTCTGGCTCATCCATGAAGAGCGGCAGCCCGTGTATGTGGAGGCGACAGAGACGGCCGTTGTGGCAAATCATTCTGCCTCTGCCTATGCGGTTCCGTTGACGGAGATTGCACAGATGGAGCTCCTGGAGACGCTGCCGTCCATGACCAAGGTCAGCGGAACCAACATGGATTCGGTCCTGAAGGGCCGTTATGCCGCGGACGCCTATGGACGTATAACTGTCTGCCTGGATCCACGCACGGGGCCATATCTGCTCATTACAACGACGGACGGCACAAAGTATCTGTTTGGGTGCAGTGACGGGACGGCGGCGGAGGTTGTGGCTGCGCTGGAATAGAGGCATTTTGGACGGCCTTGAGACGCTTCCGGATGTTGTTTTTGTATATGGAAAGCGCGCTGCCATAGTGCAGCGCGCTTTTTGTGATTACATCAAATGAAATGCGGCTTATGAAATCTTACTGCCTTTGATGGGCGTGACATCGTCCATGACGGTCAGGGAGCCGTCCAGCGTGCCGTCCTCATGGATTGTGCCGGAGAAATTCATGACCAACGGTTCGCCGGGGCCGCCTGCCGGCGGCTTTCTGCCAGCAGGTCCTCCCACGGAGA
Organism: uncultured Oscillospiraceae bacterium; assembly: GCA_965120355.1. GTDB lineage: Bacteria > Bacillota > Clostridia > Oscillospirales > Oscillospiraceae > CBCPMX01. The sequence continues at coordinate 25,796 of CBCPMX010000187.1, forward strand.
CATCCCCGGCCGGGGGGCCGCCTGCGGGAGGATGTCCATCCTGCTCTGGATGGCGGTGACCGCCGGCAAATGCAAATGCGAAGACATTGTTTTCGTCAATTGTGCCGGAAATGGGATGATCACCGGAGATGTTGTGCAGGAACCCAGTGAAGCCGCCTTTGCCATCGGCAATGATCGTAACTTCGTTCTCCATGACCTTTCCGGGCACCTTGGAGAAGGAAAATTTGTATCTTCCATCTACAGACATGTGATAGCTCCTTTCTGTTTTCAGAAATGATACGGCAATTTTATCGCTTGTTGTACCGGTCAAGGGCATCCTGCTTGATGGCAATCGCCTCGTCAATATGCATGGCGGAAACGGTATCCAGATATTCCTGGAATCCCGCTTCGGTCAGTGCTGCTTGGCCGGTGATGACTTTCAGGGTCCATTCGGAGATGTACGTACCGATATCCGCCATAATGGAAGAATACCGTTCGCTGTCTTCCGCGCTGACCGTACACAAATCCGGAATATCATATGCCGCATCAGAAGTGGCTTTCCAGATATCTGAAGCCGCGTTCTGGTCGCCGGTATTCGTGTCAATCAGATAATCCGCGTCGGGATGCTCATACGCAATACTCACTGTACTCCCGACATACATTGCAAGGGCCTGGCTCTCCTGCAGCCCGTTGGGATTATTGAGTATCAGCGCAGTATACTGGGGGTGCCCGTCCGCATCATACTCAAAGGTGTAGCCTTCTACACCAAAGGTACACAGGAAACTGCCTTCTTCAGAGAATAAATAATCCAGCAGGTAAATGGCGGCGTCGAGTTTTTCATCCAGACACTGCGTAGAGATGGAAATACCGCCGTTGGTGATATGCTCGTTATAGGTGCGCAGGTGGTTGACGTCGCCGGCATTCATTACCGGATCGGCAAATGCCACACAGTGGAAGTCAGGATCAACAGCTTGACTGGTCCATGTCTGCCAGTCGTTGGTGTTTCCAAACCAGACGCCAAAGGTGCCATCCAGGACTTTTTCAGAAGGAGGCCCGTCAAATTTCTCCGTGTAGGTGGCAAAATCAGCCCAAATCAGCCCCTCCTGATACCACTGTGCCATCATTGCCAGCCAGTCATAGTATGCGTCTTCAATCGGGCCGAATCGGATTTCGCCATCCACCTGATAAAAAGGCTCTCTGCCGCTCAGATGGGTCATATATGCTGTTGCAATACCATAGCCCGCGCCGAGATAATTGCCCATGGGACTCCCGGAGTACGGCACCCACATGGTAGCGCCATAGTTCTCTTTAAACGCCACCAGCACATCATGCAGGTCGTCATAAGTAACCGGGGTGTCCAACTCCAGTGCATCCAGCCAGTCCTGACGGATCACAGGACCGCTGGTACATTCATCTGTTTCCACACGGGTAAGCGCATAGACCATGCCCATCCGCCCATCATCCAGCGTTGCGCCCTTGAGATATTCTTCCTCACTGTACAGGATTGCAGAATAGTTCGGCATGGATTCATGGATAATATCTGTAAGGTCAAGAATGATCTCATCATCAATAGCGCCCGCAAGGCCAGTCGTATAGTTGGAGCTGACAGAATCCAGCCAATCGGTATATTCGCCTGACGCAAACATGAGGCCGTACTGTGTTTGCCCCTCCATTGCATTGACCAGTGTTGCATCTACTGTTACATTGGTGCGCTCGGCCAGCTCCTGCCAAACTAGAAGTTCGTCTAAAGAATCATAGAGACCAATATATGCTGGTTGAATGGTGACCATGTATGTAATGGTCACAGGCGATTCCGGCATGGGCAGAGATACGCCTGCGTGTGTTTCAGGTGCCGGTTCTTCCAATTCTGATGGCGCTTGCTCGGCCTGTGCGGACGCTTCCTCCATAGTGGCCTCTGCCTCTGCAGAAGGTTCTGCATGAGCGTCGGCTGAAACTGCTGCTTCGGCAAATGTGGAATTTTGCTCCTGTGCAGATATGGTGGACTCGGCCGCTGTTCCGCTTCCGCACCCGGTAAAGAGACTGGTCAGCATACCGATTGCGAGAAGGAGCGCTCATCTTTTTTGACAAGTTCGCATTGCAGTGCCTTCTTTCTTTCAGTATAGATTGTTTGCCTGTACCGGATGCTGGTTGAGGACGCACTGCCATGCCTGCATTTTATGAAGGCGCTCGGCACCTTGGCGGAGCGTGGACACAGCCCCGATACTGTGGCAGACGCGCTTTGGCGCGTTATCTGAATCTGGGCTTCCGATAGAAGGTGCTGGTGACAGGCTTATTCGGGCAATTGTGGCCGGGCGCATAAGAATTTTCATCGTCCAGTGTTTGATAAGGGACCGGCCACTGAATGGCGTCCTGTACACACAGTGTGATACCGTCCTTGTTGTCAATCGTCTGATGCAGCGGGCCGGGATCGGTACAGTGGGGGTTCCGGCCATCGTCCCGGGGATCGGCTGGCTTTCCGCCCTTTCCCGCAGCAGGGCCGGGGCCACCAGAACCGCCGGGACCACCCGGACCGCCCGGACCACCGGGACCACCGGCGCCTTTGGAACCACCGGGACTGCCCGGGCCACCGGGACCACCGGGGCCACCCGGACCGCTGGCACCGCCAGGCCCACCGGCGCCGCCGCCGGCAAATTTGTCGTGCGCCCAGTTTCCTACATCATAGGAGAAATTGATGTCCGGACAAACGTGCTCGTGCAGATACCACCACTGGCCATCCTGATACACGAAGTCGGAACCATATCGTTCCCAGCACATGGAGCCGTCCCGGACACAGGAAGGCATATTGCAGGCACACAGGGTCCCCGGTGTCAGGAAAAAGGATCTGGCGGACATCCCGTCCTCCGCCACTTCGATGACGCCGGATGCCAGCGAATGCAGGCCGCCCAGACAGCATGCCAGGAAGTCTTTCCCGATAATATGCGGGTTCAGCTTCACCATGGTGTTGTAGAGATCCAGCATGTCACGGTCATATTTTTCAACGGATCCATAAAACATCTCATCCCAGCCCACCATCCGGCCAAAGGAATGCGCCCATGTGGCATCGTCGGAGTATGCCCACAACTCGCTCCATTCTTCATACGAATGGGACTTGGCGTGGAGATGGGCATGACGGGTTTTGATATTTTCCACTTCCTGCGCACCGCGCGCACGATGCAGACGTTCCGCAAGCGTTTGACTCATTTGAAGCTGACCTCCTTCAGATAATCTGGGTGACCTTCCGGGCCATAACTCTCTTTTTCGTCAAAGGTGAAGTAAGGCTCCGGCATGGGAGGATAGTTGTCCGCCCATCCATAGTCGGGATCATAGGTTTTCATGGGTACGTCAGGTGTGCCGAACTCCTGGGCGACGGGGTTTGTTTCGTCCGGACGCGGAATCGGAACAGAAGCGTAGGCTTCTCCCACAGTGAAGACGTGATCGGCGCCCTGGAACAGGTGCCAGATCTTCCATTCGCCGTCTTCTTTCAGGAAGTCGCATGCAAGGGGACCGCATACAACGATTGTTTCGCAGCTGCCATCCGGCTTGCCGACCGTGCGTTCGTAGACGTCGTAGAACAGGCCGCGGGCCGTCGCGCCATCATAGGCGATCACCACATGGCCGGTATTGACGGTATGTACCGCGCCATAGCCCAGGCCAAGGTTTTCCTCGGTTACGGCAATGCCGGGGTCGGCGTCATGATATGCCTGAAGCCGGGAGAGGGCCAGCTCGTGCTGCCGGCCGGCGTAGTTCTTTTGCAGGGAATCCATGCCTACAAGATATCCCCAGTTCTCGTCGTAGGAGGCGGTTTTCCTGTTTTCGGGCTTTTGCACCCACAGCTTTTCCAGCTCCGCTTCTTTGGAGCCATCGGCCAGCAGATAGGCGCGGCGGGCGAGAAGATCCTTGACGGCTTCCATGTCCATGAGCCGGACGGCCTGCTGCTGCTGCGTGTATTCGACTTTATAACGCATTTTCTTCCCTCCTTACTGCCAGCCATAGCTGTGCGCGGGGTCAAACGTCTCATAGGGCTCCGGAACCTCAGGGGCAGCGGTACGAGGCCTGTCGGTACTGTAGATTGCGCGGACAGGTGTTTTCACCGTCGGCTCCGGCATTTTGAAGTCTTCGATGCCTTCAAAGCCCGGGACGGGCGGGTAGGGCTTTTCGCTCTCGTTGTACGCCAGCCCAGCCTGGACATGGACATCATTGAGAATTTGTAGATGCCAGATCTTCCAGCCCGCTGCTTCCTTCACAAAATCAGCGGCGACCCAACCCCATTCGTAGAAAGCGACCGGACCGGAGGCCCGCAGATCGGAATAGCTGTTGCGGCACGTCCAGATGCCGCGCGCGGTTTGCCCGTCGCCTGCAATTTCCACCACCGGCGTGTCCAGCGGTTTGTAATTGAGCAGGCCACAGCCATAGGCCTCCTCTGGCGTTTTACCCTGGAATTTGTCAGGATATTTCGCCATAATGAGGCTGGTTGTCAACAAATTTTTCTGATGAATTGCATCGTAATAGCCTGTCACTGCGTCACGGCCAGTATAATATCCGTCGTTCACAGCCAGGCAAATGTCGTCCCGGGTAGAGAACAGGTCCGCAACGATGCTTTTTTCCCGCTTCAGCAGATAATGCCCGGAAAAAATGCCCATCAAATTCTGGACAGCCCGGCGGTCTTCCCAGATGGTCACTAGTTTTTCTGCGTCAAGATGAAAGTTCATATGGCTCTCCTTTGCGCTTGTGTCCTGTATAGGCAGGACGGATATAGATGTTGAGGATTCGCAGTTGTTCCTCCCTGCAATCAAAAGTTTATCAGAAAATTGAAGCGCAGGGAAATGCAAAAGAAGCGCGTGATATTACACCGGTGTAATATCACGCGCTGGTTCGCTGAAGCCCATCCTGGGCGGATTGCAAAGCCCGGCAGCAGCGTGCGGCCGTCAAACAAGAGCCTGCTTTGACGGCTCGTCAGAAAGCTGTGTGAACGCGGCGCTTAATGCGCGCTGCGGCGGAAAAACATGGTTTGCCCTTGTTTGAGATTTTTTTAAGTCTTGCCCGCTGGCGTGGAAATTCGCCGGTTTTCATGCTATGATAGAACAAACCATATGAGGGGAATTCGGAAACACGGGACTACCCGTCTATGGCTGTCAGCGGAGGGACTGTTGACAGCGATTGCCGGTTTGTTCCGTGCTTCGCTTACGGAGGGACTGTCATGAAACTGTTTCTTGTGGAGGATGATGCAGTGATTGCAGAGGCCATCTGCCGCCACCTGGAGGCATGGGGCTACACCTGCATCTGTGCGCAGGATCTGCACGCCGTCATGGAGGAATTTGCCGCAGCCAAACCGCAGCTGGTCATTCTGGATATTGGCCTGCCCTACCGCAACGGCTTTCACTGGTGCAGCGAGATCCGGAAGGTCTCGCAGGTGCCGGTGCTGTTCCTGTCCTCAGCGGCGGACAATATGAATATCGTCACTGCCGTCAATATGGGCGGCGATGACTTCCTGGCCAAACCCTTTGACCTGTCGGTACTGACGGCCAAGGTTCAGGCGTTGCTGCGCCGCACCTATGATTTTGTAATCCCGGGGGATGTGCTCAGCTGCGGCGGGGTGCTGCTGTGCCTGGCCGACGGCACGGTGCACCGGGAGGGAAAGTCGGTGCAGTTAACCCGCAATGAGCAGCGTATTGCGCAGGTGTTGTTTTCCAACAAGGGCAGGGTAGTCAGCCGTGAGACGCTGATGCAGCGGCTGTGGGAGACGGACTGCTTTGTGGACACCAACACGCTCAGCGTGAATGTGACACGGCTGCGCAAAAAGCTGGGAGAGCTTGGGGCGCAGGAGCTGATTGTGACGAAAAAGGGCGAGGGGTATCTGGTGCGATGAAAAAGCTGCTGTGTGCATATTTGCGGGCGCATGTGATTTATGGATTCCTGCTGGCAGTGTGTATGGGGATCTATGGACTGATGCTGTTCCTTTACCGGATGCCCCTGGAGGGGGCGCTGTACGCGACGCTGCTTTGCCTGTTGGTGGGAGTGGCGCTCTTTGCGGTTCGGTTTCGGCGGTTTTGCCGGCAAATGGAGGCGTTGGATGCCCTGGAACGGGAGGCGGCGCTGCCGCTGGAACGGCTGCCGGAACCGCTGGGGCTGTTGGAGGCCCGCTATCAGACTCTGTTGGAGAATGAAGTCCGCCGCAACCGCGCCGCGGCAGCCCGGCAGGAGCATGACCGGCAGGAAATGGCCGACTACTATAGCCTCTGGGCCCACCAGGTGAAAACACCCATCTCCGCCATGAAGCTGCTTTTACAGGGAGAGGACTCAGACGTCAGCCGGGCGCTGCAGGTTCAGCTTTTGGCCACAGAGCAGTACGTAGATATGGTCATGGCCTATGTCCGGGTGACGGCCGATACCACGGATTTCCTAATCCGGCCCTGTGCGGTGGAGGCGCTGGTGCGCCAGACGGTCCGGCGCTTTGCGCCGCTGTTCATCCGGAAGGAGCTGCACCTGGAGCTGGGGCCGCTGGAGGGACAGGTGCTTACAGACGAAAAATGGGTCGGCTTCGCTTTGGAACAGGTGCTGTCCAATGCGGTCAAATATACGCCAGCCGGTGGAACCATTACAGTGGAGGTGCAAAACGGTCTGCTGACGGTAACCGATACCGGCGTGGGAATTGCGCCGGAGGATCTGCCCCGCGTGTTTGAAAAGGGGTCACGGGCCGCAACGGCCGGACGGATCAACGGGCGTCGGGGATTGGACTGTATCTGACACAGAAGATCCTGCGCCGTCTGGGGCACGCCGTCACCATTGCTTCCTGCCCTGGACGGGGTACCGCCGTGACGCTGGATCTGTCCACCGGAACCATCACGCCGGTGTGAACCTGCCCAACCTTACAAGAGTGTAAGGTTGGGCCCTGTTTTGTAAGGCAGGATTATGGCAGCGCGGCACAGAAGACGGTATACTGGAGGCAGTAACCACGCAGGAGGTATGTGTGATGGCACTTTTGGAAGTTACCAATCTGAAAAAAACCTACACCACCCGCTTTGGCGGCCAGCAGGTTCAGGCGCTGCAGGACGTGACCTTTTCAGTCAGCCAGGGCGAGTTCATTGCCATTATGGGCGAATCCGGCTCCGGCAAAACTACGCTTTTGAACATTCTGGCGGCGCTGGACCGCCCCACAGGCGGCTCCGTCCGTCTGGATGGCCGGGAACTGGAAGAGCTGCGCGAGAGTGAAATGGCTGCGTTTCGCCGGGACAATATGGGCTTTGTGTTTCAGGAGTTCAACCTGCTGGACACCTTTTCTCTGCTGGACAACATCCTATTGCCGCTGGTGCTGTCGGGGAAACGGCCGGAAGAGATGGAGCAAAAGCTTCAGCCCCTGGCACAGCGGCTGGGCATCGCTGTGCTGCTGGATAAATTTCCTTATGAAGTCTCCGGCGGACAGAAGCAGCGGGCGGCGGTGGCCCGCGCGCTGATTACCGATCCGCACATCATTCTGGCCGACGAGCCCACCGGCGCGCTGGACTCCCGCTCGGCAGATGAGCTGCTCAAGCTCTTTGCCATGGTCAACGGCGACGGACAGACCATCGTGATGGTCACACACTCGGTGGCCGCCGCCAGCCGTGCCGGACGGGTGTTGTTTATTCAGGACGGCATGGTCTACCACCAGCTCTACCGCGGAGAGGATTCAGATCAGCAGTTTTACCAGCGCATCTCTGACACCCTGACGCTGCTGGCGACGGGAGGTGTCCACCGTGGCTAACCGTCTGTTTCCGAGACTGGCGGCCCAGGGCATGCGGGCCAGCCGGCAGTTCTATTACCCCTATTTGCTGACGCTGGGGTGTACGGCGGCGGGGTTTTACAATATCTGCGCCATCTCCTATGACGAAGGGATTGCGGCCATGCCCCATGCCGCCTACGTCTCCATGTTCTGTACGCTGGGGACGTTCCTGGTGGGCGTGTTTGCGGTGGTTTTCATCTTCTATACCAACAGCTTTCTCATGAAGCGGCGGACCAAGGAACTGGCATTGTACAATGTGCTGGGCATGGGCAAGCGGCATATTGCAAAAATTCTGCTGTGGGAGACGTTTTTTACAGGGCTCATCGGGCTGTGCGGCGGGCTGGTGGCAGGGATCCTGCTGCACAAGCTGCTGACCCTGGCCCTGTTCCGTCTGCTGCGGTTATCGGTGCCCTTTGGCTTTTCTGTCTCCAGAGTCGGCATTGTCACAACTGTGGTGCTGTTTGGCGCAATTCTGCTGCTGACGCTGCTGCACAATCTGCGGCAGATCTCCGTGGCCAATCCGGTGGCGCTGCTCCGCAGTGGGCAAACCGGGGAGCGGGAACCGAAAACCCGCTGGCTGCTGACCTTGGTGGGCATTGCGGCATTGGGCGGCGGCTACGGCCTGGCACTGTGGGTCAACGACCCAGTGGGCGCGGTGGTCTATTACTTCCTGGCCGTCTATCTGGTGGTCATCGGTACCTATTGTTTGTTTACTGCCGTCAGCATTACGGTGCTGAAGCTGCTGCGGAAAAACAAGCGCTTTTATTACAAGACCAGCCATTTCATTAGCGTGTCCGGGATGCTGTACCGGATGAAGCAGAACGCTGTGGGTCTGTCCAATATCTGCATTCTCTCCACCATGGTGCTGGTGATGCTGTCCGGAACCCTGGCGCTGTATTTGGGAACCCAGGACGTGACGGATCTGGAGTGCCCGGCGGACATTGTGACGCAGTGCATGTATTGGAACAACCCGGACAGCGCTTCGGAGAACGGGCCGGATGCGCAGGCCATCCAGGAGCGGCTGACAGAGGCGCTTGAGGCCCAGGGCTTGGAGGTCACCCAGGCAGAGCATAACTGTTTTGTCGCCTTCACTGGAATTGGCGGCAACGGTGTCTATGAATGCGCGGATGAATCAGCCAGGGGCCGGTATTACGGCATGGTTTTTATTACGGCGCAGGACTACGCTGCGCTCACGGGCGAAGAGGTTCCGGTGCTGGAAAAGGGGCAGGCGATGGCTTACGGCCTGAAGGATAAGGAAGACACGGTGACAGTCCTTTGGGATGGGGAGCCGCTCCTGACCCTGGAAATTACAGCGCATTTGGAGGACTTTCCTGCCATATCCGGCGATTCCAACAGTGCCATTGGCGCCCCAGTGCGGTTGGTGGTCCGGGATTATGAGACGCTGCAGGAGCTGTTTGGAGAGTGGACGTTCTACTATGAATTTCGCTTCATGACCAATGGCACCGATACCCAGAATCAGGATGCCTGTTACGCCATCAACAGCGGGGAAGTGAATCTGGAGAATACGGGAGAATGGGAAATGCTCGAGAATTTGCGGTCCTATGGCTATACGCGCGATGAGAACTTCGGGCTGGCCGGCGGCTTCCTCTTCCTGGGGATTTTCTTGGGGATCCTCTTTATGATGGCGGCGGTGCTCATCCTTTACTATAAGCAGATTTCCGAGGGCTACGCCGATCGGGAGCGGTACCAGATCATGCAAAAGGTGGGCCTGACCCGCCAGGAAATCAAGCGGTCCGTCAACGGTCAAATCCTCACAGTCTTTTTCCTGCCGCTGGTGGTGACATGTATCCATTTGCTGTTCAATTTCCGCTTGATGGTTCAGCTGCTGCAGCTGTTCCGGGTTTACAACTATGCGCTGGTAGCGGCCTGCTCCGTAGGGACGATCCTGGTGTTTGCGATCCTGTACGCGCTGGTGTATTCCTGGACGGCCAGAGCCTACTATAAGCTCGTCAGCTGAGCGAAGCAAACCACTCCCCGCCGCGGTTGACACGGCGGGGAGTGGCAGTAAAAACAAGATATCAGGCGAACAACTGGCTGAAAGCCATCATGACCTGGGCAACTTCGCAGCGCAGGGCGGTACCCTGGGGGTCGAAGGAGCCGTCGGTGCGGCCGCTGATGATACCAGCCTGCTGGCAGGCGGAGACAGACTCCAGTGCATAGGAGGAGATGCTGCTCTGATCCGTGAAGGTGGCGGCCTCCTGGGTTTGCGGAAGGACTCCGCCCATGAATTGCACATAGCGGTTGAGAATCACGCACATCTGCTCCCGGGTGATGGGATCGTTGGGGCCGAAGCTGCCATTGTTATAGCCGGTTACGATCCCGCACTGGGTTGCCCAGGAGACCGCGCTGCAGAACCAGTCGCTTTCGGAGACGTCGCTGAAATTGGGGACACCGTAGGAGCTGAGAGACACCCCGGTGTAGTTGGCCAACACGGTGACAAACATGGCGCGGGTCATGGGCGTCTCCGGGCTGAAGGAAGTGGCGCTGACGCCATGAAACAGGTCGTTTACAACCACATACGTCACGGCATTGTAATACCAGTCGGATTCAGAGACATCCGTAAAGGAGACGGCAGAAGGCGTAAGTTGTGTATCACTGCCGGGCAGCTGCGTTTCCTCAGTGGGCTGAGCGCTGGTGGGGTTGTCCGGCTCAGTGGCAGCGGGCGTCTCAGACTGGGAGGCATCAATGGTGGACTCCGGAATCTGAATCTGATCCTGGAAGCCAGTGGAGAACCCCTCTAACTCGGATGCCGCCGGAAGCACTGAAGTGGCGGTGTTTTCGTCCCACATGGCATAGACGGTCATGTTGGTGGTGACGGCGGAGCGGTCCGTCAGCTCCCGATGGGCGGCGGTTCGCCAGCCGCAGAATACGGCGCCTTCCATTTCTGCGGTCTGTTCCACCTCCAGATAGAACAAGTCCAGCGTGTCCAGAGAGGTCCCATATTGGAAGTAGAGGATATCCTCCTGACTGCCGCTGAGTGTACCGCCATTGGCGTCAAAGATCACATAGTAAAAAGACGTGGCGCTGTTGGTGTAGACGCCATACAGGAATACCTGAACCTCCACAATCCGGCGCAAAGCCAGAGTGGTCAGGATTGTACCGGAATTGATATGGCACCAGGGACCAAAAGCGTTCATAATCTCTTCCGCAGAGCAGTTGTTCACGCCTCGCAGCAGACACTGGGTCAGTTTGCAGTCCTGAGACATCCAACTGGCGCCGTTGTTGTATGTAAAGCTCATGAGGGCGTCATACTGCTGTTGGCTCAGGGTGATATTGTATTGCTCCAGAAAGGCGTCCAGACTGCTTTCGTAGACCGCCAGGACCTCCCGCAGAAGCAGGTCGGCTTCCGCCTCGGTGATCCCATCTGGGTATTCTTCTATGTCGCAGACGGTGCCGTAGCCAATGGAATACTGGGAATAGTCCCAGTAGGCTTCCGCGCTGAAGCCCTCCAGTTCCTTAATCAGGGCGATGCCGGCTTCACTGGTGTTCAGGGAAGTGACGTCTACCTCCGAACCGGCCACATCGCCGGCGGTTACCACATCCGAAGGCAGTACGTCCGAGGACTGGCTGCCAGTGGTGGCCAGGGCGGGCTGCGTCGTCAGGGAAAGGAGCACAGCCAGACACAGCAGGCCGCTCCAGAAACGTCGAGTAGTCATGATCAGATCCTCCAGACAGATCGTGGTTTTGTTCATTGTACCTTTAAAGATTACAACTTGTCAATTTTTCGATACATTTTTGCTGTTTTTTTAACTTGATTGTAATGGAACTGCGGTGCTTCCCATGCAGAAACCTGCAAAAGCCAGAAAATTTCTCTTGCAATGACGCTGCGTTTGTGCTAGAATAATATAGCTGTCTGGAAAACAGATGCTGGTGTAGCTCAGTCGGTAGAGCGACGCACTCGTAATGCGTAGGTCGCCGGTTCAAGTCCGGCCTCCAGCTCCAAACCAATATAATCCGAACCAGTTCTTCTTTTGAGGGACAGGTTCGGATTATTTGTTTTTTTGAACGATACGAAAACACCGAGTGCCTGAACGGCGGCAGAAAGCGGTATGCCATTCACGAAAGGGATGCATTGATTTTGCCGGCTCCCGCGGGACTTTTGCGGAAGGCCGGACGCAGGAGGCGCGGGGCGTGCTTTGTACTTTTGCAGCCCCTGGGGGACGGAACTTGTGCGTTTCGCAAACTTAAGAAGGGGTTTTACGCTGATTCCAGGTCTTCAGACGGGCTCTTCATTGACACCACCCGGCAAATGCGTTACAATAAACAAAGCTCTACTCCACGAAAAGGCAGGTCTCATTTGTGAAACGCTTTCTTACCCGTTATCCCCTGGATCCGATGGGAAAATGCCGAATACATCAGCGAATCTTGCTGGCGGTGACGGTGGTGGCGCTGATCTGCGCCTCCATTTGTCTCGGTGTCCTGAGCTTGTATTTCGGCTCACTGTATCCGGTCTGGGTACGGCTACGGTCTTATTTTGATTTCCCACTGTTGGTGGTATTGAATATTGCGCCGGTGATAGTATTGACGCTGGTGCTGTTTGCAGTGACGGATCGGGCTTGGCTCAGTTTTCTGATTTCGGCCATCCTTGTGGTTCTGTTGACCTATATCAATTATTATAAGGTGGTTCTCCGCTCCGATGTGCTGGTGGCTGAAGACATCAAATATGCATTTGAAGCCGTAGATATTGTGGGGCAATATACCATTCACCTTGGGAAGAAGTTTATTCTTGGCATCGTGGTATGTCTGGCCGGGACGGTTTTTCTGTTCCTGTTCTGCCGCGGACGGCTGGGGAAAAGCGCCAACGCTCACCGCGCCCGGTTTTTGCTGTTGTCAGCCCTGATTGCGGTAGCTCTGTTTGGCTACCGGATTGGCTATGTGTCGGATGAGTTATATAACAGCTTTGAAAATTACGAGCTGTTTAACCAATGGAAAGACTCTGAAGATTATGCTTCCCGTGGATTTATCTATCCGTTTCTCCACTCCATTACCGACCTGGAGGATGACCCGCCGGAGAACTATTCACCAACCACGGCGCAAACGCTGTTGGCCGATGATGACTGGATCATTCCGGAAGATCAGCAGGTGAACTTCGTATGCATCATGCTGGAGAGCTTTTCAGATTTGTCCGTCTATGACGGTATTCAATTTACGCAGGACCCCTATGCGGACTTTCACACGCTGGCGGAGCAGGGATGGTCCGGAACCCTGATTACGGATACTTTCGGCGGAGGCACGGTCAATACCGAGCGGAGCTTTCTGACCGGATTCACAAAGCTGGACAATTTCAATCATGCGGTCTGGTCCTACCCCCGCTGGTTCTCGCAGCAGGGCTACACAGTGGAGGGCAGCCATCCTGGCCACACCTGGTTCTATAACCGGCAGAATGTAAATAGAAATCTGGGCTTTTCCGACTATCTGTTTATGGAGAACTACTATCAGCAGTTTACGGATGCGGAGTTTGCCTATGATGATATCCTGTTGCCGGAGCTGACAAAGCAGGTGACGGAAGCGGTTCAGGAAGAGACGCCCTATTTTAATTTTTCTGTGACATATCAGAACCATGGACCCTATGACAGCACCACCCTGGAAGGGGCGGAGTATATCAGCCATGATGGCCTCAGCGACGGCGCATATTACACTGTCAACAATTATCTGATGAATATTGCTGATACCGGCAGCCGGCTGCTGGAATTGGCGGAGACCCTGGAGGAACTGGATGAGCCGGTGGTTCTGGTACTTTTCGGCGACCATAAACCTACATTGGGCGCGTCCAACGCCTATTATGATGAACTGGGCATTAATATTGATCGGGATACGGACGATGGGTTTTTGAATTACTATTCTACCCCCTATATCATTTGGGCCAACAGCGCCGCAAAAGAGGTACTGGGGCAGTCCTTCCAGGGAGAGGGGCCGATGTTGTCGCCTGCTTTTCTCATGTCTGAAGTTTTTGAGCAGTGCGGATGGGAAGGCCCGGCGTTCGCCCAAGTGACACAGACACTGAAAGAACTGAGCCCTGTGGTGCATAAGACCGGCAAATTTGTCTGGGCGGATGGAACGATTTCCACGCAGGCGCCGGCGGAAGCACAGCAGGCTCTGGAGGACTATGAGGTTGCGCAGTATTATCTGAGAAAAAACACAGTCAAAAATCCATGAATTTTCAACGAAAGGAGTGGGGCTATGACCCCGCAAGAGGAACTGCGGCAGGCATTGCTGGATGGCCTATCCGTCATGGATCTGCGTCTTTCCGACGCCCAGATAAACGCCCTGTGTACTTATGGCGCATTGCTGATTGAAAAAAACCAGGTCATGAATCTGACAGCCATCACAGCCCCGGCGGAGGTGGCACGGCTCCATTTCCTGGACTCCATGGCGCTATTGAGCGTAGAAGATTTTTCTGGGAAGCAGGTGGTGGATGTCGGCTGCGGCGCAGGCTTTCCTGGCGTACCGCTGAAATTGGCGGAGCCATCGATAGCGCTGACATTGCTGGACAGCCTGGCCAAGCGCATGGACTGGCTGCGGGAACTTCTGCCCCAACTGGGAACACAGGCAGAGGTGATCACAGCCCGCGCTGAAGAGCTGGCGGCCCGGCGCCGGGAGCAGTACGACATTGCTGTAAGCCGCGCCGTGGCAAGGCTCAACATTTTGTGTGAACTGTGCCTGCCCTATGTAAAAGTAGGCGGCTGCTTTTTGGCAATGAAGGGCGAACAGGCAGAAACGGAGGCGCAGGAAGCAGACAATGCCATCCGCCGTTTGGGCGGCCGGCTGGAGCGAGTGGCGTCCTATGAGATTCCCGGCACAGGGGTGACCCATCGGGCCGTGGTGATTCGGAAGATTACCCCCACGCCAGCGGGCTATCCCAGAAGATATGCAAAAATCAAGCAGAGTCCTCTTTGAGAAGCCTCCAATATCTGATATATTGTCTTACGCCCCTTCCGGCGTTGTTCTGAAAATTCCTTAGAACAGAGCCGTTTTTGAAGAAATGTGCTTCGTTCTAATGAAGCGGGACAAATTCCTTCTGACAGCCAAGTTGGCGCTGATTCTTTATGCGGCTTTGGATGCGAATCTGCGGATTTGTTTCGCTGAAATAAAAGAAAAGGAATACATGTCTCTCTGAGTTAAGAAAAGTGAAAAAACTTTCAGAACCTTCCGGTGCGCAATGGGTGGCAGCACTGTTGACAATTCGGGCATTTGGAAAGTGAGAGCAGCTCCTCTGTGTGGCCTGGGCCACACAGAGGAGCTGCTCTTTATGGTCATCTGGCAATTGGGAGGTGTTTTGCCGCGCAGCGGGGGGAAGCAGCGATAAGCGACACTTTTGCCGCATAGGCTTGTACAGGGGTGGGCCTATGACAATCTGGTGGAAGCTGGTGCTGGGTGTGGCATTGTTTTTGTATGGCATGTCTTTTCTGAGCCGTGGGTTACAGACTGCGCTGGGGCTGCGGCTGCGGCGCTGGATGGGCCGGGCCGCGGCCACACCGGCACGGGGGATTCTCCTGGGCGCCGCAGTTACGGCAGTGGTGCAGAGTTCCTCTGCCACCGTGGGGATGCTCCAGGCGTTATCAGCCACTGGCGCGGTGAGTTTGGGCGCGGCACTGCCGGTGGTGCTGGGGGAG
>CBCPMX010000188.1:0-12705 GCA_965120355.1 uncultured Oscillospiraceae bacterium
AGAGCAGGGCCAGAGAACACGTTGGGAGCGCTTTTGGCCGAAAGTTTTTCAAACGACCGATAAACTGTTTCAATCCGTGTTCCCCCCTTGTTTTTCATCTATTCTAAATATTTCTTCGGTATGATACAGCCATCAAACGAACAGGAGGAACGCGCAATGACGATCTTTATGGGAGTACTGGCTGTGATCACGATCGCGGCCACTGGACAACTGCTCTACCGCGATATGATGATAGATAACCACAACCCAGAATATGCTGGAGAAGGAGGGAAACAATGAGACATATTTTGGCTGCTGTGGCGGCGATCTGCGCGGGGACGGCAGCGGTGGCCGCCGCGGCCGCAGCAGTGCTCTACATTCGAGACAACAGCTATTTTT
Source organism: uncultured Oscillospiraceae bacterium (assembly GCA_965120355.1). Classification (GTDB taxonomy): domain Bacteria; phylum Bacillota; class Clostridia; order Oscillospirales; family Oscillospiraceae; genus CBCPMX01. The sequence continues at coordinate 379 of CBCPMX010000188.1, forward strand.
ACTAAAAACAGGCCGTCAGTGAAGCGGCCCCGGAAAAACACAGAAAGAAAGGAATCAAGGATATGAGTCAACTAATCAACAAAGCCCAGTCCGCCATTTTGGACGCGGCTATGAACTATGTGCTGAAAGATCCGGCCCACAATCTTTCCAGGCTTCTGGATCTGGTGGAGGTGCTGGATGTGACCGGTGAGCACACCAGCCAGCTCAAGGTCGTTCGCCCGATGGCTGCCGATCCGGACAACAATTGGAACCGGTTCGTGGTGAAGCTGTGCAGTGAGATTGATCACGAAGTGCTCAAGACCACGGTTCGCAATTTCTTCTTCAACGCCAGCGTTCTGGGTATGCAGAAACAGGCCGCAAGCCGGGAGAAGTACGGCTGCAATGTCCCCTGGGCGATCTTAATGGACCCGACCAGCGCCTGCAATCTTCACTGCACCGGCTGCTGGGCTGCCGAGTACGGCAACAAGCTGAATATGACTTATGAGGAATTGGACTCGATTATCAACCAGGCCAATGAACTGGGCACCTACTTCTTCCTCTACTCCGGCGGGGAACCTCTGGCGCGCAAAAAGGACATTATCCGCCTGTGCGAGGCGCATCCCGGCTGCCAGTTCACCGCCTTTACCAACGGTACGCTGATTGATGAGCAGTTCGCCGACGATATGCTGCGGGTGAAAAACTTCATTCCCGCCATTAGTGTAGAGGGCTTTGAGGAGGATACCGATTTCCGCCGCGGCGAGGGCACCTTTGACAAGGTGGAGCAGGCAATGGCCATTTTAAAGAAAAAGAAACTGCCCTTTGGCATTTCCTGCTGCTACACCTCCAAAAATGTGGAGATGATCGGCAGCGAGGAATATTTCGACCAGATGATCGACTGGGGCGCCAGATTCTGCTGGTTCTTCACCTACATGCCCGTGGGCAAAGAGGCGGTTCCCGAGCTGATGGTGTCCGCCGAGCAGCGGGCCTTTATGTACCACCAGGTTCGGAAGTTCCGGGAGACCAAGCCGCTGTTTGCCCTGGACTTCTGGAACGACGGGGAGTACTCAGGCGGCTGCCTGGCCGGCGGACGGCTGTATCTGCATATCAATGCCGGCGGAGACTATGAGCCCTGTGCGTTCATCCACTATGCCGATACCAACGTTCGCACCCACACCCTGCTGGAGGCTCTGCAGGCGCCGCTGTTTACCGCTTATAAGGAAGGCCAGCCATGGAATGGGAACCACCTGCGGCCCTGCCCGCTGCTGGACAATCCCCAGGCGCTGGTGGATGCTGTGGAGCGGTCCGGCGCACACTCCACGGATTTGCAGTCCCCGGAGAATGTTCGGGAGCTGGCGGCCAAATGCGAAAAGGCAGCGGAGAATTGGGCTCCGGTGGCCGACGAACTGTGGGCCTGTTCGCATGGCTGCGCCGCCTGCGGCATGAAAGAGACCACTGCGTAACCCAAGGTGCTGCACGGAACATGTCGAGGAATAGCGCGTTTGCCGAAGAAGGCCCGGCGCCGGCGGCGCCGGTTGATGCCGGAAGCATGGCAAGGCAAACGCCCGCAGGGATATCACAGGCTTGGAACACTATGAAATCAGGAGGCGCACTGTGAAGAAACGTGTAATTTTAGTGGCAGAGACCGGCTCGGACATTCCACCGGCGCTGGCCGCAAACTATGAGATCTATCTGGTACCGATGCACGTCGCATTTGGAGACAAGGTTCTGGACGACGGGACCTTCCCCCCAGAGGACATCTGTGCCTACTATGAAAGGACCGGCCAACTGCCCAAAACCAGCGGCAGCACCCCAGAGGATTTCAAAAAAGTGTTTACAGAAATTCATCAGAGATATCCCGATGCCCATATTCTTCACCTGGCTTATTCTGCGGTGACCACCGTGTCTTATCAGAGTGCTGTCATAGCCGCAGAGGGGCTGGATTATGTGACCAGCCTCGACACCAAGCATGTTTCCGCCGGTCAGGCTGCTGTCGTACTGGAGACGGCGCGGCTTTTGGAGTGCGCGCCGATGATGGAACCAGCGCAGGCAATCGAGGCGGCAAGTGCGTTCAGCCGGCGGGCGAGAATGTGTTTCCTTCCAAGGGATCTGGCCTATCTGCGGGCCGGAGGCCGGGTCAGCAATGTGGTCTGCCTGGGCGGCAAGCTCCTGAACCTGCACCCTTGCATTGAGATTCTGGATGGCTATTTGTTGGCGAAAAAGAAGTACCGGGGGAACCTGCTTCGGGTAGTTCCGGAGCTGATTCGGGAATATACCCGGCGGGAGCAGCTGGAAAAGTCCCTGTTGTACCTTCTGGCATCTCCCGGCCTGCCGGAACCTGTGCAGCAGGCGGCGGAGCAGACGGCAAGCGCTTGCGGCTTCCAGGAGATCCAGTGGATGCGGACTGGCGGCGTGATTACGACGCACGGCGGCCCCGGTTGTTTTGGGCTGGCCGGCTTTTCGGAAATGACCGCCTGAGAAGCGCTGCGGCGGCTTTGCACCGGACAGGATGAAAAGCGGAAGGCGCGTTGCAAAATAGCACCAACAAACAGAGGCGTCAGCATTCCCCCAAAAAGGGGAGTGGCTGGCGCCTCTGTTTGTGTTCAAATGAAGTTGTCAGCAAAATGCAGGGACAGTGTCGTGTAGGAACGAATGGATTCCACGCGCCTCCCTGCGCTCACGCGGTATCGACTGGCGGCTGATTGCACCGTGAAGTCTTTGGCGGCAGTATTCTTTACAAGACTGAATTGTTTTGCTATAATTAACAGAAAGCTGCAAGAACCGCTGCCCATACATAGTCGAAGAAACAGTTCCATACGCCGAAGAGAAACAGGGGTGCGAGGATGGATCGGAAACGAAATGATCATATAGAACAGATGTATCTCCAATATCATGACAAGCTGGTGTGGGAAGCATACCGGTTGGTTGGCAGCGTTGGGCAGGCCGAAGTGCTCGTCCAGGAACTTTTTACACTGGCGATAAAACATTATGATGAATTATCAAAGCATCCCAATCCTGAAGGATGGCTCGTTCTGACGCTCCACAATCAGGCGCTGAACTACCGGCGGTTGGTCGAACGTCATGGAGAAGTGCCGCTGGACGATGCACTGACTGCGGTGCTGCATGATGAGCCTGCAGTAAGCTTGGATGATGTGTTTCCATCGCAATTGTCAGAAGAAGATCGGAAAATCCTGACCCTGCGATATGCCGACAGGATGAGCCATGAAGAAATTGCAAACGTGCTGGGAATCTCAAATGCAGCCAGCAGAGTTCGGCTAAGTCGTGCGTTGGAGCGATGTAAAAAATATTTGAAAAAATTCTAAATTACCTGTAACGAAACAACACTTTCATGACCTATGGTAGTAGGGAGAAAGGAGGACCGGTATGAAATACAACGAACATGAAACCATGGAACCGTCAAAAATCCCCGCCGACCGAGCCATGTTATTGGAAACAATGGATTCTATGTCTGCTTCGGAATTGGCCGAGGCGATGGAAAACGCCTTGGGCACCATGACCGTGGACACCTATGACGGCGAACTGATCGATGCATTTCTTGATGCCCTGAACCGCAAAGCACCCGTGCCGGAGATACCTAATGCGGCTGACTCTTACGCGCAATTTGAAGTCAGAGCGCAGGCAGCACTCTCATCTATCCCATCAAATGAAAAGCCGGTTGTAAAACGCCGAAAGGGGTTTCGCACCGCACTGGTTGCCGCTGCGACCATTGTGTTTGTTTTTGCCAGCATGATTGTGGCGCAGGCCGCCGGTTTGGACGTGTTTGGCGCCATGGCGCGTTGGACGGGCGAGGTATTCAGCTTTGGGGATATTTCCGATGAAGGCGCGACAGATTTGCCGGATGGTGAAGCGGTCTATTCCTCTTTGCAGGAGGCGTTGGATGCGTATGGCGTTACGGAAGTAGCCGCACCGATGTGGGTCCCTGACGAATACACGCTCTTGGATGTCAGCGTTGAATACGATGCTGAAGACGGGTGGAGTTGTTTTTTTGCGGATTATGTTGCCGGTGAAACACATTTGACAATTCAAATTCTCGGGTATTTCGATATGCCAAGTACGCAATACGAAAAAATAGAAACGCCAATCGAGCAATTCGAAATTAGTGGAACGCAATTTTACATATTTCAAAATACTGGAACCAATGTTGCGGCTTGGTTCACAGAACATTTTGAGTGCAGTATATCGGGCGTTATCGCAACTGAAGAATTAAAGCAGATGATTGAATCCATGCCTATTCAAACAGAAGGAGCTGAACAGTGAAAAGATTCAGAAGATTAGTCTCGTTCTTGCTGATTTGCGTCATGCTTTTCAGTATGACTGCATTAGCGGCAGAGGCCAGGGCCAGCACGAGGATCACATCAACCACCGCTACGATCAGTGTCAAAAGCGATGGAGATTTGAAGATTCGCTATGTCATCGTTGCGACAGGGACGATGGATACCCTTGGGGCCAGCAGTATCAAAATTGAGCGGTACAATGGCTCCAAATGGGTCACGGAGTACACCTATACCGTCGCAAACACGTCCGATCTTCAAACAAGCAATGCAATTCAATACAGCAATACCTTGACGCATACACCGGAATATACTGGTACGTCGTATCGTGCTGTTGTGAGCTTCATTGCTAAGGACAGTTCTGGAACGAGTACAAAAGAAAGTACAACCAGTTCTGTGGCTACTTGATTTTTAATCTGATAAACTTTACGAATAACAACAAATACGGTCGGATTATTAAAAACTGCTAGACATTTAATAGATCTGATATTATTACCTCGGCAGCTTATATCTACACAAAGAAACGACAAAAGCGTTGATATGTTGATGCTTTCACATATAATTTCTTGGTATTATTTGGCTGCTGAGTAATTAGCACCCTGATACCATTGGGGTCTTGAAAGGAAACTATGAATTTCAGTTCTATAGCACTTTAGTGCGCATATCTATGAAACCATTTTATTTAGAAAGGGCGGCCGTTTGTCACCATCTTACTTTTGCTTGGAGACACATTGAGACGGTCGATGTGGTGATTATTATGAGAAAAACAATAAGTCTTTTGGTTGTCGTTATGGTCCTTATGTCGTTAATTATTATTCCTGTATCGGCTACAAGTTCCTTTGAAGCACTGACTGGCAGTGCACTTTGGATTGAACAGTTTGACTCTTTCTCTGAGCTTAGCGAAGTTGCTGATGTAGTGTTTGAAGGAAGTGTCAAAGACCAATACACAGAGTTGCGTGATGACCTTGTTTTCACTAGAAGTAATATTGAAATTAATACTGTATACACTGGCGACATTCTTCCCGGAGAAAATATTGAAATTGTACAGACCGGTGGGGTATATGGAGAGTATTCAAATCCTGAGATTGAAGATGCGCCGATTGTTGAAAACGGGGAGAATTATATTTTCTTTTTGAGATATGTCAACGACAGTACATATGGGGAATATTATCTGATTCTTGGTGGGGGGCAGGGCTTAGTAGATTCCTCTGACACAGAGATGGCTACAAATGCCACCACTTCTACCATACATGATTTAACATCATATTTAGATTCAGAAAAATCATTGACTGCAGCTACAGATACAGTTCGATCTAGTGCTTCTGTAAACGCAACTACGCCATCTACTGGCGGGTATTTCTACACCAAGAGTCCAAAGATTTACTATAGATCTACAGTGACGAGTACATTAAAAACAAATGCAAGAAATGCAGTGACCAGTTGGAACGATGGTTATTCAACGACTGGTGTGACCATTTCTACGACCACCAACGCAAGTTCTGCAGACATCACTGTTTCTGCCGGAAGCTATGGAGACACAGATTGGGTTGGCTACACGTGGAGGTATAATTCCTCCGGGGATGCCGCTGATGAAGTCGATGTATATTATGAAGCATATATAGGCCTGAACACGGATCTAGTATCGTCGAGCAGCTCTAACTGGAAAATTGTAGTAGCACATGAAATCGGCCATGTCTTTGGATTAAAAGATGTTTCGACTTCGGTTAGCTATAAAACTATTATGCTGAAAGAGTATGACAGTCTGATTAGTTCTGGTATTTCAGCACCGACTACTGCGGATTATAATGGCGTCAAAGCAACATTCTCGTAAAGTAATTGGGTAAATAAGATATTAGGAGATGCGTGATGCTATGACGGACGCTGACAAAGTGTATAAGCATTCCGTAGTTCATTTAATTCTCTGTATACTGATGTGCCTTTTATTATGCGCATTATCAGGTTGCGCAACTACGGAAGTTGTGGAAACTCAAGGAGATGGGCTTGATGCGGGTTTTACTTTCGATGAAGCTCACCAGCGAGACGTGGGACTACTGATTGCGCCATCTGATTCTGTAAAAATAGAAACCGACCTAAGCCTATTATTCGGTGAAAATATGATGACAGCAATAAGTGAATCACTGTCGAATCTATCCCTGACATCAACTGAAGCAATGGTGGTATACAATTCGGATGGTACTTTGCGGTATGGGGCTAGTCTTGTATATCTGTCTGATGAAGACGACAACCTTTCATTGGAAATCTCCTTAAATCCAGATGGAAGCGTGATCACAGGGAATTACTATTATATTGATGAGGATCCTTATGTCGACACTTCCTCTGAGAAATTTGGAAAACAGTTGGAAACAATCCCCGACTTTATCAAGCCCAACAATATCATCGGTGACGTGGACGTATGGCTTGGGCACACTGTGCAATATGGGGCAGATGAGCAAGGAAACAAGATCGAATTGGATGTCTTTGTGGGATCATTTTCTTTGTCAAATAATAACTATGTTGTGGAGTCCATTGGCTTAAGTCAGACAGAATTTCTTGAAGTTGTATTTGCGATGCTAACAAGTTAGATAGTCGCCGCAATTGCCTGAAGCGAAACTTCATTTCACATAAGATGTTCACTATACGAGACTATGTACCTCTGTATCTCCAATATCATGACAAACTGGTGTGGGAAGCATACCGGTTGACGGGCTGCATAGAGGGAAAGGAGAAACTGCCATGAAATGCCGACGCGCATGCCCTGCCGGAACCCGCCGGAGTACCTGCGTTTGGATTGTGGCGGCCATCCTGGCCTTGGCGGCGCTGGGCGTATTGGCCTGTTTCATGGGCAATCCGGCGGACCAACAGGCCGAAGAAGCGGCTGAGGACACAGCACATCCATTTTCGGACAACGGATGGATTGACCAGGTGTTTGAAACAGAGGATGGCCTGTACTGCCTGAAAGCGCTGGGGGCAGACTTGGCAGCGGGTCGGGGCCTTTACCGGCTGGAGCCGGAAGCGGAAACCGGGACGCTGGTGTGCTGCCTGTACGGGTATGACGCCGTGTATGAAAACGGCTGTCTTTATTATGCAAATTACGAAACAAAAACCGAGATTATGGAATACCACATTGCCACGGGTCAGCTCCGCGTTTTGGCCGTTGTGCCAGAGTGCGACCGTGCGGCGGTGGGAATGGCAGCCGGTCAGAATCTGATTGTTGCGTCGCTTTGGTGTGATGCGCTGGACATTGTCCAGCGCCGCCAGTATTCTACGCTGGGCCTGGATGGAACACTAGGCAGCCAGTTGTGGAAGGCGCAGGAGAACGGGACGTTTTTATTTGTTGGGGCTTCCGATGACAGTGTGGTGTACATCGATCTTTCAGATCACCGGCTGTATGTACAGGCGCTTTTATCCGATCAGCGTGTGCTGCTGGAGGACGTTTACGCGGGCGGGTTCGGGCGCGCTTGCTTGGTGTACGGCGGTGCTTGCTACTACCCCAGTGAAACTGGACTTGTCCGCCGGATGGATTTGTCGGAACCCGGTCAGGGGGAAGACTTGGGGGAACGGCCCGGAAGCGGTCAGGCCATCTCCATCAAAGTCTTCCAGGACACGGTCTATGTGCTGTGGGGATTTCTCCGCAGCGCTGCGGTATATCGCCTGAGCGCCGATGGAAACGCTGTTTTGCTGACACAGCTGGCAGAGGCGGAGGATGCGGAAGCTGGGCTGGTGCGGGACTTCTGCGTTTGCAAGGACGGCGTGGTGTTTGTGAAACGAGATAAATATGCGTGGGTGCCTTTGGTGAACTGATAGGAGGAAATCTAGTTGATAGCTGATACATTGGCAAATGCCCAAATTCTACTTGCCGGTATTTCGGAGGATCCAGAGGAGTATGGAATTGATTTTGCCGATTTATCCAGTCTTGAACTGGGAGCACAAATTCCGACCTATGTTGCTGAAGATGGCGAGTTGAAAGACGCTGATAGTTATCTATACCCGCTTTATTCGGATGGGAGACTCATTGCTTTTATTACGTCGTTTTATGTTGATGAAATCCTTGAATCAATGATTTCGAGCGACTTGACTGACGAGATTTCTGCACTGGCTGATATAGAGGATGCGATATGTGAATAGCAGTGCAGACAGTGCCCATGCATGTGTGCTTAGAGCAATCAATACGTCATCCCATTACTTTTCCATAATGAACCCGGGAACAGGGAAATATGAGGGATACACAAACTCATCAGGTTCATATTCTATCAGTTATAATAGTGATATATTTTCACTTAAGAAATGGGGGTATTATCTCTATTTATACTAAACATTGGATATATAGAGGGGCGTTATTGGCGCTGCTGTCTGTGTTTGCATTTGGATGCATGGCGTGTTCCTCCAAAAGTGACGAGGTATTAATCTGAGATGTGATTGATATTTGTGCAATCGATATTGATTATATTATGATTAGTCCAGAAGTGTATTACCTTGACGATGATGGCTGTGATACGTCAGAAGGTCTTTGGATCACGGTAGATGATACAAGTGTTGTAGAGCAGATATGCGAGCTGATCAGCAATATACCAGTGACGGATGTCTCTGAACAAGGGCCGCTTGAAGGTGGAGGGCCTCGTTATGTTGTTCTGTTTACAAAGTCCGAAACGCCGTACATTTTTAGATTTGTGGATGATCAACAGATGCAGATAGAAGACGTCCTTTATGCTTTTTGCGCACCTTTTGATTACAAAGCGAATCGATCGTTCTACGAAGAACTTGATGGCATCCTTGGTGATTATGAGTATGTCAATGTGGGATGATTGTGAATTTATGTAAGCTGTTAAACGGATCTGGCAAAAACATGAAATGCAAACCAGAGCGAGAATATGAACAGGCGGCACCGGCGTTGCCCGGCGCCGCCTTGTTTACAACATCAGGCTGTCCGCTTATTGAAACTTTTCCAGAGACAGGGAAAACACTTGCCCGCTGGAACCGCTGGTGCTGCTCTGGGTATACGGTCAGTGGAGAAAAATCTCTTGAATGCGCAGCTTGACTTTTTACAATGTAATTGTCCACTCTGAGCTGCGGGTTTCCGAGATCCTTTCTGTTGTAGCTGTAACGCTTTCCACCCGCGTTTTTAGGGCGTCTGGTGATACAGGCAGCATATAAAGCAGGAACGCAAAGGGAGAGATGCTGCTGCAACAGTATGCAGGGACTGTGGGCGGCGGCCGTTTTTTAGAAAAAGTCAGAAGAATTTCCGGCCTGTGTTTGGCTGGTTCCGAAGCGTTCTATGCGGCGGCGCGAGCCTGCCGCCGCCAACAGCGGCGCATAGGTTGTTTCGCGCACCGGATGTTCATCCAGAAGGGAAAACAAAATAGAATAAAATTGAAAATAGTTGTCCAAACTGGAGTCCATAAGGGAAGCGTAAAATTTTCCGGCAAGGGCTGTGTGTAAGAGCGTTTGGCTCAAATAGAGGTTTGGAGCTGGAGAACTGCTGAGGAAGTCTCACAATATTCAAATCAATGCCGGCGCAAAGCGCCGGGCACAGCCGAATCCAGACCATTGGGGGAATCCTGTAGCGATGGAGGTGGAGAAATGGCGCACATACGCTTCGCGATGGGGACACAGCGAGTTTTGCGGCGGGCGCTGGGGGAAGCAAGAGAGCTGGGGCACAGCTATGTAGGCAGCGAACATTTGCTGTTGGCGCTGTGTCAGGCGCCGGACCGGGCGGGACTTCTGCTGCGGGAGGCTGGCCTGGAACAGCGGCGGCTTCGGCAGACGCTGGAGCAGGAGGGCGACCTGGGGCATCCTGGGCTGCCGCTGGTGCAGGGTATGACGCCCAATGCACGGCTGGCAGTGGCCAGAGCGGCGGGAGAGTCGGCTCGATTGGGCCATGGGACGGTGCAGACGGAGCACTTGCTCATGGCATTGACACGGCTGCGCGACAGTACTGCCACCCGACTGCTGCGCACCGGCGGCGCGGACATGGATATTCTGTTCTCGCAAGTATATCTGAGCCTGCAGCAACGGCGGCCTGCCGTTGAAACGGGCAGAAAGGAGGCGGCTGCTACGAAGCTGCTGGACCAATTTTGCGTCGATTTGACGGCGCAGGCAGAGCGGCTTGGCCCTGTGGTGGGCCGGGACAGGGAGTTGGACATGGTGCTCCGCATTCTCAGCCGCAAAACAAAAAACAACCCGGCCCTGGTGGGGGAGCCGGGGGTCGGGAAGACTGCCATTGCCGAGGGTTTGGCCATGCGGCTGGCGTCGGGACAGGTACCGCCGGTTTTGACGGGCCGGCGGCTGGTGGCGTTGGACATGGCCTCCATGGTGGCTGGGACGAAGTACCGCGGCGAATTTGAAGAGCGTATTCGTGAGATTTTGGATGAGGTGCGGCGTGCGGGGAACATCATCCTGTTCATTGACGAGCTGCACACCATTATGGGCGCCGGTTCTGCCGAGGGCGCCATCGATGCGGCCAACATTCTCAAGCCGGCCCTGGGCCGCGGTGAGATCCAGATTGTCGGCGCCACTACCACGGCGGAGTATACCCGCCATATTGAAAAAGATGCGGCTCTGTGCCGCCGGTTCCGGCGTGTGCCGGTGGAGGAGCCGTCTCAAGAGACGGCAGAGATCATTTTGAAGGGCCTTCGGCCCGGGCTGGAGCGTCATCACGGCGTGCAGATTACCGACGAAGCGCTTCATGCGGCGGTGGCGCTGTCCTGCCGCTACTTATCTGGACGGTATCTGCCGGATAAGGCGGTAGATCTATTGGATGAAGGCGCTGCCAGAACGCGGATGCAGGTTTCGCGCAGCGGCGCGGATACTGCGGAGCAGCAGACCATGGAGCTGGACCGTCAGCTGCAGGCTGCCGTGAAGGCCAACCGGTTTGAACAGGCGGCAGCGCTGCGAGACAGGCTGGATGGGCTTCGCCGCCGCAGCCGGCGGGACAGCGCCAGACAGGTGACGGCGCAATGTATCGCATCGGTGGTATCCGATCAGACGGGCATTCCGGCAACTCGCCTCACAGGAAGCGAGTCCCAGCGGCTGCTGGCACTGGAGCAGACGCTCTCCCAGCAGGTCATCGGGCAGGAGGAAGCGGTCCATGCCGTGGCAGCGGCGGTCCGCCGTGGACGTTCCGGACTGGCAGACCCGCGGCGGCCATTGGCGTCGCTTCTGTTCACTGGCCCGACTGGTGTAGGCAAGACAGAGCTTTGCCGGGCACTGGCAGAGGTGGTCTATGGCAGCCGTGACGCCATGATCCGCATTGATATGTCGGAATTCATGGAGCAGCACACCGTATCCCGGCTCATCGGTGCGCCGCCGGGGTATGTGGGCTGTGGAGAAGGCGGGGAACTGACGGAAAAAGTCCGGCAGCGCCCCTATTCTCTGGTGTTGCTGGACGAGATTGAGAAGGCGCATCGGGATGTGACGGCGCTGCTGCTGCAGATCCTGGAGGATGGCGTTCTGACCGACTCCATGGGGCGTTCTGCTGATTTCCGCCACACCATGGTGGTGATGACATCAAACCTGGGCTCCGTAGAGGCGGCGCAGCGGGGCAGTGGCTTAGGGTTTTCGCCGGAAGCCGGCAATGCCCAAGGACGGGTGATGTCACGGCTGCGGGAATATTTCAGTCCGGAACTGCTGGGGCGTATCGACAAAGTGGCGGTGTTCCGCCCGTTGGACCGGGCGGCGCTGGAGCGTATCGCCGCGGGACTTTTGGATCAGACAGTCCAGCGGGCAGCGCAGGCGGGGGTGACGCTGTCTGTTGCTCCGGAAGCTGCGGCGGTTCTGGCAGCCCAAGCGGAACGAGACGCCGCCGGCGCTCGTGCTCTGCGCCGTCTGGTGCGTACCCAGGTGGATGAGCCTTTGGCGGAGGCTGTCCTGCGGGAGGGGAACGCTTCCAGAACCGTGCTGCCGGGGCCGGACGGCGGACTGATCTTGCAGCGGCCGGCGCAATGAAACTCGCAATCCATTGGGCGGCAATGGATTGCGGCGTTAGAAGGAGGAAAATGCGGGTTGCCTGCGCAAATGAAATTCAGCGCCCCAAGGCGGTGGCGCCGTTTTAGAGAAGGCGGCT
>CBCPMX010000189.1:0-15851 GCA_965120355.1 uncultured Oscillospiraceae bacterium
ATTACGACTGGCTGCGTCAGAGGTGCCTGTGTTTCATTCCCTTTGGTGCCTTGAAGCGCAGCGGAAAGGAATGGTCATAACCATGAACAATATCCCTGTTTTTACCGCCGCGGGCGGTACAGCGACGCTGATTTTGAAGGAAATTCCCAACTGCGGGGCAGCCTATGTTCTGGCGAGGACCTGGCCGGAGCGGCATCTGCAGCCCCTGCTGCGGGAAGCTGCGGCATTCTGCCGTGCAGCAGGGGCGCGAAAGGTCTATGGTTCCGCTGGCCAGCCCGTTTCAGGGCTGGAACACGCCTATGATATGGTGACGATGACCTTGCCTTTGGCGCAGCTGAAGCCGCCGGAGATACCGGTGACCTTGGAGGCGGTGAACGCTGGAAATTTGGCCCGGTACCGGCAGATTTACAACACCTGTTTTCAGGATGTGCCCAACGCGGCATCCTATTCCATGCGGGACGCCGAGCGCATGGCTGCGTCAGAGCGGTGCTATTTGGCGCTGCAGGATGGTCAATATGCCGGCATGGGGCAGCTGGACGGCAGCGAACTGCGGGCAGTGGGGGTTTTGCCGGCGTTCCGCGGCTTGGGAACGCCCTTGACCCAGACGCTGCTGGCGATGCTTCCTGGTTCGGAGGCCACGGCGCTGGTCAGCACAGCCAATGTCCGGGCGTGGAACATGTATATGCGGCTGGGCTTCCGGCAGACGGAGCTGGTGTCCAGCTGGTATGTGCTCTAGGCGGTTCTAAGCGCGTGAGACGGGCAACGGCCACAGCGGATACACCGCTGTGGCCGTTGTGTTGTCAGAGAAAGCGGGTCAAATCAATGCTTGGACCGGCCAAGCGTCCGCTGGAGCAGCTTCACAATTTCCACCATGGGGATAATGCAGACCGCAAGACCCATGGCCACCAGGTACTCAACCAGGGAAATGGGCGTAAAGCCAAACAGATCTGCCAGGAATGGAATGAAGATCACAGCTGCGGTCAGCAGCAGTGCGACCAGAGCCGCGCCCCACAGATAGATGTTTTGCTTTTTCAGCGTGAAGATGGAGCCGCGGCGGGAACGCATGTTGAAGGACTGGAAGATTTCCGCCATGCTCAGAGTCAGAAACGCCATGGTCATGCCGTCTGCACTGTTGGTGCAGGCCCATTCGCCGCTTTCGATCCAGTGGCCGACAAAGAAAGCGATCAGCGTCAGGATCCCCACGAATAAGCCCTGATAGCCGATGTCATAGACAACGCCGCCGGAGAAGATGCCTTCCTTGGAATCCCGCGGGGGATCGTGCATGACATCGCCGCCAGGCTCCATGCCCAGGGCCAGCGCCGGCAGACTATCGGTAATCAGATTAATCCACAGCAGGTGCGCCGGTTCCAACAGAGTAAAGCCCAGCATGGTGGCTGCGAATACGCCGATGACCTCGCTGATGTTGGACGAGAGCAGGAACTGAATGGAGCGGCGGATATTGGAATAGATTTTCCGGCCCTCTTCCACGGCTGAGACGATGGTGGAGAAGTTGTCGTCGGCGAGAATCATGTCTGCCACGCCCTTCGTGACGTCGGTGCCGGTGATGCCCATGCCTACGCCGATGTCAGCGGCCTTGATGCTGGGGGCGTCGTTGACGCCGTCGCCGGTCATGGCGACAATCTTTCCCTTACGCTTCCAGGACTCCACGATGCGGACCTTGTGTTCCGGCTGAACACGGGCATAGACGGTATAATTGGCAATGGCGGCGTCCAGCTCCTCGTCGGACATACCGTTGAGTTCCTGGCCCAGAATGGCCTGGCTGGGATCGTCCAGAATATCCAGTTCCCGGGCGATGGCAATGGCGGTGTCGATGTGGTCGCCGGTGATCATGACGGCGCGGATGCCGGCGGTACGGCACTGGGCCACAGCGTCCTTGACTTCCGGACGTACCGGATCGATCATGCCGCACAGCCCGATGAATACCATGCCTTGCTCCAGGGTTTCCGGCGCGATCTGTTCCGGCAGGCTGGCGTATTCCCGCTCAGCTGCCGCCAGAACGCGCAGAGCGCGGTCGGCCATGGCTTTATTGGCCGTGGAGATCTCCGCGCGATCCTGTTCGTTCATGGGGCGGATGCCCTCCGGAGTCAGAATGCGGTCACAGCGCTGCAAAATCTCGTCCGGTGCGCCTTTGGTGTACTGGATGATATGGCCGTCCTCGCGGTGGAGCGTGGACATCATCTTGCGCATGGAGTCGAACGGCGCCTCAGCGACACGGGGACGTTGCGCCTTCAGGTCGTCCTTATGGAAGCCCTCGGCAAAGGCGTAGTTGACCAGGGCGCACTCGGTGGGCTCACCGACGGCGTGGTTGTCTGTGTCCAGCTCTGCGTCGCTGCAAAGGCTCATGGCCCGGGCCAAAAGGGGAATATCGGGTCCGTAGCTCTCCACTACGGTCATCTTGTTCTGGGTCAGAGTGCCGGTCTTGTCGGAGCAGATGATCTGGGCGCAGCCCAGAGTCTCCACTGCCGTCAGCCGGCGGATAATGGCGTTTCGCTTGGCCATCTTCGTCACGCCGATGGAAAGCACAATGGTCACCACCGCCGCCAGGCCCTCGGGAATGGCGGCCACGGCCAGACTAATGGCCAGCATGAAGCTATCGATCGCTACGGGAACCGACAGACCGCCGGAACGCCAGATGTTGGCGATGAAAATCACAACGCAGATGCCCAGCACCAGCCAGGTCAGCACCTTGCTCAGGGCCGCCAGCTTCTGCTGCAGGGGCGTGGCCTCGTCCTTTGCCTCGGTCAGAGCGTTGGCGATTTTGCCCATCTCTGTGTCCATGCCAGTCTGGCAGATGACAGCGCTGCCGCGGCCATAGGCCACAGTGCTGCCCATGTAAACCATGTTTTTCCGGTCGCCCAGGGCGACTTCTTTGTCACTGGGCAGGGCATCCACCCGCTTGGTCACGGGGACGGACTCGCCGGTCAGGGCGGACTCTTCCACCTTCAGGGACGCGCACTCCAAAAGCCGCGCGTCAGCAGGGACGGCATCGCCGGCCTCCAGCAGCACGACGTCGCCCACTACCAGATCCTCGCTGTGCAGCACGGTCATGCGGCCATCCCGCAGGACTTTAGACTGGGCGGCAGACATGCTTTTCAGGGCTTCGATGGCGTTTTCGGCCTTGCTCTCCTGCACCACGCCCAGTACGGCGTTGAGTACCACCACAAACAAAATGATAAAGACGTCCACCGGCGATTCACCGGAATAGGCTGCGGTGATGCCTGACAACAATGCTGCTGCCAGCAGCACCAGGATCATGGGGTCGGCCAGCTGCTGAAGAAAGCGAACCACCAGCGAGGTCTTTTTGCCCTCTGCCAGCTTGTTTTTACCGTTGGCCTCCAGGCGTTGTTGGGCTTCCTGGGAGGACAGGCCCTGGGCAGAGGAGTGCAGCTCTTTTAGAACCTCATCCGCTTGCTTCTGATAAATTTGCATTCTTACAGGTCTCCCTTCCTGCGATTTAAGATAACAAAAGACCCACGCACAGCCGCCAGCCTGTATCCAGGTCCGCTGTACATGAGTCTCGTCTTTTCAGGCAGGCCATGCAGCCAAAAGGCTGCCGTGATGTTGACCATACCGCGGTAAACGTCCCGCTGACTACTCCCTCATGGGTATTTTGTTTCGAATCAAATTCTAGCGCAAAAGACGGGCGTTGTCAAGCGGGCGGAGAAAAATTTACCTGTTCTTTTCCCGCTGCGGCCGCGCCGGTTGGACGCTGCTGCCCGGCGAGAAAAACGGGGATGCGAAAAATAGAAGCGTAGCGGCCGCTGTCTTCAACAATTATTCCCCGATCGTTTACAATTTATTTTAATTTATTTTAATTCTCGATAAACTTTTGTCATACGTGCGGAGTATTCTGTACTTGCAAGCAGGAAACAAAGCGTTTTTTCATTCAACTCTCTTTTCTTTCTCCTTACTAAGCAAACAGCGAAATGCCGGTACGGTCTTAACAGACCATACCGGCATTTTGCTGTTGCGCTGTTCCCTTGCCTGTGGTACCATAAGTATACAAGAAATTGCCGAACCAGTGTCTGCCGGCATGGTGGGCGCGTTTGGACCAGGCTTGTTCGCACACAGCGCCCGCAGGGCGATTCATCGTTTCCTGGGCAGCGGTCCGGCGCGGCGAAAAGCGCACCGGCGCGAAAGATGCTTCACACAGGAGGAATGATGCATGGGGATGCAAATTGCCGTCATGGCGGGAACCGCCGTGGATACCGCTATGGGGGTGGAGGTGCTGCGCCGGGCGGGCGTTGCGGCCATGGCCTGCCCCGTTTCGGAGACGGCGGGGGAACAGATGGCCTTTCAAATTCTGCCGGAAGAAGCGCGGCACAGGCGGATGTGCAGGCTGTTTGCAGATCTGCGGGAAAAGGGGATCCGGGCCGTGTTTGTGTACTGCAATTCCCTGTCGGCGGTGGTGGAATTCGACAGCCTTTCGGCGCAGTTTGATATGGCCGTAGTAACGCCGCTGCAAAGCTACCGCGCCGTGGCGGCGGCGCAGCGCGCAGTGGCCGTGCTGGCGGCCAACTGCCAGTCTCTGGCGGGCATTGAAAAAGAACTGTACCGCGGGAATCCTGCTGTGGAGATCTACGGGGCGGCCATGCTCCCTCTGGTCCAGGCCATTGAGGCTGAAACGCCGCCGGACGCACTGGTGAAACGCTTTGCGCTGGAACAGCTGCTGCGCGGCTTTGCTCAGTGCGGCGCCCAATGCCTGATTCTGGGCTGCACCCATTTCCCGTATTTCAAGGATGCGTTGGCGCAGCTGGAGATCCTTCCGCTGTATGACCCGGCGGAGGAGATGTGCCGGCGGCTGTTGGCAGCGTTGTGACGCCTTCTGCCGTGCGATTGCCGTGAAGACAGGTCAGCGTGTCTTTTGAAACGCCAGCCGCTCTGTGCCGTCTTCGATGTGAATGACGCCGCAGTATTGAAAGCCCTGCTTTTTCAGAAGATTCTGCATGGGCAGGTTGTCGCGGTGGGTGTCGATGCGGAGGTTGCCGCACTGCCGGAAGCACCAGTTGAGACAAAACGCACCTGCGCCCTGCCGCGACCCGCCGGTGGCGATGCGGTGGGCCACATGGTAGGGCTGGGCGTTCAGCCACGCGCCGGCAATTTCGGCGTAGGTGGGATCGGGTCCGGGAGCAAACATGAAAGCGGCAACGATTTGCCGGTCTATCTGGCAGACGTAGCTGCGGCCAAGAGAAATGTCTGCTTCCAGGTCGCTGCGGGATGGCCTGGTGCTGCCCCACTGGCTGGGGTTCCCGCTGGCGGCCATGAAGGCCCGGGCCCTGGCGTAGAGCTGTTCCAGCGCCGGCAGGTCTGCCGGAGCCGTTTTACGAATTTGCATGGGAATGCCTCCTGAGATCAATTGTAGTTATACTAGCACAGCAGCCGCTCCGTGGCAAGCACAGAAACACGTCGGTCTCCCGAAAACGATAGAATCCAGCAGGGAGCGTCCGCACAGCGCAGCGGCTCCCGTTTTTGCGCCTGCCCCGCCTGCCCAATGTTTTTTTCAGATCAGGCAGAAATAAATATTTTCACTGATGCATTTTTGTGTTATACTATTTCATCAGACTCCTGAATCCATTTTAGAATTTTAACATACAAGGTGGTATGCAGTCATGGGAAAACGCACAGATATTCACAAGGTTCTAATTATTGGATCCGGCCCCATTATTATCGGGCAGGCCTGCGAGTTTGACTATTCTGGCACGCAGGCGTGCAAGGCCCTGCGGCAGCTGGGCTATGAGATCGTGCTGGTCAACTCCAATCCGGCCACGATTATGACGGACCCCGGCATTGCCGACCGGACCTATATTGAACCGCTGAACGTCCAGCGCCTGGAGCAGATCATTGCCAAGGAGCGGCCCGACGCCGTCCTGCCCAATCTGGGCGGTCAGTCCGGTTTGAACCTGTGCTCGGAGCTGGCGGAGGCCGGGATTCTGGACCGATACGGCGTCAAGGTCATCGGCGTTCAGGTGGACGCCATTCAGCGCGGCGAAGACCGCATCGAATTCAAGAAGACCATGGAAAAGCTGGGCATCGAAATGGCACGCAGCGAAGTGGCGTATTCTGTGGATGAGGCGCTTGCCATCGCGGACAGGCTGGGATATCCCGTGGTGCTGCGGCCTGCCTATACCATGGGCGGCGCGGGCGGCGGCCTGGTCTACAACGTGGAGGAACTGAAAACCGTCTGTGCCCGCGGCCTCCAGGCGTCCCTGGTGGGACAGGTGCTGGTGGAGGAGTCCGTTTTGGGCTGGGAAGAGCTGGAGCTGGAGGTGGTGCGCGACGCCAAAGGCCAGCTGATCACCGTCTGCTTCATCGAGAACATCGATCCTCTGGGCGTTCACACTGGCGACAGCTTCTGCTCCGCGCCTATGCTGACCATCCCGGAAGATGTGCAGAAGGAGCTGCAGCGGCAGGCATATAAAATTGTGGAAGAGGTACAGGTCATCGGCGGTACCAATGTCCAGTTCGCCCGCAACACCGAGACCGGCCGGATCATCGTCATCGAGATCAACCCCCGCACCTCCCGGTCCTCTGCGCTGGCGTCCAAGGCCACGGGTTTCCCCATTGCGCTGGTGTCGGCCATGCTGGCCTCCGGCCTGACGCTGGATGAAATCCCCTGCGGCAAATACGGGACGCTGGACAAGTACGTCCCCGACGGCGACTATGTGGTCATCAAGTTTGCCCGCTGGGCCTTTGAGAAGTTCAAGGGCGTGGAGGACAAGCTGGGCACCCAAATGCGCGCTGTGGGCGAGGTTATGGCCATCGGGAAAACATATAAGGAGGCCTTCCAGAAAGCCATTCGCTCCCTGGAAATCGGGCGCTATGGTCTGGGATGGGCAAAGAACTTCCACGACCTGTCCAAAGAGGAACTGCTGAAGCTGCTGATTCATCCCACTTCCGAGCGGCAGTTTGTGCTGTATGAGGCGTTGCGCAAGGGCGCAACGGTGGAGGAACTGTACGGCCTGACGGCCATCAAGCCGTATTTCCTGGAGCAGATGAAGGAGCTGGTGGAGGAAGAAGAGGCTCTGCTGACGTACAAGGGCAAGGCGCTGCCGGATGCGATGCTGCGACAGGCCAAGCTGGACGGCTTCTCCGATAAGTATCTGAGCCAGATCCTGGATGTCCCCGAGGACGAGATCCGGGAACAGCGGATTGCGCTGGGCATGGAGGAGGCGTGGGAAGGCGTCCATGTCAGCGGCACCCAGGACAGCGCCTACTATTATTCCACTTATCATCCCGCCAAAGCCTCTGCGGCCAGCGCCAACCCGAATAAGATCATGATTTTGGGCGGCGGCCCCAACCGCATCGGCCAGGGCATTGAATTTGACTACTGCTGCGTCCACGCGGCCCAGGCTTTGAAGAAGGCGGGCTTTGAGACCATCATCGTCAACTGCAACCCGGAGACGGTTTCCACAGACTATGACACGTCGGACAAGCTGTACTTCGAACCTCTGACGCTGGAGGATGTGCTGGCCATCTACCGCCATGAAAAACCGCTGGGCGTCATCGCCCAGTTCGGCGGCCAGACGCCCCTGAACCTGTCCGCGGAACTGGAACGGAACGGCGTGCATATTTTGGGCACGCCTCCGGCGGTCATCGACATGGCTGAGGACCGGGACCAGTTCCGGGCCATGATGGACAAGCTGGGCATTCCCATGCCAGAGGCCGGCATGGCGGTCAATGTGGACGAGGCGTTGGAAATTGCCCACCGCATTGGGTATCCGGTGATGGTGCGGCCCTCCTATGTGCTGGGCGGCCGGGGCATGGAAGTGGTCTATGATGACGAGAATCTGCGGGACTATATGGCCGCGGCGGTAGGCGTGACGCCGGACCGGCCCATTCTCATCGACCGGTTCCTGAAACACGCGCTGGAATGTGAGGCCGACGCCATTTCCGATGGAGAGCATGCCTATGTGCCGGCTGTCATGGAGCACATTGAACTGGCAGGCGTCCACTCAGGGGATTCAGCATGTATGATCCCGTCCCAGAATATCTCCGAAGAACATCTGGAGGTCATCAAGGACTACACCCGGCGCATTGCGGTGGAAATGCATGTCCGGGGCCTGATGAATATGCAGTATGCCATTGAGGACGGCAAGGTCTATGTGCTGGAGGCCAACCCCAGAGCATCCCGGACGGTGCCGCTGGTGTCCAAGGTCTGTAACATCGCCATGGTGCCCCTGGCCACGGAGATTATTACCTCCGAGTTTACCGGCAAGCCCTCCCCTCTGCCGGCACTGCGGGAACGGGTTATTCCACATTACGGGGTTAAGGAAGCTGTATTTCCCTTCAATATGTTCCCCGAGGTGGACCCCCTCCTGGGGCCGGAAATGCGCTCCACCGGTGAGGTGCTGGGCATTGCGGATTCCGTGGGCGAAGCCTACTTCAAGGCGCAGGAGGCGGCCAAGTGCGAGCTGCCGCTGTCCGGCAATGTGCTGATCACCGTCAGCGACCGGGACAAGCGGGACCTGGATGAGTGCGCAAGGCTGTTCCATGAGGCGGGCCTGCACATTATGGCCACCGCCGGTACGGCGAAGCAGATCGTTGCGCTGGGCATCCCCGTGGAGGTGGTCTGCAAAATTGGCGAGGGCCGGCCGGATTGCTATGACATCATCACCAACGGCAAGGTCCAGCTGGTGGTCAACACCCCCAAGGGCGGCGATCCCGGCCCCGACGACAGCTATATCCGCAAAACCTGCGTCAAGTGCCGCATTCCGTACCTGACCACCATGGCCGCCGGCATCGCCAGCGCCCGGGGTATCCTGACGGTGCAGAAGCAGCAGGCGCGGGAGGTGGTATCCCTCCAGGAGCGGCACAGCAAGATTGTCTGACGGCGCGGCTTGCGCGAAGCAGGGCGTATTAGAGACAGCCTGTAGGTGTGTGCGGCATAAATCTGCAGCTCCACAAAATCTTCACAGGCTGTTCACAATCTGAAGGGGAATTTGTGTTACCATTGAGGCGTAAAAAGATGAAAGAGAGGTGGCCTCGATGGGAGAACAAAAAAGGCGCGCAGAAAATGAATTAAACGCGGAACGCACAGTTTCCCTGATGCATGACCGGCTCAACGGTCAGGACAAAGTCCGTATCCAGATGGCCGCGGCACGAGCAGCCAGAGAGGAAACTGGATCCGCCGGAGTCTCCAACGAGCGGAAAGAAGACTGCCCGAAGGCCGTGCGGGTGTGCATGACAGTGTTCGCCGTGCTCTTTGCTGTGGTGTTGGCGCTGTGGCTCCTGGAGCGGTTCACTTTCCTGGAGCTGTCCGATGTGCTGCCCCTGACCAGAAAGCAGACTGTCGGGATCCTGAACTGGGCGCTGGGCATCAGCTTGGGCCTGACTGTGGCTTTTGGCGGCCTGAAGATGTGGTTCCAGCGCCGGGCCTGGATCCGCCGGATGCGCCAACAGGACGCGGAAAAACAGGCGAAACAGAAGACGGACGGAACGTCCTGAGCCTTTTGCAGACAGGAGGGACCCCGTGACAGCGGAACAGATGTGGGCCGCGTTTGCGGCCCAGGCGCAGATTGCGGAAACCGAATACGACGCCTGGGCCTTCGGCGCGCAGGCGGACGAGCTGGCTGAATTGGTGCTGGCGGGGGTCAAAACCGCCACGGCCAGCGCCGGGCCGCTGTATGAGCTGGACAACGAGCCGCTGCCCCGGGCGGGGGAATACAGCGTGATCCTGAATGCCGCCGGGGAAGCGGTCTGCGTGATCCAGACAACGAAGGTCTATGTGTGTCCGTTCCGGGCGGTCACAGCCCAGCATGCATACATGGAGGGCGAAGGGGACCGGTCACTGGCCTGCTGGCGGCAGGTTCACGAGACGTTCTTCCGCAGCGGCATGGAGCGGGCCGGGCTGGTGTTTGACGAAGACATGCCGGTGGTTTGCGAGGAGTTCCGGCTGGTGTATCCGGGGGAACGGTGACAATCCCCTGCCTTACACGATTTTTACCCTGAAAAATCAAGAAAAATCATTGACGAGCCACGCAATTCATGCTATAATGCGTAATTGCGTGGTTCTGTGCCCGTTTATGCTGAGATGGAGGTGTTTTGCTTGCTTTCTCAATTAAAAACAGCTCCCAAAGTTGTCGGTGTCAAACAGCTGAAAAAAGCGCTTCGTGAGGGCCGCGCCGCCCATGTGTTTGTGGCGGAGGACGCCGAGGAACGTGTGACCGCGCCCGTCATGGATCTGTGCCGTCAGACCGGCGTGGAGGTGACAATGGTTCCCACCATGCGGCAGTTGGGCGAAGCCTGCCAGATTGAGGTCGGCGCCGCTGTGGCGGGAATCCTGAAATAATTTTGCTCTAAACGGAATACTTTCCAGCATTCCGGTTAGAATATAGGCTGAACATTCAGCGACACATTTTTTGAAAGGAGGAAAATCATGCCTACTTTTAATCAGCTGGTCAGAAATGGCCGGAAGCAGGCCCAGTACAAGTCCACTGCCCCTGCGCTGCAGTATGGTCTGAACACGCTGAAGACCAAAACCACCGATCAGCCCTCCCCTCAGAAGAGAGGCGTCTGCACTGCCGTGCGTACTGCAACCCCGAAGAAGCCGAACTCCGCACTGCGGAAGATCGCCCGTGTGCGTCTCACCAATGGCTACGAGGTTTCTGCGTATATTCCCGGCATCGGCCACAACCTGCAGGAGCACTCAGTGGTGCTGATTCACGGCGGCCGTGTCAAGGACCTGCCTGGTGTGCGTTATCACATCATCCGCGGTACGCTGGACACCCAGGGCGTCGCAAACCGGAAGCAGAGCCGTTCCAAGTATGGCGCCAAGCGTCCCAAGGCCGGCAAGAAGTAAGAGCTGTTTCCAAACCAGCAGGCAGCTGCCTGCACCTGAATTGCATTGTGCGCCAACAGCGCAAGGCAATGCCTTGCCAAGGGCGTTTATCTATATATATTGTGTCACAGTATGTAGATAGACCTCTGGCAGGCACCACAGAGGCTGAGAAGCCGATGAGTACCTATGAAATCATTTTATGAAGGAGGGAAGCGAAGTGCCCAGAAGAGGTAATGTCCCCAAGAGAGAAATTCTCCCGGATCCTATCTACAATTCCGTTCTGGTTACAAAGCTGATCAACAGCATCATGCTCGACGGCAAGAAGGGCGTGGCGCAGAAGGTCGTCTACGGTGCGTTTGAGATCGTAGAAAATAAGACCGGCAAGAGCGGCCTGGAGGCCTTCCAGCAGGCTCTGGAAAATATTATGCCGTCCCTGGAGGTCAAGGCCCGCCGTGTGGGCGGCGCCACCTATCAGGTGCCCATTGAGGTGCGTCCCGAGCGGCGGCAGACCCTGGGTCTGCGCTGGCTGACCACCTATGCCCGCAACCGCAGCGAGAAGACCATGAAAGAGCGCCTGGCCGGCGAAATCATGGACGCCTGCAACAACACCGGCTCCGCTGTGAAGAAGCGCGAAGATACCCACAAGATGGCCGAGGCCAACAAGGCCTTTTCTCACTACCGTTGGTAAAAAAGGAGTTCATGTATGCCTAGACAGTATTCTTTGGAAAACACCAGAAATATCGGCATCATGGCTCATATCGACGCAGGTAAAACTACCACCACCGAACGTATTTTGTTCTACACCGGTCGTACCTATAAGATTGGCGAGACCCATGAGGGTTCTGCCACCATGGACTGGATGGAGCAGGAGCAGGAGCGCGGCATTACCATTACGTCTGCTGCAACCACCTGCTTCTGGAAGGGCTGCCGTATCAATATTATTGATACGCCGGGCCATGTGGACTTTACCGTTGAGGTCGAGCGCTCCCTGCGCGTGCTGGACGGTTCCGTCACCGTTTTGTGCGCCAAGGGCGGCGTTGAGCCCCAGACTGAGACCGTCTGGAGACAGGCCGATAAGTACCATGTTCCCCGCATGGTTTATGTCAATAAGATGGACATCATGGGTGCGGACTTCTTCAATGTCCTGCACATGATGCATGATCGTCTGAAGTGCAACGCTGTGCCGATTCAGCTGCCCATTGGCGCTGAGGCGGATTTCAAGGGCGTTGTGGACCTGATTAAGATGAAGGCGTATGTCTTCTATGATGAGCTGGGCAAGGATATGCGCGAGGAAGAGATTCCCGCCGACATGGTTGACCTGGCCAACGAGTACCGCGAGAAGCTGATGGATGCCGTCTCCGAGGAAGACGAGGAGATTATGATGCTGTATCTGGAGGGCGAGGAAGTGCCCGAAGATATGATTAAGGCCGCCATCCGCAAGGCCACCATTGCTGTGCGTATGGTGCCCGTCACCTGCGGTTCCTCTTATAAGAATAAAGGCGTGCAGGAAATGCTCGACGCCGTGGTGGATTTCATGCCCTCCCCGCTGGACATTCCCGCCATCAAGGGTGTGGATCCCGAAAGCGGCGAAGAGGACGAGCGTCCCGCCGACGACTCCGCTCCCTTCTCTGCGCTGGCCTTTAAGATTGCCACCGACCCGTATGTGGGCAAGCTGTGTTTCTTCCGCGTGTATTCCGGCACGATCAATTCCGGCAGCGCGGTGCTCAATTCCACCAAGAACAACCGGGAGCGCATGGGCCGCATTCTGCAGATGCACGCCAACCATCGGGAAGATATCGACACGGTCTACTCCGGCGATATCGCCGCTGCCGTGGGCCTGAAGAACACCACCACCGGTGATACCCTGTGCGATGAAAAGCATCCGATTATTCTGGAGTCCATGGAGTTCCCCGAGCCTGTGATCCGGGTGGCCATTGAGCCCAAGACCAAGGCTGGCCAGGAGAAGATGGGCGTTGCCCTGATGAAGCTGGCTGAGGAGGATCCCACGTTCAAGACCTACACTGACGAAGAAACTGGTCAGACCATCATCGCCGGTATGGGTGAGCTGCACTTGGAAATCATTGTGGACCGCCTGCTCCGTGAGTTCAAGGTGGAGGCCAACGTAGGCGCGCCCCAGGTCGCCTACAAGGAGACCATCAAGAAGCAGGTCAACCAGGACACCAAGTATGCCCGTCAGTCTGGCGGTAAGGGCCAGTATGGTCACTGTAAGATCATTGTTGAGCCCAACGAATCCGGCAAGGGCTATGAGTTTATCAACAACATTGTCGGCGGCGCCATCCCCAAGGAGTATATTCCCGCTGTGGACGCCGGTATTCAGGGCGCTATGGAAGCTGGCGTGCTGGCCGGCTATCCCGTGGTGGATGTCAAGGTCACCCTGTACGATGGCTCCTACCATGAGGTGGACTCCTCTGAAATGGCGTTTAAGATTGCCGGTTCCATGGCCTTCAAAGAGGCCTGCCGCAAGGCCAACCCGGTGATTCTCGAGCCCATCATGAAGGTGTCTGTCATCGTTCCTGAGGAATATATGGGTGATGTTATCGGCGATATCTCTGCCCGCCGTGGCAGCATCCTGGGCATGGAGGCTCGCAGCGGTTCCCAGCAGATTGATGCGTATGTGCCGCTGAGCGAGATGTTCGGATATGCCACCGATCTGCGCAGCCGTACCCAGGGCCGCGGCCAGTATTCCATGGAGCCCAGCCACTATATCGAGCTGCCCAAGAGCCTGCAGGAAGAGATTGTTGCCAAGCGCAACAAGGGCTAAACCCCCTTGTACTGCCTGCGAAAATCCAAAATTCCACTTGCGAATAGAGCCAAAATGATGTATGATAGGGGTACCTTTCATACGGAAGATAATTTGAATTTTAAGGAGGATACTTCCAATGGCCAAGCAAAAATTTGAAAGAACCAAGCCCCACGTCAACATTGGCACCATTGGCCACGTTGACCACGGCAAGACCACGCTGACTGCCGCCATCACCAAGTACCTGGCGTTCTCCGGTAAGGCTGATTACACCGATTACTCCAGCATTGATAAGGCTCCCGAGGAGCGCGAGCGCGGCATCACTATTAACACTGCGCATGTCGAGTACGAGACCGACGCCCGTCACTATGCGCACGTTGACTGCCCGGGCCATGCTGACTATATCAAGAACATGATCACCGGTGCTGCCCAGATGGACGGCGCAATTCTCGTCATCGCTGCCACCGACGGCCCCATGGCTCAGACCAAGGAGCACATCCTGCTGGCCCGTCAGGTGGGCGTGCCCGCCATCGTAGTCTTCCTGAACAAGTGCGATCAGGTTGATGACGAAGAGCTGCTGGAGCTGGTGGAGATGGAAGTCCGCGAGACCCTGTCCTTCTACGAGTTCCCCGGCGACGACATCCCCGTCATCAGAGGCTCCGCTCTGGAGGCCCTGGTGTCCGAGTCCACCGATCCCAACGCGCCCGAGTATGCCTGCATCAAGGAACTGATGGACGCTGTTGACAACTATATCCCCACCCCTGCCCGTAACGACGATCTGCCCTTCCTGATGCCCGTCGAGGACGTCTTCACCATCTCCGGTCGTGGCACCGTTGCTACCGGTCGTGTGGAGCGCGGCATGATCAAGAAGAACGAGCCTGTTGAGATTGTCGGTCTGGCAGACGAGATCAAGAGCACTGTCGTCACCGATATCGAGATGTTCCATAAGCTGCTGGACTACGCTGAGGCTGGCGACAACATCGGCGCGCTGCTCCGCGGCGTGGACAAGAAGGGCATCGAGCGCGGCCAGGTTCTCTGCAAGCCCGGCTCCATTAAGCCCCACACCAAGTTCGTTGGTCAGGTTTACGTCCTGTCCAAGGACGAAGGCGGCCGTCACACCCCCTTCTTCAACAACTATCGTCCCCAGTTCTACTTCCGTACCACCGACGTAACCGGCATCATCACCCTGCCCGACGGCGTGGAGATGTGCATGCCCGGCGATAACGTCGATATGAAGGTCGAACTGATCACCCCCATCGCCATCGAGAAGGGCCTGCGTTTCGCTATCCGTGAGGGTGGCCGTACCGTCGGCTCCGGCGTCGTTATCGACATCGAAGAGGCGTAAGCATTTTCAATCACAATGGAGCAGCAGCTGCTGCTCCATTGTTTTTTTCACTGGAGGTATTGCAGATGGCTGAAAAGCAGCTGTATCGGCTGGAAGAGGTCGTAGACCCTGCCGCAAAAACGTCCATCTGCGCAGAGGTGCTTTCTGATCTGCCAGACTGGTTCGGCGTCCCGGAGAGTACGGCGGCGTATGTGCGCGGCTGCGCAGAGTATCCGTTTTGGGCGGCGTATGACGGCAGCAGCGCCGTAGGCTTTGTGGTTCTGCGGCAGACGGGAAACAAAACGGCGGAGATTTGGGTCATGGGCGTGAAGCGGGCGTATCACCGCGCTGGGCTGGGACGGAAGCTGTTTTCGCAGCTTTTTACCTATGCCGCAGCCCATGGCTATGCTTTTTTGCAGGTCAAAACCGTGCGGGAAGGCTGCTATGACAGCTATGACCGGACAAATCAGTTTTATAAAAGCTTGGGATTTGTCGAGTTTGAGTGTTTTCCAACGCTGTGGGATGAGAAAAATCCATGCCAAATTCTGATTATGGATGTCAAGCCATAGGGAACAACCCTGACCGGTTCTCTTATTTTTTGCAGACAAAGAAGGCTGCGCGTGTTCCGGATTTGTTCGGAATGTGCGCGGCCTTTTTCTACGGATACCGATCCGCAAATCTGATACGTTGTACTGCCTCCCATGAGCCGCCGGCGGCGGCTTTAGGGCTATAGAATCGCTTGAGAGCGATTCACGCCGGCGGCACCATTTCTTTGTCACAGGTCTGTACGGTCTTTCCGAAACCGGGCGGCAAAAGGGGGGGTACAGCGCCCTCGTGCGGCATTGCTGGCACCCGGTACAACGCAGCTGGCGGCAAATTTAGCGGCCCAACAGTCGCGGCGGGGCGGCGGCAGCCGTGCCACGGGCCGAACGCACAAAAACGGGACGGCAGAGACTGCCAGGTTTGGC
>CBCPMX010000190.1:0-18309 GCA_965120355.1 uncultured Oscillospiraceae bacterium
TATAAGATATTTTAGAATCTAGCAAAGAAGTTTTAAAAGGTGGGCCGGCAGCCGCCTGGCTCAGTTGTTCAAAAGAAAAAAAGAGCCGCCCCAGACCGAAAACAGTCTGGGACGGCTCGTTGCAAACGTAGAATCAAGAGATTTAGAAAACAGCGACCACTGCGCCGTTGTAGGTTTCGGTGATATAATCCCGCACTTCGTCGCTGGTCAGAGCGTCCACCAGCGCCTGGACAACAGGATCTTCTTCGTTGCCTTCCTTCACCACCAGTACGTTGACGTAGGCAGAGGAGGAGTCCTCAATGGCCAAAGCATCTTCCACCGGATTCAGATCGGCATCCAGCGCATAGTTGCAGTTGATGACAGCCATGTCCACGTCGGTCAGCATCCGGGGCAGCTGGGCGGCTTCCACCTCCACGATATCCAGATTCTTGGGATTGTCTTCAATGTCCAGCTTGGTAGCGTTGATGCCGGCGCCCTCTTTCAGAGTAATCAGGCCCTGGGCTTCCAGCAGCAGCAGAGCACGGGCTTCGTTGGTGGCGTCGTTGGGCACAGCAATCTGCGCGCCGTCCTCCAGCTCATCCAGAGAGGCAGTCTTGCCGGCATAGATGCCCATGGGCTCCACGTGAATGCCGGCCACGCTCACCAGATGCGTGCCGTTCTCCTCGTTGAAGTTGTCCAGATAGGGGACATGCTGGAAGTAGTTGGCGTCAATTTCGCCATTCTCCACCACGGTGTTGGGCTGGACATAGTCGGTGAACTCCACAATTTCCAGGGTAATGCCCTGATCAGCCAGCACTTCGGCTGCTACAGCCAAAATCTCGGCGTGGGGCGTGGGGGAGGCGGCTACGGAAATGGTCGCGCCCTCGAGGGAGGTGTCCTCCGCTTCTGCGGAGGTTTCGGCGGCTTCTGTGGTGGCTTCGGAGGTCTCAGCAGAGACTTCTGCGGAAGTCTCATCCGTCTGCGTGCTGCCGCAGGCGGTCAACAGGCCCAGACTCAGCGTCAGGACCAACAGGAGAGAGATCAGTTTTTTCATTGCTTTTTGCTCCTTTTCTTCACTTTGGTAATGCGCTTATCGCTTCTGACAGCCAGAAAGGTACCCACGGACTGGAATACCTGAACCATCACGATGAGCAGTATAACGGCCAACACCATTACAAGATACTTGTAACGGTAGTACCCATAATTGATGGCGATCTTGCCCAGACCGCCGCCGCCGATGATGCCTGACATGGCGCCATAGCCCAGAATCGTGGTCAGGGCGATGGTGATGTTGGAGATCTGTGACGGCATGCTTTCGGGGAGCAGGACCTTCCAAATGATCTGGAAGGGAGAACAGCCCATAGCCTGGGCCGCCTCAATAACACCCTTGTCCACCTCCCGGATGGAGGCCTCCACCATACGGGCCACAAAGGGGAAGGCCGCTACGGTCAAAGGAACGATGGTGGCGTTGGTGCCGATGGTAGTGCCGAGAATCAGGCGGGACAGGGGGAACACCATAATCATCAAAATCAGGAAGGGAACGCTGCGCAGCAGATTGATTACCACATTGAGAATCTGCAAAATCGGCTTTGGTATGGGCCGAATCCCATTTTCTTCGCCGACCACCAGGAGAATTCCCAATGGGATGCCCAGAATGCAGGAAAACAAGGTGGCCAAAATCGTCATATAAAAGGATTCCCAAGTGGCGAAGGCAAATTCGCTTTTGACAATTTCCAACGCCTCTTGGACGGCGGCGCTGTTCAAAAGTTCAGCCATGGTAGTCGGTCACCTCCTCGTAGCTCACATTGTCTCGGGCAGAGATGTAGGACAGGGCTTTTGCCGCCTGGGCGTCATCCTTGGGCAGGCCCAACAGCATGGAGCCGAACGCTTTGCCGTCAATATTGCGGGTGTCTGCGCCGAGGATATTTACTTTCACGCCGCAGTCAATAGCCAGGGAGGCGATCAGCGGCTCATAGGAAGTGCCGCCGTTGAACACCACACGGATGACGCGGCTGTCTGGAATGGTCAGCAGGTTTCTGCCGTCGGGATAGACCAGCCGCTTGGCGGCATCGGATTTTGGGTTGGAGAAGATCTCTGTCACTGGACCGGTTTCGGTGACTACGCCATGATCCAGAATTGCCACATTGGCGCAGATCTCTTCGATGACGCTCATCTCATGGGTGATGATGATGACCGTAATCCCCAACTTTTCGTTGATCTCTTTAATTAGCCGCAGAATGGAGCGGGTGGTGGTGGGATCCAGAGCCGAGGTGGCCTCGTCGCACAGCAGTACCTTCGGATCCATGGCCAGGGCCCTGGCAATGGCGATGCGCTGTTTCTGGCCGCCGGAGAGCTGGGCGGGATAGGCGTTGGCCTTGTCCGGCAGGCCCACGGTTTCCAGCAGCTCCATGGCCCGCTTTTTGGCGGCGGCAGGCTTGACGCCGGCCAGTTCCATGGGGAAGCAGATGTTTTTCAGACAGGTGCGCTGCATCAGCAGATTAAACTGCTGAAAGATCATACTGATAGACCGGCGAATCTGGTGCAGCTCCTTTGGCTTCATGGCGCAGATATCCTGGCCGTCTATGAGGACCTGGCCGGAGGTAGGCCGTTCCAGCAGATTGATGCACCGGACCAGGGTGCTCTTGCCTGCGCCGCTCATGCCGATAATGCCGAAGACGTCGCCATCGGGGATGGTGAGGCTGACGTCTGTCAGAGCATGCAGATCTTCATTTTCCGTGGGGAACACCTTACTGACGTGTCGTAACTCGACCATGGTGGAAGCTCCCTTCAACAAAAATTCACATACAATCGATTAGTTTATTGTACGCCCTGTGTGGACATTTGTCAATCTGCACATCTACAAAAACCGGAGGTATTTTTCTGTGGTTCTTTGTCAATTTGACGATTGCGGGAAAGCTATGAAAAATTGCAGAGAATTGCGCCGGAAAAATAAAAAATTCTTGACTTGGCATCGGAAATATGCTACTATATCAAGGCTGACTTGAGCAGCGCCCTGTTTTTGCCGGAGCCGGCCCAATTACCTGCGGGTGTAGTTCAATGGTAGAATCCCAGCCTTCCAAGCTGGTCGCGTGGGTTCGATTCCCATCACC
This sequence comes from uncultured Oscillospiraceae bacterium, assembly GCA_965120355.1. Taxonomy (GTDB): domain Bacteria; phylum Bacillota; class Clostridia; order Oscillospirales; family Oscillospiraceae; genus CBCPMX01. The sequence continues at coordinate 3,090 of CBCPMX010000190.1, forward strand.
CGCTCCATACGCGCCAGTAGCTCAGTTGGATAGAGCAACGGCCTTCTAAGCCGTGGGTCGGGGGTTCGAGTCCCTCCTGGCGTGCCACGCCGGAAGAACTCGATGCTTCCGTGCCGGAAGAGAATGTGAGTATGGTGGATATAGCTCAGTTGGTTAGAGCGCCAGATTGTGGCTCTGGAGGCCGTCGGTTCGAATCCGATTATCCACCCCATTCCTTTCCTCTTAAATCTGTTGCGAACTTACCGTGCGGTGTAGCATTGGGATGTCGCCAAGTGGTAAGGCATAGGACTTTGACTCCTACATTCGCTGGTTCGAGTCCAGCCATCCCAGCCATCTGACCCGCTAGCTCAGTTGGCAGAGCAATTGCCTTTTAAGCAATGGGTCTGGAGTTCGAATCTCCAGCGGGTCACCATGAAAACCCTTAGAGTTGTATGGACTCTAGGGGTTTCTTTTTTATCCGTTCCTCAGCTTGCCGGCAGCGTGTTCATAACGTTGAGAAATCTGCGGGTTCTGTAGGGGCGCCTATGCCGCTGGGGTAACGGCTGCCGGAGCAAGCGGCGCGCTTGAGTTGCCTTTCCATGAAAAACAAACCCCGGAACAGATGGATGTCTGCTCCGGGGGATTTCCTTTTAACAGGGGACTGCGCGGTCAGACGCGCATAAATCCTTTTCCGAAAATTTCGCTGGAATTGGAGATCATAATAAAGGCGTGGGGATCTACGCTGTAGACGTAGTTGCGCAGCAACACCGCCTGGCCGCGGTTCAGGGCTGTGATGATCACCCGGCGGCGGGTGTGGGTAAAGTCGCCGATGCCGTCCCAGGAGGTGGAACTGCGGCCCAGTGATTCGGCAATGAAGGTCGCGACCTCTTTTGGACTGTCAGTGACAACGGTGACGGCCTTTTTCCGATTCAGACTTTCAATCACCGAATCGACCAGAGCGGACTTTAAGAGCAGGCCCAGCAGGGAATACAGGCCGGTCTTGATGTCAAACAAAAACAGTGTGGAGCCGGCAATCAGCACATCGGAACACAGCAATGCCCGGCCAATGTCCATATTGGTAAGCTTTTTGAGAATCATGGCGGCGATATCGGTGCCGCCGGTGGAGGAGCCTGTGTTGAACAAAATAGCCGAGCCGAAGGCCGGCAGAATCACTGCGAAGAACAGCTCCAGCAATGGCTGGTCTGTCAGCGGCTGCGTCATGGGGAACACAATCTCAAAAAGCTGCAGTGCTCCCGAAAAAACCAGGGAACTATAGACTGTTTGCACACCAAACCCTCTGCCCAGGATGGCGAATCCCAGAATAAGAAACAGCACGTTGATGATTGTGACAAACGTGGCTGGAGAGACGGAGGGAATCAGGGCGTGCAGAATAATGGACAGACCGGACACGCCTCCGGTGGAGAAATTGTTGGGGTATTTAAACAGATAGACGCCAGCAGCGGTGGTGAGTGAACCCAGCGTCATGAGCGCGTATGCTTTACACGTTTCTTTCCGAGTCATGGCACTCTTACGTCTCCTTGATATGTTGAATGAAGGCAGCAATATCCGGCGCTTTGAACAGGGCGCTGCCTGCCACCAAAACATTGGCGCCGGCGTCGGTGCAGACCTTGGCGGTTTGTTCGTTGATGCCGCCGTCCACCTCCAGTTCGCAGCCGGGAAAGCGGACGTCAATATTTTTACGCAGCGTGCGGACTTTGTGCATCATGTCGGCCATGAACTTCTGCCCGCCAAAGCCAGGCTCCACTGTCATGACCAGAACCATATCACATAGGTCCATGTAGGGCAGCGCATCTTCCACCGGCGTACCAGGCTTTATGGAGATGGCGGCACGGACACCGTGTTCCCGGATGCGGCGCAGGGCTTCCCGGTTATTTTCGGTGGTATCGGCTTCTGTGTGAATGGTCAGGATATCTGCGCCAGCCTGGCAGAAGGCATCCACAAAGCGTATAGGCCGATCAATCATCAAATGTACGTCCAGTGGCAGGCTTGTGACCTTGCGGATGGATGCAACCACCGGCACGCCAATGGTAATGTTGGGGACGAATATGCCGTCCATCACGTCCACGTGAATGTAATCGGCGCCGGCGTCAGCCACCATGCGAATGTCCCGTTCCAGATTGGCAAAGTCTGCGGAGAGAATGGAAGGCGCGGCTTTGATCATAGAGAGAACCTCCTGTCATATTTTGGCGCACCCTGGGACTGCGCGCAGCATATGTATGAATGTGCAGGCTTCAGACGGGGAGGAATGGCTCCCAGGACCCGCGGGTCCCCGTCACCTGCTTCATATAGCCGGACGGGACGGCTGTCCCGTCCGGCATTGGGAGACAATCGGGTTTGGACAAAAAGGGGAGTGCGGCTGCCCGTTCAGTCGTACAGATCCGAAGCATGACACAGATGCGCATCGTAGCCCTTTTCCCGCAGGGCTTCCAGAATCGCGGACTTGTGATCGTGGCCATAGGCTTCCAGAGTGACCTTCAACTCCACGGCACTTTGGCGGTTGATGGAGATGAACTGGTTGTGATCCAGCTTGATGATGTTGCCCTGCTGTTGGGCAACCACCTCCGCCACTCGCAGCAGTTCGCCTGGCCGGTCCGGCAGCAGCACAGAGAAGGTGAAAATGCGGCCCCGCTCAATGAGTCCATGCTGGACCAGAGAGGACATCGTGATCACATCCATATTGCCTCCGGACAGGACACTGACCACGTTTTTGCCCTGGAAATCCAGATGCTTCAGGGCGGCGATGGTCAAAAGACCTGCGTTTTCCACCACCATTTTGTGCTTTTCCATGACGTCAAGGAAAGCTTCTACCAGTTCGCCGTCATCGATAGTGAGAATTTCATCCACGTTTCTGGACACATAGGGGAGAACTTTGTCGCCTACTGTGCGGACGGCTACGCCGTCGGCAATGGTTTCTACCTTGGGAAGGGTGACCGGTTCTCCGGCAGCCACGGCGGCTTTCATAGAGGCTGCGCCAGTGGGTTCCACACCGATGACTTTGACGCCGGGGTTCAGCAGCTTTGTCAATGTGGACACGCCTGCCGCCAGACCGCCGCCGCCAATGGGCACCAGAATGGCGTCCACGTCGGGCAGGTCTTGGAAGATCTCGTAGGCGATGGTGCCCTGGCCTGTGGCCACATCCAAATCATTGAAGGGATGGATATAGGTCAACCCTTCTTCTTCGGACAGGCGGTCCGCGATGGCGGCACAGTCATCAAAGCAGCTGCCTTCCAAAATGACCTTGGCGCCATAGTCCTTTGTATTGTTGACTTTCACCAGAGGCGTCGTTTCCGGCATCACAATGGTGGCGGGAATTCCCATACGGCTGGCGGCAAAAGCGACGCCTTGGGCATGGTTGCCGGCGGAGGCCGTCACAAGGCCCCGGGACTTTTCCTCGTCCGTCAGGAGATTTACCTTAAAATATGCGCCGCGGACCTTATATGCGCCGGTCACCTGCATATTCTCGGGCTTGATATAGACGTTGTTGCCGGTGGTCCGGGAAAAATAGGGGCTGTAAATTAGATGCGTGTTCAGCAGAATGCCGTTGAGCAGGTCTCTGGCCTGGCGAAACTTTTCAATGGTCAGCACTTGGCGTTACTCCTTTTTATGCGTTTGCACCGGATCGGGGCCAAAACAGGTCGAAACCGGTTGTCTGTAATCAATATAATACCGAACACAGGCGGTGTCAATCGTGGAAGCCGCCAACAATTGGCGTTTTTTTTCGGAAGGTGCGGTACAATATGCAAAAACGTAAATAAAAATTACTCCCCTTGACTCGTTACCTGAACTGCCGAAAGAGAAAACCGGGAAACTGGAGGTTGGGGCGGAAAAATCGCAGCGATTTGTTATGTTTTTTTTAATTTATGGCGGCATGTCTTGACTTCCAAGACAAATTGCGGTACAATGTGCACAATAGGTAAATAAAATGAACCTGGAAGGAGGGGCGCCCTTGAAAGAAGTCAAAAAACCGTCGGTGATTCCGGTCTATGGTTCAGGCGCGGTTTTTTGCGTCTGCTGTATGCTGCTGCACGTCTACCGGCTGTCCGGGCTTCTGACCAGCATCGCCTTGGCTGTAGCGGCCTATGTGGTGCTCATAAAGGTTTTCCCGGGCAAGACCGTCATGGTGGAGGTCCCGGAGCCCGAACCCGATACGGGCAACGCCCAGCTCGATGAGATGATCCGGGCGGAGCGGGCTGTCATTGCGGAGATGCGCCGGCTCAATGCGGCCATTGCAGACGAGAAGTTGTCCCGACAGATTGAAGAGATGGAGGGGCTGTGCAAAAAAATCTTTGCGCAGGTACAGGAACAGCCGGAAAAGCTGGGGCAGATCCGCAAATTTATGAACTACTATCTGCCTACGACCCTGAAATTGCTCAAGAATTACGACCGCCTGGCTGCCCAGGGCATCCGGGGGGAGAACATTGATGCGTCGCTGGCATCCATCAGCCGGATGATGGATAAAATTCTGGTGGCCTTTCAGAAGCAGCTGGATGCCATGTTCCAGTACGATGTGATGGATATCACGGCAGAGATCGCCGTCATGGAGCAGATGTTGGCCAGCGAGGGCCTGACGGAGGACGCCTGAAACAGAATTGCGGAAACGATCAGCCTGCCGGCGGCAAAGCGAGGGCCGGCCTTTCCGCAGCGCGCAGACAGGCAGATTACACGTTCCATTCTGTAATCATTAAAGTATTAAGAATCGCAAGAAAATAAAGTTAAGGAGAGCATTGCCATGGATGAGAAAATTCCTGAACTGACACTGGAGCCGCAGCTGGACTTGGAGCTGGAGACGGCGCCCGCCGCACCGCAGACAGTGACTGTGCCGGATACGCGCCCGGAGTCCGGCCCGGACCTCAGTGTCCTGACCCCGGCAGAGCAAAAGGCCGTCAATGAATTTGCGGAAAAGATAGACCTGACCAATTCTCAGCTGGTGCTGCAATATGGCGCCGGTGCGCAGAAGAACATCGCCGATTTCTCCGGCAATGCGCTCAACTCTGTTCGCACCAAGGACATGGGAGAGATCGGCGACATGATTACCAATCTGGTCATGGAGCTGAAAGACTTTGACGCCGAGGAGGAGCGCAAGGGCCTCTTTGGCCGGTTCAAAAAGGCGGTCAACAGCCTGGACAATATGAAGATCAAGTATGACAAGGCTGAGGCCAATGTGGACAAGATCGCCGCCCAGCTGGAAGAGCAGCAGGTGACGCTGCTCAAGGACATCGCTTTGCTGGACCAGATGTATGACAAAAACCTGGAGTATTACAAGCAGCTGACGATGTATATTCTGGCCGGCCAGAAAAAGCTCCAGGAGGAGCGCAGCACCACCCTGGTGGAGCTGCGGAAGAAGGCCGAGGCCAGCGGCTTAGCCGAGGATGCCCAAGCGGCCAACGACTATGCCAATATGTGCAACCGCTTTGAAAAAAAGCTGCACGATCTGGAGCTGACGCGGGTGATTTCCATCCAAATGGCCCCCCAGATCCGGATGATTCAAAACAACGATACCCTTATGACTGAGAAGATTCAGACCTCTCTGGTCAATACCATTCCACTGTGGAAGAGCCAGATGGTGCTGGCTCTGGGCATCACTCATTCGCAGCAGGCCATGGAAGCCCAGCGGGCCGTTACGGATATGACCAACGCGCTGCTGAAGAAGAATGCGGAGATGCTCAAGACTGCCACGGTGGAGACTGCCAAGGAATCCGAGCGGTCCATTGTGGACATCGAGACGCTGCAGCACACCAACCAGCAATTGATCAGTACGCTGGATGAGGTTTTGCAGATTCAGACCGAGGGCGCACAAAAGCGCAAGGAGGCCGAGGTGGAGCTCAGACGCATTGAGGGCGAGCTGAAGCAAAAGCTTCTGGAAGCGAGAGGATAATGTAATTTGACAATTTTGAAAGAACGAAAGTTTGCGGTGCCGGTGACGGCGGTGATTTGTGTGCTGTTCCTGCTGTTGGGCGTGGGTACTGGGCTGCGCCGGGAGGTCAGCGATTTGGACCAGATGTACCAGACGGGTGTAGACGGCAGCGGTTATGGCATTGCCACGGATTTGCAGCAGCGCTACACCTATGCGGGCAATTTGACCGCGGTGGCGCAAAAATATGAAGGTGCGTTCGATACTCAGATTGCAGAAGTCTCCGAGACCCGGGCAGCGCTGTATGCCGCCATGGCGACAGAGGGCTACAGCGATGATTTTGCGGCCAATACGGCTCTGACTGACGCCGTAGAGATTCTCAATGAGGCCATGAAGAGTTACGAGCTGTCTGAGGAGGACGAGGCGTATCGCGCTGAACTATACAGCAATCTGAATTCCCGCAATGACACCATCCGTCATGCGGCTACGGACTTCAACGCGCAGGTGCAAAACTTCAACGAGAATATTCTCGGCGGATTCCCTGCCAATGTGCTCCATAGCCTGGTGGGTGTGGACAGTGTGGAGGTGTTCGGATGAAACGGACCAGGGGTTTGACGGTTTTGGCGTTGTTTGTACTGCTGGCACTGCTGCTGACGGCCTGTGGACAGAGCACGCAGGAGTCCGGAGCGGAGATTGTGGATCCGGCGGAGAACTTTTATGTCAGCGACTATGCGGATGTTCTCAGCGGAGACACAGAGCGGTATATTCAAGAGCTCAATGGCCGGCTGGAGGCCGCCTGCGGCGGCCAGATCGTCGTGGTCACGTTGGATTTCCTCAATGATCTGGACGCAGAGCAATATGCGTATGAGGTGCTGAACCAGTGGGGCGTCGGGGATGCCGATGAGAATAACGGTGTGGTGCTGTTATTGGTTCCAGGCGAGGGCAAATGCTGGATTACCGTGGGTGCGGGGCTGGAAAATGCCCTGACGGCCGGCAATCTGGAGTCGATCCTGGAGACGTATTTCTATGACGACTTTGACAGCGGAAATTATGACGATGCCGTATATAATACGGTGCAGTATCTGGAGGAGTGGTTCTCCGGATGGTACGGTGTGGATCTGAGCAGCTATGCCGGTGAGACTCCCGCCAATACCGGCGGACGGGAACCGGTGTATGCGGAACCGGGCTATGGCAGCGGAAGGAGCTGGTTTGTTGTGTTTGAGATTATCTTTGTCCTGATTGTGATTGTGGCGCTAATTGCCATATTCAGCTCCATGGGCCGTCGCCGCGGCGGCGGTGGTGGGATTTTCTTCATGCCGATTTTCCGGCCGCGCCCGCGGCCCCCGCGTCCGCCCAGAACGCCCAGAAATCCGCCCAGAGGTTCGGGCTTCGGCGGCAGACCCGGCGGAACGCCGCCCAGAAACAGCGGCATGCCCAGAGGCGGCGCCGGCAGATCCGGCGGCATCAGCCGCGGCGGCGGTATGGGCCATGGTGGCGGCGGTATGGGCCGCGGCGGCGGTGCTGGACGAAAATAACATCAAATCGCGTTTGAAACAGGCAGTGCCGGCGTGGGGAGTCTCACGCCGGCACTGGATTTTTTTGAAGCGGAGCCCTCATTCCGGAACGGTGAGGGTTTTGCTGGTCAGCAGCTTTCGATTTCTCCACTTGCCGCTGTAAAAGTATGCGCCGGCCAGAATGGCCGATAGAGAAGGCGCCAGGCCCATGCCCCAGTAGATACCCGTGATGCCCATGCCCAGTACCTCGGACAGCAGCAAAGAGGCGGCAATGCGGACCACAACACCGTCAAGAATATAACACAGCAGGGCAAACGCTGTGAAGCCCACGGCATTGGCAATGCAAGTGCACAAGAACAGGAAGGATGCCGGGATATACATGATGGACAAAATGCGCAGGCAGCGGACCCCTTCCGCCACCACCTCCGGCTCATTGTTGAACAGGCGCACCAGCGGTTCGGGGAAGAGCTGAATCAGGGCCAGCACGACCAGAGAAATGGCCAGGGCCATGCGGACGCCCACACGGATGGTCTGTTCCGCCCGATCCGGTTTACTGGCGCCAATATTCTGGCCGGCCATGGTGGCCGCACCGGTGGACAGGGCCGAAAGTCCTACCTGTCCCAGATTGACCAGCTTGCTGCCTACGGCCACGGCCGAAGAGGCGATGATGCCATAGGCGTTGATCATGGAATTGACGAACACAAACGATAAATCAATAAACAGGTATTGGAACGACGAGGGGATGCCCACTTTCAGGACGACCTTGGCCGTAGGCCAGTGGATGCGCAGGTCGCTGCGCCGGAGCATCAACGCCTGATCCTGCTTTTTGCGGATATATACAATGGCCCAAATCAGTGCGGCGAGCTGGCTGAGCTCCGTGGCTGCAGCCGCGCCGCCGGCGCCCCAGTGAAAAACACCCACGAACAACAGATCCAGAAAGACGTTCATGACGGAAGCCACCGCCACAAAGTACATGGGGCGTTTGCTGTCGCCGGTGCCCCGCAGTACAGAAGTCAGCGTGTTGTAGGCAAAGGAAAAAACCAGACACACTGTCCGGATCAGCAGATAATTCCGCGCTTCTGACCAAGCTTCAGCAGGAATGTTGATCCAGCGCAGGATATTGTTCAAAAGGGCGCAGATAATGACCGACAACGCTACCGCAATGGACAGGCTGATGGTCATTGCTGTGCCCAGCGTACGGCGAATGCCGTCATATTCCTTCGCGCCGGCATATTGGGATACCAGCACTGCCGCGCCGGCGCTGGCGCCCAGACCCACGTTCATCATGGCGTTGGTGATGTTGCTGGCATTGTTGACCGCAGTCAGGCCGGCACTGCCAACAAACTGGCCGACAACAATGGTATCGACAGTGCTGTACATGGTTTGCAGGATGCTGGAAGCCAGGAAGGGCAGAGAAAACAGCAGCAGATTTTTTGTAACGCTGCCTTCGGTCAGATCCAGCGGCTTTCGCAGTTCAGACATGGCAGGACTCCTTACGGGGCGCTCTATGCGCCGTGAATTCGTTTGGGTGCGAAATGATCGTTCCCATCATACCGCATTCCGTGTCAAATGTCCATATATTTCTCGCGAAAGATCCGACGATGCGTCCAGGAAGGCCGATGAAAACAACAAAATGAAATCTAAAAATTGGGTTTGTACATTTTAGACAAAACGAGTCGCCAAAACTTTATTTAAAATCACAAAAATATGCGCGTTGGTGTACAAATCTGACTTTACCACTTGACACTGCGTATAAAGAATTCTAAAATCTAGGTGTATTCTTGTTACTTTTAGGAGGTAAGAACAGTGAAAAAGCATAACAGAATTTTGTCAATTATGCTGATTCTCGCCATGTGCTTTGGCATGCTGGCCGTGTCGGCCACTGCTGCCGGCCCTGGCGGAGGTCCGTCTGCTTTTGTCGTCAATGTCACTGATTTCAGCGACTATGAAGACATTGCAAACAAGGACGAAGTGGCTGTCCTCATGCGTCTGGGTATCATTTCCGGCATGGACGACGGTTCCTTTGATCCCAGCGGCGACGTGACCCGTGCACAGATGGCGAAGATGATCGCCACCGCGATTCTGGGCGGCGAAGAGCCTGCGGCTACCAACGACTTTACCGATGCATCCAATCATTGGGCGTCCGCCTATATTGGCTACTGTGTCGATAACGGCCTGGTGGACGGCATGGGCGACGGCACCTTCGGTGTTAACGACAACGTGACCGGCCTGCAGGCCGCGAAGATGCTGCTGGTTGGCCCTGGGTGTGTCCGGCGAATTCACCGGTGAGAACTGGGCGGCCAATGTCCAGGCTGCTGCCGATGAGCTGAACCTCTTTGCGGGCATTTCCGATCCCGCTGCTGCCCTGAGCCGCGACGAGGCCGCTCTGCTGGTCTATAATGCGCTGATGCTCTCCGACGGCACCGGCGTTCTGCCCCAGGTCGTCGTGATCTCTGAAGCGACTCCTGTGGAAGAGATTCCTGAGGGCGCCACCTGCGTTGGCGCCGGTGGGGCGCTGCTGTCTCTGCTGGTGGACGGTCAGGTATATGATCAGGACGCCTTTGCGGAGCTGGAGTCCTATGAGAGCGCTGTGATCGTTCCTACGGAGGCCATTGACAATCCGTCTTCCTTCACCGGCGGCGGCACCTCCAGCGAGGATAACGACTATGCGTTCCGTCCCGGCATCTACATCAACAACAACGAAATCGTCGAAGAGAGCTCCGTGCTGGATACCACCGGCATGAGCGCCGCGGAGATTGCCAACGTCTCCATTATTGCGCAGGATGATGATTTTAACCCCATTATCGTCCGTGACTCGGAAGTGGTTCTCAGCGGTGTCACCATCAGCAACATGACGGATTCCGATGGCTCCAAGACCTGTGACTTCTCCGGCCTTGGCGCTGCTCTGGCGGTCTATGGCGACTCCATGGTGACTCTGGAAGATTCTACTATTGAAGTGAGCGGTGTTGCGAACCTGGCCATCTTTGCCGATGACGGCGCGGATGTCATTGTCCGCAATTCCAAGCTGTACTCCGGCGGCGGCACCATGTATGCTGACTATCAGAATTCTCCCAGCCAGGATACAATGGTTGCGCCCCCCTGGATTCTGGGCATTATGGGCACCTCTCGTGCCACCAACCTGATGGGCACTGACTCTTCTACCACGGTCATTGATTCCACCGTGCAGTCCGCCCAGTGGGCCATCCTGTCCACCGATTCCGGCACCAATATGAAGCTGAACGTGGTCAACACCACGATGGAGCTGGTCGGCGCCGACTATGATCTGCAGGAGACCAATTCCGACGGCACAACGCTGTACCAGTCCGAGAACCCCTACACCAGCCGCTCCGGCTACGGCACATACGCCATTGGGGATGCCGATGAATGGTTCTACGGCGTAGATATGTCCGTGGGCACTTACGCCACCATCTTTACCGGCGGCAAGGGCACTTATACTGCCATGAAGGCCGGGGAGCCCATCGAACTGTACGATGCCAATGGCAACGTCCTGACCACCTACACGCCGGAAGAGGATAAGGTTACCACCATCAACTCCGATACCTTCGGCTTCATGGCCCACCAGGGTCAGAACACCTGCACCATCGAGGAAGGCACCGTGGTGAACTCCAACTACACCTCCTTCCTGATTAAGACCGGCTGCTCCATCGACCTGTACGTCACCTCCGGCGCCACACTGAACCCCGGCAACGGCATTCTGGTCCAGGTTATGGACAATGACGACTCCACCACTGGTATGAATGTGGAGACCTTCTCCTTCAATACCGTGCACACGGAGGAAGCCGGCTGGCCCACTGAGAGCACTGCCGAGCCCAATGCCTCTGTCAGCAACATCAACATCTCTGATACTGAACTGACTGGCGACATCTTCAATGGTTCCGGTTACTATGAGCAGTCTGCGACTCCCATCGCAGTCAACTTGGGCGAGGGCGGCGTTCTCAATGGCGCCATTGCTGCCACTTCCTGCATCCATGTGAATGAGAACTATAACACGGATATGACGGAAGAAGAGGCGCTGGCTTGCCAGAACACCTCCTTTACCATCAGCGAGTACTACTACATTGGCCAGGTTGCCAATAAGATCTACTTCAATGGCAATAACACCATCGCTGTGAACCTGGCTGCCGGCTCCACCTGGAATGTCACCGGCGAAAGCCTGATCACCTCCCTGACCGTGGCCGAGGGTGCGACTCTGAACGGCGACGTCTATATTGACGGCGAGCTGGTGGAGGTCGTTCCTGGCACCACCTATGAGGGTGAAATCACCGTAATGCCTGCTGGCGTGGCGCCTGCCACTGAGGAAGCTCCCGCTGAAGAGGCCGCTGCGCCTGCTGAGGAAGCTCCCGCCGAAGAGCCTGTTGCGGAAGTTGAGGAGCCCGTTGTGGAGACTCCCGAGGCTTAATCTGCCTTGCTGAAATCGATTGTTTGAAGCATGGAAACCGGGCCGCACACTTCGGTGTGCGGCCCGGCTTTTCACTGGAGTTTGCAGCACGGAGGACATACGGGCAGAAAAATTGATGAGCCGGGGTCTGGTATCCGCCGAACAAACAGCCGATACCGGGAAGCTGGGAGTTGAACCGGTATCGGTTGAACCAAGGCCGGTCCCCACGGCGCTTGCCGGATTCGGAATTGTGTTCTGGTATATCCGCGCCGCTTTTTTCAATTTCGCGCATGCTTTTTCCCGGTGGACTGGTTGACAAATCCGCCGGTATGGCATATAATAAGGCGAAATTCGCGATGAAGGGAACCAGTAACGGGAATTGCGCCTTCCAGAGAGTCCTTGGCCGGTGAAAAAGGATGAGGCAGCGTCCTGTGAATACATCCCGGAGCGGCCTGCCTGAACGTGCAGTAGGGGAGGACGGGTGTGCCCGTTACAGCACGGGAGTCTGATCTGGACTCCGTGAGGCTGCGGCTGTGAAGACGCAGCGAACAGAGGTGGTACCGCGAGCTCTTCGCCCTCTGTCCCAAGTGGGGACAGGGGGTGTTTTTGTATGCAGCGACAGGAAACTACGGATGCGGCGAGGCGGCGCGGAACGCTGTGCGTGTTTTTGGCCGCTGTGCTGTATAGCATTGGCGGCCTGTGCATCAAGGTGATTCCATGGAATGGCATGTCCATCAATGGAGGACGAAACATCGTGTCGGCTTTGGTTGTGGGGCTTTATATACTGCTGACCCATCATAAGCTGAAGTTGAACCGTTGGGTGCTGCTGGGTGCTGTCAGCGTCTGCGGAACCAATGTGCTGTTTTGTCTGGCCAACAAATTGACGACAGCGGCAAATACCATTGTGCTCCAATTTACGGCACCGATTTTTGTCATTTTGTTGACGGCCGTATTTTGGCGCAAACGGCCCCAAAGGCTGGATGTGACGGCATGTGCTGTGGTACTGCTGGGCGTGCTTTGCTTCTTTGTGGACAGCCTGGAGATGGGCGGCATGGCGGGGAATGTGCTGGCTCTGCTGTCAGGGCTCAGTTATGCAGGGGTGTTCCTGCTCAACGATTTGCCGGACGCCGACCCCATTTCGTCGGTTTTTTGGGGAGATCTATGCAGCGTCTTCCTGGGGCTGCCGTTTCTGGTGCAGGAGACGGCGTTTACGCCTGTGGCGCTGACCAGTCTGGTCATTTTGGGGGCGTTTCAGGTTGGCGTGGCTTATATCCTCATGTGCATTGGGCTGAAAACCACACCGGCGGTGACGGCATCCCTGATTTCTGGCATTGAGCCGGTGCTGAATCCCTTGCTTGTAGCGATCTTTTACCGTGAGCAGGTTGGCCCGCTGGCCCTTGTGGGCGCGGTAATCGTCATTGGGGCGGTCATCAGCTACAACGTCCTGAAAGCAAAGCGGCAGGCCGTGCAAAGCGCAACATAAATAAATTTGTCGAACTTGTGCAAACTATGTTTACTTTAAAAGGAGAAAACGACCCATGAACTTATACGAAGAACTGGTGGCCCGCGGCCTGATTGCCCAGGTTACCAACGAAGAAGAGATCCGGAAAATGATCAACGCTGGCAAGGCCACCTTTTACATTGGCTTTGACTGCACGGCGGACAGCCTGACTGCCGGCCACTTTATGGCGCTGACCCTGATGAAGCGGCTGCAGATGGCCGGGAATAAGCCCATCGCGCTCATCGGCGGCGGCACCACTATGATCGGCGATCCTTCCGGTCGCACTGACATGCGCCAGATGCTGACCAAAGAGGATATTGATCACAACGCCGAATGCTTCAAGCGGCAGATGGAACGGTTCATCGACTTCGGCGAAGGAAAAGCGATGATGCTCAATAACGCCGACTGGCTGCTGAACCTGAATTATGTGGATCTGCTGCGGGAGGTGGGCGCATGCTTCTCTGTCAACAATATGCTGCGGGCCGAGTGCTATAAGCAGCGGATGGAAAAGGGCCTGAGCTTCCTGGAATTCAACTACATGATCATGCAGTCCTATGACTTCTACTACATGTTCCAGCACTATGATTGCAATATGCAGTTCGGCGGCAACGATCAGTGGTCTAATATGCTGGGCGGCACGGAGCTGATTCGCCGCAAGCTGGGCAAAGACGCCCATGCCATGACTATTACACTGCTGACCGATTCTCAGGGCAAAAAAATGGGCAAGACTGCCGGTAACGCCGTGTGGCTGGATCCGAACAAGACCTCTCCCTATGACTTCTATCAGTACTGGCGGAATGTGGATGATGCCGACGTCATGAAGTGTATTCGGATGCTGACGTTCCTGCCTCTGGAGCAGATTGACGAAATGGACAGCTGGGAAGGCAGCCAGCTGAACCGGGCGAAGGAAATTCTGGCGTGGGAACTGACCGCCATGGTGCACGGCGAAGAGGAAGCGCAAAAGGCGCAGGCAGCTGCCAAGGCGCTGTTCAGTGGCGGAGCGGACGACACGAATATGCCCACCACCACCCTGACGGAGGAACAACTGACGGACGGCAGTATTGCCGTGCTGAATCTGTTGGTGGCCTGCGGTCTGGCCTCCTCCAACAGTGAAGCCCGCCGCCTGGTGCAGCAGGGCAGCGTATCCGTCAATGAAGAAAAAGTGACAGACATCACCACTGCCTTTACTGCTGGACAGCTGCGGGACGGCCTGAAGATTAAAAAGGGCAAAAAGGTCTTCCACAGGGCGACGTTGGCGTAAAAAACGCCGCCGCAGCGCCATATTTGGGCGGCGAAGGGCGGTTTTGATCAATGCCAATCGCTGCGGGTTTACGGATGAAGGGAGGGCACAGATGCAGATCAATGAAGTGGTGGCGGCGAATGTACGGGCTGTTCGCGGCGAGAAACGGCTGAGTCTGGAGGCGGCTGCCGGTGTCACCGGGGTGTCCAAAAGTATGCTGGGCCAAATCGAGCGGGCCGAGGTCAATCCCACGATTTCGGTATTGGCCCGCATTGCCGAAGGGTATCATGTGCCGATCCAAAGCCTGCTGGAGACGCCGTCAGAGACGGTGGCTGTGATTCGCAACCAGGATCTGACGCGGCAGCGGGTGGGAGACGGCCAGGCGTTTCGCTATGTCATCTCCCGCCGCACAGGAGACAGTTTTTCCCTGGAACGGCTGGAGGTACTGCCGGGGGGCGGTTTGACAATCCAGCCGCCGGCGGGCTGTGCGGCCTTCTATGCGACGCTGTATCGCGGCAGCGGTACAGCAGAGCTGGAAGGGCAGACCCTGGAACTGAATCGCTGGGACACGTTGCGCTATGCCGGCACTGGGGAGATGGCCATCCGGAATACCGGCGACCAGGTACTGCAGCTCCATCTGGTGATTTGCTACGAATAAAACAGGGCGGGGGTGGGGGGGGGGGAAGGCGCCCCCGCCCCCCCTCCTCCCCCCCCC
>CBCPMX010000191.1:0-3089 GCA_965120355.1 uncultured Oscillospiraceae bacterium
TAATCACGGATTTTCCGCACTTTTTCCTCGTTTTTTTGAAATCCTGCCCACAATTTTTCGCTAATTTTGCACAACACTTTCCAGAATCCCTCTTGACATCTTATTGGATTTACACTAAAATGCTGATGGTCGTAAGAATACATGAGAAATCATTAAAATTTCTTTTTGGAGGGAGTACCAATGAGTCATAAATATGTATATCTGTTCTCTGAAGGCAACGGCTCCATGCGGGAGCTTCTGGGCGGCAAGGGCGCCAATCTGGCCGAAATGACCAATCTGGGTCTGCCGGTTCCCCAGGGCTTTACCATCACCACGGAAGCCTGTACCAAGTACTATGAGGACGGGCGTCAGATCAACGACGAAATTCAAGCTCAGATCATGGAATACATCACCAAAATGGAAGAGATCTGCGGGAAAAAATTCGGCGACACAGAGAATCCTCTGCTGGTTTCCGTACGCTCCGGCGCCCGCGCTTCCATGCCTGGCATGATGGACACCATCTTGAACCTGGGCCTCAATGAAGAAGTGGTGGAAGTCATCGCCCGCAAGTCCAACAATCCCCGCTGGGCCTGGGACTGCTACCGCCGCTTTATCCAAATGTACTCCGATGTGGTCATGGAGGTGGGCAAGAAATACTTCGAACAGCTCATCGACAAGATGAAGGCCGCCCGCGGCATTGAATACGATGTGGATCTGACCGCCGACGATCTGAAGGAGCTGGCCGGTCAGTTCAAGGCCGAGTACAAGGCCAAAATCGGCGAGGACTTCCCCACCGACCCCAAAGAGCAGCTCATGGGCGCCATCAAGGCCGTCTTCCGCAGCTGGGACAACCCCCGCGCCAATGTCTATCGCCGCGATAATGACATCCCCTACAGCTGGGGCACCGCTGTCAACGTGCAGATGATGGTCTTTGGCAACATGGGCAACACTTCCGGCACCGGCGTGGCCTTTACCCGCAACCCCGGCACCGGCGAGAAGAAGCTCTTCGGCGAATTCCTGATGAACGCTCAGGGCGAAGATGTGGTGGCCGGCGTCCGGACTCCTCAAACCATCGATCAGTTGGCTGAGGTCATGCCTGACGCATACAATCAGTTTGTGGAGATCTGCCACATTCTTGAAAACCATTACCGGGATATGCAGGACATGGAGTTCACCATCGAAGATCAGAAGCTCTATATGCTCCAGACCCGTAACGGCAAGCGCACCGCCGCCGCCGCTCTGAAGATTGCCTGCGACTTGGTGGACGAAGGCATGATCTCCGAGCAGGAGGCTGTCGCCATGATCGACGCCAAGAGCCTGGACGCGCTGCTGCACCCGCAATTCGATCCCGCCGTCCTGTCCAAGGCCGAACCCATTGGCTCCGCACTGGCCGCCTCTCCCGGCGCTGCCGCCGGCAAGGTGGTATTCACCGCAGAGGATGCCAAGGAATGGGCTGCCCGCGGTGAAAAAGTGGTTTTGGTCCGCCTGGAAACGTCCCCCGAGGATATTGAGGGCATGAAGGCTGCCGAAGGCATCCTGACCGTCCGCGGCGGCATGACCTCCCACGCAGCTGTGGTCGCCCGCGGCATGGGTACGTGCTGCGTCTCCGGCTGCTCCGCCATCACCATGAACGAAGAGGCCAAAGAATTCACCCTGGGCGGCAAGACCTTCCACGAGGGTTCTGAAATCTCCATTGACGGTTCCACCGGCAAAATCTATGACGGCATCATTCCCACCACCGACGCTTCCATCGGCGGCGAGTTTGGCCGCGTCATGGGCTGGGCGGACAAGTACCGCCAGCTCCAGGTACGCACCAACGCCGACACGCCCGAGGATGCCGCCGCCGCTGTTCGTTTCGGCGCAGAGGGCATTGGCCTGACCCGTACCGAGCATATGTTCTTCGCGGAAGACCGCATTCCCGCTGTCCGCGAAATGATCGTCTCCAAGACCACCGCGCAGCGCAAAGCCGCGCTGGCCAAGCTGCTGCCCATGCAGCGGGGCGATTTTGAGGGCATTTTCAAGGCCATGGAGGGCCGTCCGGTAACCATTCGCCTGCTGGATCCCCCCCTGCATGAATTCCTGCCCACCGCAGACGAAGATATCGCGGCTCTGGCAAAGGAAATGGGTCTGACCTTCGAAGAGCTGAAAGATACCGTTGTCAGCCTCCACGAGACCAACCCCATGATGGGCTTCCGTGGCTGCCGTCTGCCGGTGGCCTATCCCGAGATCGCCGAGATGCAGGGCCAGGCCATCATCGAGGCCGCCATCAACGTTAAGAAAGAAACCGGCTTGGACATCGTCCCCGAAATTATGATCCCGCTGGTCGGCGAGGTCAAAGAGCTGAAGTTTGTCAAGGACGTAGTGGTCGCCGTGGCCGACAAGGTCATCGCCGAATCCGGCATTGCCCTGTCCTATAAGATCGGTACCATGATTGAAATCCCCCGTGCGGCTCTGACTGCCGACGAAATCGCCACGGAGGCTGAGTTCTTCTCCTTCGGCACCAACGATCTGACCCAGATGACCTTCGGCTTCAGCCGCGATGATGCCGGGAAGTTCCTGCCCATCTACTATGAGCGCAAGATCTATGAGTTTGATCCCTTCGCCAAGTTGGACCAGGTGGGCGTAGGCCGCCTCATCCAAACCGCCGTGAAACTGGGCCGCAGCACCCGTCCTGACATCAAACTGGGCATCTGCGGCGAGCATGGCGGCGACCCGTCCAGCGTGGAATTCTGCCATAACGCAGGCTTGACTTATGTCTCCTGCTCCCCCTTCCGCGTGCCCATTGCCCGGCTGGCCGCAGCACAGGCTGCCATCAAAGCCCCCCGTGCGGTGGAGAAGTAAGCTTTTGTTCCCAAAATCTCTATCAAGCAGCAGCAGGCGCACCGTTTTGCGGTGCGCCTGCTTTTATATATCCTTCAAATACACGATCAGAATTAGACCAACTGGGCGGGCATTCTAACAGCCTGGACAAAATCCAGCGAATTCCTTGTGAAATAGGCGCGCCTTTCTCAAAACAGACAGCTATTCAATCTGAATCTAAAGCACCAGTTTCCACTTTGACGCAGCGTACGGTCAGGCGGGTCTGTGCGCCCACTGTGCAGGTAAAAAGC
>CBCPMX010000192.1:0-14244 GCA_965120355.1 uncultured Oscillospiraceae bacterium
CCCGCCTGCCGCTCCGGAATTTTGCGTCCGGATTGTCTCAGAATATGAAAAAATACACAGAAGTTTCTGCGGTTTTCCGGCAAGCGCTGCGCTATGCTCTTTTTTCTTGACGTTGAAAAAAGAAATTGTTATAAATAAAATACATAGAAAGTAAAATATAAGAGGCGTGGCGTGACTGTGAACTGTCTGGAATCTGTCAAGGCATCTGTTGGGTTGTCTGAAAGGGCGGAAAAATGCGGCCTCTGGCTGCAGCCCCTGTGATACGCAATCCGCGGCGCGAGGGAGCGGCGCAGGCGGCGTTTACTTCCCGCAAGGGCTGCCGGAACTGTGGCGCCGGCAGGTCGAAAGACACACGCCTGATCGGGGATAACCGATGGGCCCTGCACATTCAGTATAAAGGATCTGGTCGTCCGCTGCGGAGTGGTGCTCCGAAGCGGACTGCCTTTTATACGAAAACTTGGTATACTTTGATGAAAAGCAGGCCGACACAATCAGACAAGTTTCCTTTATCCTTATGACATCCCATCCATTAAGGAGGCAATGTCCATGAGCAAGCCAGACAATCTGGGCGCAAATTTAAGGGCGCTGAGGGAAGCAAAGCAGCTTTCTTATACGGAATTTTCCATAGAATTGGGAATCCCGAGGACGACGCTGCAATCGGTCATGAAATCCGGTCATACGTCGCTGGATACGGCCTGTAAAATTGCCGATGCGCTGGATGTTCCGCTGTCTGAACTGATCCGGAACCCTTGCGAGGCAGAACGCTGGACCGCCATCAACAGCCTGCTGTCGCCCCTTGACTGGTATCACGGGCTCACCGGAGAAAAGCAGCAGATTGTCCGGGAGTGTGTTCAGCAGCTTTTGGAGGTGCTGAAGAAGTGAAGTCCGCTTTCCCGCCATGGAAGGTCCGCGGGATTTCCGGCCGGCCGCCGGGGGGATGCGCAGCATCCAGACCTCCTTTGCCGCTGTCCATAGCCGGTTCCGCCGCCGCGCCGGGCCGGCTCCGGCGGAAAACGGGAAAAGCGCAACTTTCGACAGTTGCGCTTTTTCCTGTTCTATTGTAAAATAGAGTCATATCCGTGAGGAAAGAGAGGAATTCCGATGTCCAATCCAGCTGCGAAACGTACAACTTATGTGGTAGCCGGCACGTTGATGATGCTGTTTCTCGGCGCAATCTATGCCTGGAGCTATTTCAAAACGGCCATTGCCCAGCTGTTTCCCATGTGGAATGAAAAGCAGCTGAGTCTGACCTTCACCATTATGATGATTCTGTTTGCCGCCGGCGGCCTGCTGGGCGGCAAACTGACCCAGCGGTTCCGCCACCGGTATTTGGCCATGGCCGCCGGGGCGCTGCTGTGTGTGGGCTTTCTGGTGCTGTCCTGCCTGCCTACGGGCAACAGCAGCCTGGCGCTGATTCTGATGTACATTTTTTATGGCGGCTTCACCGGCCTGGGAGCCGGGGTGGGCTATAATGTAGTGCTGTCTGGCGTCAACAGCTGGTTCCCCGACAAGGATGGCCTGATCTCCGGCATCCTGCTGACCGGTTTCGGCCTGGGCAGCCTGCTCATCGGCAACGCAGCGGACTGGATGCTGTCCTTTCTGTCCCTGTTCACGGTTTTTCGGATTCTGGGGATCGCCTGTGCCGTGGTGGTCATGGGCGGCGGCCTGCTGCTGCGGGCGCCGGGACCGGACACGGTGCTGCCGCCGGCCAAGCAGAAGGCGGCAGTTCCCGGCGGGCGGGACTACACGACCGGCGAAATGCTCCGCCGGCCGACCTTCTGGCTCTATTTCTTCTGGAATCTGTGCATGAGCGCCACCGGGATGCTGGTGATCAACAACGCGGCCTCCATTGCGCTGTTCTTCGGAGTGGCGGCCACGGTGGGCCTTTTGGTGTCGGTGTTCAACAGTGGCGGCCGTCTCTTTGTGGGCTGGAGCATGGACAAGCTGGGCTGGAAGGCCACCATGTTCATCGACAACGGCGTCATCATCTCCGCCGGAGTCCTGATGGCGGCGGGCAACGCCCTGGGGGCGTTCCCTCTGGTGCTGGTGGGCATGCTCATGGCCGGCGTGTGCTACGGCGGCGGCGTCACCATCCAGGCGTCTTTGGTCCGCTCCTTCTACGGCAGCAAGCACTATGCCGTCAACTTCTCCACCTGCAATCTGGTGTCCATCCCTGCGGCCATTCTTGGCCCCATGCTCTCCGCCGCGCTGGTGGACGCCGCCGGAGGCGCGTTTTGGTCTACCTTTCTGATGGTGGTGGTCATGGGTCTGGTGTCCCTGGGGCTGAATTTCCTGATCCGCAAACCCTAGGACTTGTTTGGGAAATGCCGGCGCTGGATAGATCGCCAATTTTCAAACACCCCCTAACCACGCCCAAAGACAAAGCGGTCCCCACCCAAACGCGCAGCGCTTGACGCTCTGCGCTGCACAATTACAAAAAGCGCATCCCCCCATTGGGTTTTTATAAAAAAGTATCACCAAGGAGAAACAAACATGGAACACTACTATCAGCCCGAAATCGAATGTGCTTCGCGGGAACAAATCCTGGCCTGGCAGAATGAGCGCCTGGTGAAACAGGTGCGGCACGTCTGGGACAATGTCCCCTACTATCGCCGGAAGATGGAGGACAGGGGCGTCACCCCTGACGACATCCGCAGCGTGGACGACCTGCACAAACTCCCCTTTTTGACCAAGGACGATCTGCGGGACGCCTATCCCTATGGCCTGCTGGCCAAGCCCCTGAAGGACTGCGTCCGCATTCAGTCCACCTCCGGCACCACAGGCCGCCGCGTCGTAGCTTTCTATACCCAGCATGACATCGACCTGTGGGACGAGTGCTGCGCCCGTGCCATCGTCGCCGCCGGGGGAACCAACGAGGATGTGTGTCACGTCTGTTACGGCTATGGCCTGTTCACCGGCGGCCCCGGCCTCAACGGCGGCAGCCACAAAGTGGGCTGCCTGACCCTGCCCATGTCCTCCGGCAACACGGACCGCCAGCTCCAGTTCATGGTGGATCTGGGTTCCACCATTTTGTGCTGCACACCCTCCTACGCCGCATACCTGGCCGAAAGCATCCAAGAGCGCGGCCTGCGGGACAAGATCAAGCTGAAGGCCGGTATTTTCGGCGCCGAAGCCTGGAGTGAGGAAATGCGCCGCGACATCGAGGACAAGCTGGGCATCAAAGCCTATGACATTTACGGCTTGACGGAGATTTCGGGCCCCGGCGTCTCCTTTGAGTGTTCCGCTCAGACGGGCATGCACATCAACGAGGACCATTTCATTGCCGAGATTATTGACCCCGACACCGGCGAGGTGCTGCCCGAGGGCAGCAAGGGAGAGCTGGTGTTCACCTCCATCACCAAGGAGGCGTTCCCCCTGCTGCGCTACCGCACGCGGGACATCTGCGTACTGACCCGGGAGAAGTGTTCCTGCGGCCGGACCCATGTGAAGATGTCCAAGCCCATGGGCCGCAGCGACGACATGCTGATCGTCAAGGGCGTCAACGTGTTCCCCTCTCAGATTGAGACCGTGCTGCTGAACCTGGGCTATCCGGCCAACTACCAAATCATTGTGGACCGGGTCAACAACTCCGACACCCTGGATGTGGAAGTGGAGATGTCCCCGGAGATGTTCTCCGACAACCTCAGCGAAGTCACGGCCCGCGAAAAAGAGGTGGTCACGGCCCTGAAGAGCATGCTGGGGATCTACGCCCGGGTTCACCTTGTGGCGCCCAAATCCATCACCCGCAGCGAGGGCAAAGCCGTCCGTATCATTGACAAGCGGAAAATTTAAGGGAGGTACCGCCATGAGTATCAATCAGATTTCCATTTTCCTGGAAAACCGGGTGGGGCAGCTGGCTGAGCTGACTGCCATCCTGTCGGAAAACCACATTGACATGCGGGCCATGTCCATCGCCGAGAGCGCCGACTACGGCGTCCTGCGCCTGATTGTCAACGACCCGGAAAAAACCGCGTCCACCCTGCTGAGCAAGGGGTATATTCTGTCCATGACCCCTGTGCTGGCCGTGTCGGTCCCCGATGAGCCGGGGGCGCTGACCCACATTCTGGACGTCCTGTCCCACAACGGCATCAGCCTGGAGTATGCCTACGCCGCGCTGACGCCCAAAGTCCCGGCGGCCTATATGGTCTTCCGGGTGGCGGACAACGACAAGGCCACACAGGTGCTGACCGCCGCCGGTATCCAGGTGGTGGGCCAGGACGCGCTGTTCTGATTCCCGCCTCCAAAACCGGCAGCGCAGCGTATCCAAGCCGCCCCGCTGCAGCGGGGCGGCGGACACCACGCACAGTACGGGAGGTGCAGGAATGGAACTCAAGCAACTGCGTTATTTTGTCACCCTGGCGGAGCATCTGAACTTCAGCCGGGCGGCGGAGGCCCTGTATATCTCACAGCCGGCCCTCAGCTATCAGATTGCGGAGCTGGAAAAAGAGTTGGACACGGAGCTGTTTCTGCGGGACAAGCGGAAGGTCTATCTCACCGCCGCCGGGGCGGCGATTCTGGACCAGGCGCGGCACACGCTGGAAGCCGCGGAGGAACTGCGCCGCCTGGCCAAGCAGCCAGACACCGGCCAGGGCCGGCTGCTCATCGGTCTGGAGGACACGGAGGACCACTTCGAGTGTACCGGTATTACGGCGGCCCTGGCCCGGTTTATGAACCAATATCCCCGTATCACCATGGAATTTCAGCAGCTGCCCTTCTCGGACTGTGTGGCGCGGCTGGAGGACGGGTCCCTGGATCTGGCCTTCTTGATTCTGCGCCACGGCGAACAGCTGCCGGCGGAGCTGCGGGCGCTGCCGGTCCGCCATGACCGGCAGACGCTGGTGATCCGCCGGGACGAGACGGTCCAGACCTGCACCGACGTGGTGCGGAAGTACGATCTGCTGCTGGTGACGGACAAGCCCAGAGGCCACTCCCGGGCGCTGAAGAGCTTCGAGGGGCTGTCGCCCACTTACCGGTATGTGGACTCTGTCCCTGCGTCCTTTATCTATGCCCAGGCGGGACTGGGCGCCATGGTGCTGCCCCACCACTATTTTGCCCTCCACGACTATCAGGATCTCATGTCCGTGGAGATTCCCGGCGACGCCGCCAGGCTGACCCATGCCGCGGTCTGGAACCGGACGGCGGCCAACTCCGCCATTGGGCTGCTGTGTGAAATGTTGACGCCAATGCTGGCATAATGCCGCATTTCAGCGGCCTGCACCCATGCACAAAACAGGGGCGCCGGAAGAGCCGCTGTACCAAAATCACGCACCTGAATATCGGGAGGCCAGGCAAGAGGGCGGCGCCTCTGCCTGGCGCGTTTTCTTTCCCCGCTGCCGTCCGAACCCGGGCGCAGCCGGCCCCGCGGATGCGCCGAAAGAAACGCGGAAAAAGGGAAATGCTGACCGGTGCCCGTTGAAACTCGGTGCCTCAGCAAAAAATCTTTAATCACGGTCATTGAATCTCTGTATTTGCGTTTGCCTGCAAACCAACGTAAAATAAAAAAAGCCTCGTATAAACTTTAACCACCTCCGGAGGGCTTTTTATGACAAAACTCAGATCCGCAGCGCAGCTGCTCCCCGGCGTTCTCCTGTGCCTGATCATTGGCGGCATCGCCTGGGCCATGTCCAACTACATCCCCACATATGGCAAGCTGGTCGGCGGGCCGGTCTTTGCCATTGTGCTGGGAATGCTGCTGGCCTTTTTTCGCCGCCCGGCGGCATTCGACAGCGGTATCCGGTTTTCCGGCAAAAAGCTGCTGCAATACTCCATCATTTTCATCGGCTTCGGCATGGATATCGGCGCCATCATCCGCACCGGCGGGCAGTCCCTGGTGGTCATGCTGTGCACGATTGCCGCCTCCCTGCTGACGGCATATCTGCTGGGCAAGGTCCTGAAGCTGCCCGGCAACACCTGCACCCTCATCGGTGTGGGCACATCCATCTGCGGCGGTTCCGCCATTGCCGCCACCGCGCCGGTCATCGACGCCGATGATCAGGAGGTGGCCTATGCCATCTCCACCATTTTCCTGTTTAACATTTTGGCTGTGTTCCTGTTCCCGGCCATCGGCCGCGCCGCCGGCATGAGCGACACCGGCTTTGGCATTTGGGCCGGCACCGCCATCAACGACACTTCCTCGGTGGTGGCCGCCGGATACTCCTTTTCCGACACCGCCGGCGATCTGGCCACCATTGTGAAGCTGACCCGCACCCTGATGATCATTCCCATCACCGTGTTTCTGGCCCTTTGGCGGACCCGCGGCGGCGCAAAGCGCACCGGCGGCAGCTACTCCCTTGTGAAGATCTTCCCCTGGTTTGTACTGGGCTTTCTTCTGACGGCCATCATCAACACTGCCGGCATTCTGCCCGGCGCCGTCTCCGACGGGCTCAACAGCCTGGGCAAGTTCGGCATTATGGTGGCCATGGCCGGTATTGGCCTGAATACCAACCTCAAGAGCCTGGTGCAAAATGGCCTGCGGCCCATTGCCCTGGGGCTGGGCTGCTGGTTCGTGGTGGCCGTGGTGTCCCTGGCGGTGCAGCACGCTGTGGGGCTGGTATAGGCACACCCGCGTCCCTAAAAAATACACCGGAGGCCCAGGCAAACTGCCTGGGCCTCCGGTTTTAGGTTCAGGAAGCGATCCGCGCCGGTGAGACGGGGCGCTTCGCGCTTAAATTAGATATAGAACAGCTCTTCGGCTTCTTTGCGCAGCTGGGCGCGGAAGTCGGGATGGGCCACGGCGATGAGGTTCTCCGTGCGCTCGCGGACAGAACGGCCGCGCATGGGCGCGATGCCGTACTCCGTGACGATATAGTCCACATAGTTGCGGGGCACGGTGATGTTGGCGCCGGGGGTCAGAAGGGTCTTGATCTTGGAATAGCCCTTCTTGGTCACGGAGGTGAAGGCCATAATGCCGCGGCCGCCCTTGGAG
Source organism: uncultured Oscillospiraceae bacterium (assembly GCA_965120355.1). Lineage (GTDB taxonomy): Bacteria > Bacillota > Clostridia > Oscillospirales > Oscillospiraceae > CBCPMX01. The sequence goes on from CBCPMX010000192.1 coordinate 6,926, forward strand.
TGGAGCGCGCCATAGGCATAGCAGAAGCCGCCGCCGGAACCGGAATACTGCCGCGGGCCAATGGACTCGGAGCAGACCTGACCGGTCAGATCCATCTCAATACAGGTGTTGATGGAGACCATGTTGTCGTTCTGCATGATAATCATGGGGTTGACGCCATAGTTGGCCGGGACAATCCGGCAGGCGGGGTTGCCGCCCAGGGTTTCATACAGGGCCTTGTCGCCGCCGGCGAAGGTGAAGATGTGCTCGCCCTTGTTCAGGTTCTTGCGCTCGCCGTTGATGATGCCCTTGCGGATCATCTCGCCCATGGTGGTGGTGGCCATCTCGGTGTGCAGGCCCAGATCCTTCAGATCCATGCACTGCTCGGCAATGGCGTTGGGCAGGGAGCCGATGCCCAGCTGGATGCAGTCGCCGTCGCGCATCAGGCTGCGGACGTTCTGGGCGACCTTGATCTCGTCTTCATTGGCCACCAGGGAGGGGACTTCCTGCACGGCGTAATCCACTTCCATCAGGCAGGTGACTTCTTCGATGTTGATCTCGATGCCGCCGCGGACACGGGGCAGGTTGGGGTTGACCTCCAGGATGATCTTCTTCTTGGGGTTCTGACGGACCTTTTCCAAGGTCTCTTTCTCCCACATCATGCACAGGCCCACCTGGAAGTTGCCGTTCTCGTCCATGGGGGTGACGCCGGCGATGAACACATTGTAGTCCTTATGGGCGGTGACAAAGGGGCCGTAGTCGCACAGGTCCGTGACGATATACGCGGTGTTGCGGTGCACCTGCCCGTCCATGAAGTTCCGGCCGTAGAAGAAGCCGCCGGTGTTGATGTGGCCGTTCATGCCGGGATCGGAGACAAAAGGATAATAGCCCTCGTGGCCCTTGATGACCTCGACACCCACCACGCGGTCGGCGATGGTGTGCAGGTTGGAGAGGATCTCCACAGCGCCGTTGCAGTCGCCGGCAAAGGAAATGATGTCATAGGACTGGATCTGGCCAAGGCAATCCGCCAGGGTCGCCTTTTTGGCATTGTAAAGCTCTTGGTAGTTCATAGGGATCGTCCTCCTTCGGAATCATTCTGGCGGCTGGTCAGCTTTGCCAGCAGCCTGCGCAGAGTTTCTTTTTCGGACGCAGTTAGGTTGGACGTGATCCGGTCGTCCGATTCCGCGACCACGACTTTGAATACTTCGCTCTGGGCGCGGCCGGCGCTGGTGGTCCTGAGGATATAGCTGCGGTTGTCGGAGGGGTCCTGAAACCGCTCCAGATAGCCCAGCCGCACCAGTGCGTCAATGAGCTTTTTGACGCCCGGGTTGCTCAGGCGCGTATAGCGCTCAATGGCCCGCTGATTGACAGACATGGACCCCTCGTGCTCAGCCACATAGATCAGGCTCATGGCCTGATACATGGTCACGCCGTAGGGCTCCAACGCCCGGCTGTTTTCCCGGGAAGCGAAGTAATCCGCTTTGTGCAGCGCATCACTCACCGTAACAGGTGCGTCGGCCGCACGCCTTGGTTGGTTCATGGGCACACCTGCTTTTGCGCAGTCCGTTTTGCGCGGTTTTTTGGGAAACCGGTTATATAACCAATTATATAACCGGTTATATTGTACATGGACGTTGTATATTTGTCAATACCCCCGTTGAAAAAAATAAGGAATCGTTGATAAAAAGAAGCGGCCGCCCCGCCATCCAGATGCTGTATGGCGCTCCAGCCGAATTGGGCTTGTCAATGTTTTTCCCCTATGGTATAATAATTTGAATCATCCACATCAAACTGCGCAGAGGAGGCGGGCGTATGGCCGGCGTGACCCTGGAATCCGGAGAGGTCCAGAAGCTGTTGGGCGCGGCGTCAGGAGACGCGGCGCTGGTATTTCTGCACCTGCGGGCCCACGGCGGATTTGACGCCGAGCGGGCCGCCAGGGATCTGCGCATGTCCCGACAGCGGCTGGAGCTGGCGGTGCAGTCCCTGCGGCAGCTGGGGCTGTTTCCGGAGCAGGCCCAGCGGGTTCTGCCGCCGGCGGAAGGCCCGTCCTACACCGAACAGGATGTGGCGCAGAAGCTCCGCGGCGACGACGGGTTTGGCCTGCTGGTGGGCGAGGCGCAGCGGCGTATGGGCCGGATCCTGTCCACTGCCGACCTGAAAATCCTGTTGAGCCTGTATGACTATCTGGGTATGCCGCTGGAGGTTATTGGCGTGCTTATCACCTTCTGCATTCAGCGGGCCAGCGTCCGCGGCGACAGCCGCCGCCCTTCCATGCGGGCCATCGAACAGGAGGGGTACCGCTGGGCCGATCAGGGCATTGACACCGTGGAAGCTGCGGCCGCCTATATGCAGCAGCAGCTGGAGCGCCAGTCCGCCATGGGGCGCGTACAGCGGATCCTTCAGATCCACGACCGCAAGCTGACCGCCTCCGAGCAGAATTATGTGCGCAGCTGGCTGGACATGGGGTTCTCCGAGGACGCCATTGCCATGGCCTATGACCGGACCTGCCTGAATACCGGGTCCATGAAGTGGCCCTACTGCAATTCCATTCTGAAAAGCTGGGCCTCCCAGGGCCTGCTGACGGCGGAACAGATCCGCCAGGGCGACCAGAAGGCCCCCCGGCAGAGCCAGCAGCAGGGCCGCGCCGCTGCCAACGGCGCGCCCGGCCAGTATGAACGGGAAGCCGTGGCCCGGCTTCACAAACAGCGCGGCGGCGGCTCCGGCCGGTAGCCCCTGGCACGGCGGCACGGAAACGCCGGCCGTCAAGTTCACAGATTCCGGCGGCCAGGGCCCCGCGGCCCGCGCCGCGTTTCAAACAGCGGATGGAGGCATTGACCATGGCATATTCTGAAGCGGTCCTCCAGCGGGCAAAAGCCCGCCTGGCCCAGGCCCGGGAACGGCATGAACAGGAGATCGCCGCCCACCAGCGGGACGCCTATGCCCGCTATCCCCGGCTTCGGGAGATCGACAACCGGCTCCGCGCCACTGTGGCCGAGGCCATGGCTGCCGCGTTCCGGCAGGGTCAGGATCCGGCGCAGACCATTCAGCGGCTGAAGACGGAGAACCTGAACCTCCAGCGGGAGCGGGAATGGATTCTGGAGGCCGCCGGCCTGGAGGAGGACGATCTGGATCCCACGCCCTTCTGCCCCAACTGCGGAGGCAGCGGATATGTGGGCGCGGTTATGTGCGGCTGCCTCAAGGAGCTGTGCCGTCAGGAGCAGAAAAAAGAATTGTCCAGCCTGCTGGGCAGCGGAAAAGAGAGCTTTGAGAACTTCCGCCTGTACTACTACAGCACCACGCCGGACCCGGTCTACGGCATCAGCCCCCGGGAAAATATGCGGACGGTCTTTGAGGTGGTGCGGGACTACGCCAGAAACTTTTCCAGGGACGCCGGGTCTCTGCTGTTCACCGGCGGCACCGGCCTGGGCAAGACCTTCCTGTCCGCCTGTGTGGCCCGTACCGTGGCCGACAGCGGGTTCTCCGTGGTTTATGACACGGCGGCGCAGCTGTTCCGGGACTTTGAATCTGCCAAGTTTAACGCCGCCACTGCCGAAGAAGGCGATGCGCTGACGAAAAAATACCTCCAATGTGACCTGCTGATCGTGGATGATCTGGGCACAGAGATGACGACCCAATTCACCATCTCCGCCCTGTACACTGTGGTGAACAGCCGCCTGATGGACAGGCAGCCCACCATTATTTCCACCAATCTGAGCATGGACGAGATGCGCCGGCGGTATACGCCCCAGATCGTCTCCCGGCTGGAGGGCGCGTACACGGGCCTTCTGTTCTTCGGGGACGACATCCGCCTGCTCAAGCGGGACGAGACATAGGGCCTGTCCGGCCCCGGCTCGCCCGCGTCACCGAAGGAGCGATTATGCGTAATATTTTTCTGATTGACTTTGAAAATGTCGGCTCTGATGGCCTCAGCGGCATCCTGAACCTGACTGCTGAGGACCGGGTCATCATTTTCTACAGTACCAAATCCAACAGGCTGACGATGCGCGCCCATATTCTCATTGGCCGCGCCGAGGCAAAATTCACCTACTACGAAGCCACCGTGGGCGGGAAAAACGCCCTGGATCACCAGCTGTCCACCTATCTGGGCTACCTCATCGGCACAAACGCTGCGGATCAGTACTACATTGTCAGCCGCGACAACGGCTACCGCTACGCGTCGAATTTCTGGAACGATATGCTCAAGCAGAATGCCGTCGTGTGCATTGACAACATCAAAAGCGCCCAGAAGATCACCGAGAAAATGCTTCGCAAGGCCCAGGAGGAGGCCACCTCCCGCACCGGCGAGGATCTCCACGACGATGACCTGGCGGAAGGCACCGGCGAACCCATGGAGGAGCCCGCCGGGCAGAACGCCGTTGAACCGGCAGTTCCTGCCGCCGCCCCTGCCGTCTCCGCGCCCGCTGCGGAGGAACCGGATCCGGCTGCCGCAGAGCCGGCGCCGTCCGCTGTTCCTGAGCCGGCCCCTGCCGTCCCTGCGGCGGAAGAACCGGCTTCGGAGCCCGAGTCCGCCGCCGAACCGGTGCAGGACTTGTCCCCGGCGGTTCCTGCAGCCGCCCCTGCCGCGGCGGCCTCCATCTCCGCTTCGGCTGCCGCTGGCGGAATCGCGCTGGCCCCCGTACCGGTCCAAACCGTCCCCGCCCTGCCGGCCCCGGGGGAGAGCGTCACTGTGACGGCCATTCTTCTGCCGGAAAACGAGATCGACGATGTGGTGGACCCGAACCGGCCCCGATCCAATCTCCGCCGCCAGAACCGGGCCAATAACAACCGCCACAATAACCGCAAGCCCAACCAGGCAAAACCGGACAAAAAGCCGTCCAACGGCAATGGCGGCAGCGTAAACGCGGCCGGCGGCAACGGGAATCACACCGGCAGTGCCCAGAAGGATGACGCCAAAGCCGCCGGAGCCGCTGACAACAAGCCCGCGCAGAACGAAAAGGCGGCTTCCCGCGACAACAAGCCCGCGCAGAATGAGAAGGCGGCCTCCCGCGACAACAAGCCCGCGCAGAATGAAAAAGCGGCTTCCCATGACAACAAGCCTGCGCAGAACGAAAAGGCGGCCTCCCGCGACAACAAGCCCGCGCAGAACGAAAAGGCGGCTTCCCATGACAACAAGCCTGCGCAGAACGAGAAGGCGGCCTCCCGCGACAACAAGCCTGCGCAGAACGAAAAGGCGGCTTCCCATGACAACAAGCCCGCGCAGAACGAAAAGGCGGCCTCCCGCGACAACAAGCCTGCGCAGAATGAGAAGGCGGCCTCCCATGACAACAAGCCTGCGCAGACGGAAAGAGCCGACGGCGGCGACGACTGGCTGACTGCGCTGCTGACACCCTATCCCAAGCTTTCCGCTGAGAAGATCCGGGAGATGATTGCCGGCCGGAAAAAGCAGATCCTCTGCAACTCCCTGCGCAAGCAGCTGGGGCAGGAAAAGGGTCTGGCGCTGTACAGTGAAATCAAAAAGGTCGCCTGGAAATAGGTTTGAAGGGCGGAAAACGGAGGTGCGGCATGCAGATTTCCCTTCGCCCGCGGACCGAGGACACGGTGCGCCGCTATTTTGAAAAGACGGACTGTCCGGAAATCCGCCGGGTGTTGCCCCAAAAGGCCAAAACAGTGGAGGAAGCCCTTGCGGACTACCGCCGGACGCTTCTGCCCGGCGCCGGCAGCTACGGCAGAAGCATCTATGCCGGTGACCGTCATGTGGGCGACGTCTGGTGTTACTGCATCGACCCGGCAGCCACGCCCAACGCCATGATCAGCTGCTGTGTGTTTGAACGGGACCTCTGGGGCAGAGGAATCGCATCCAGGGCGCTGCGCCTGTTCCTGCCGGACGCGGCGGCGCGATATGGGCTGCGGACCTTCGGGGCCTTCACCTTTTCCGCCAACGCCGCCTCGGTTCGCGTGCTGGAAAAGACAGGATTTCGACTACTGGAGGAGTTTGTAGAGGACGGCAAGGCGTCCAAGTATTTTCAGATTGCCATTGCATGAGCGCACTTGCGTCGTGCGCCGGCGCCGGAATTGGGAATTACGAACCCAGGGGGAGAAGGACCTGCGTTGTCCTTCTCCCCCTGGGTCTGCTTAGAGCTGCTGCGGAGACCGGCAATGAACCCAAAACGCCGCCTGCATCGAAAGAACATTTATTGAGAAAGGCCCGGGTTTGCAAATATGCGGGAAAGGCCCGCGGCAGCCGCAGTCAGCGCGGCCGCCACCGGGAGCATCCATACCCCGTTTTTCCCCTGCTGCAGCGCCAGCAGCAGCCAGGTGGGCGGCAGTGCCCGGGACAGGGGGGCGCAGGCGGGAAACAGTGCCGCTGCGTCAAAAAACACCGGACAGAGCAGCAGACAACACACCGGCACAAAGGGCGCCAGCGCCGGCAGCGCTGCGTCCAGTCCCGGCACAACCGCCAATACCAGCGCCAGCGCCGTCAAAACCGCCCCATAACAGGCTACGGGCAGGATGCCGGCAAAGCTGCCGCCCCAGAAGGCGTCTGCCAGCAGCAGCGCAGCGGCGCCGGAGACAAACAGCAGCAGTCCTGCGGCTGCTGCCATGGCGGACAGCAGCGGGAACCGCCCGGTTACGGCGGCGGTGCGCCGGAACCAGTCCTGCCGCTGCCGGCGGCGCAGATCGGACGCCAGCAGCAGCGCCATGAGCAATAGGAAAATCGCGGTTGCGCCGGTGGCCAGGGATTGGACAGCGGCGTGGGAGACCGGCTCTGCCGGTGTGCCGGAGACGGTTTGGATCTGTATGGTCATCCGCTGGTCAGGCGACAGACCCTGGGCCGTCTGCTGCCGGACAGAGTCCGGGTCAGAGGCAAAGCCCGCCGACTGGGCGTATGCGGCGGCAATGCCCGGGGCACGGAGGGTGAATACTGCCGCTGCCACCGATTCGTGGAGCAGGGAGACTCCTGTGCTGCCTTCCGGACACAGAACCGTAAACAGGACGCCGGGGTCCTTGGCAAAGATGCGGCTTTCAAAGTCTTCTGCCAGCACATAGGCGCATGCCCAACGGCCCGCCGCTACCTGTTGGCGGGCTGTCTCCAGGCTGGCGGACAGAAAGTGCACTTCAGTATTGGCGGACGTCTCCAAAAGCTCCAGCAGCGTCTGCGCCGCGGGAGAGTCCTCCGGCAGGACGATGCCGGCGGTCAACGACGAATCCAGGGTTTTGGCGGGCAGCAGCATACCCGCCAGGAGAATCGAAACGGGCAGCAGCAGCGCCGCCAGCAGCCACGTTTTTCGCCGCCGCAGCAGGCCCAGCGCCAGAGGCAGACAACGGAAAAATGCCATGGTTATGACCATTCCTTTCCGCTGCGCTTCAAGGCACCAAAG
>CBCPMX010000193.1:0-5568 GCA_965120355.1 uncultured Oscillospiraceae bacterium
GCGTGATCTGGAAGATGTTCGGCGACAACATTGAGTCGGCCGTCTCGGCCAGCAGCAACAGGACGCTGACCTATGAGGTGGTCTGCTCTGGTATTGATAATGACGTCTGTGATACAGTGATGGAAGATTATGTGGGCCAGCTCATGTCCAATGGTGATCTGGTCAACGGCTATGTGGTGGACTGCCAGAGGGAAGCGTATTACATCACCGATGTCGGTGAAGACGGACAGGCCATCGCCGCTTTGAGCCCCACCAGGAGTTCCCTGCGGTTTTTGATTGTCTATAGCCTGCCGGCGAACGATATCACCAACGCCGTGGGCAGCCAGGAGGTGCGTGTGGGTAAAACACATATCGTCAAAACCTGTGATATTGAGGTTTCCGGCGTTGTCACCAGTGTACAGATTACCGACGGTGCGCCGGACTTTGAAGCCATGGGAGTGACTGGCTGATGGAACGGGCGTTGCAAAACAGTCTGCTCTGGCGGCTGTGGACAGCGTGGGTGCTGAGTTGGTACAATAGCGGACTGCACGCGCTGTTCCAGTGGTGTGCCGGCCAGTGGCGGACCTCTGCTGCTGGAACGTTTGTGTGCCGGAGGCTGGGAGCGGCCCCTGCTGCAACGGCATCGACCCGGTATACCCGGTTTCTCCGGGCGGTCAACGTGGGGCTTCAGAAGCTCCATGTGCTGTACGTCTCACTGCAAAACAGCCTTCTGTACCGGCTCTATGCCTGGGTATTCCGCATTGGGCGTGAAAGCCGGGTGTTTGGCTGGCTGTTCCGCAGCGGCCTGCGGGGCTTTGTGATTTTTGCGCTGGCCATGTATGTGCCGCTGGACTATGTTCTGCGGGATGTGCTGGCGGTACCGGTGCTGTCCTCCACCTGGGACGAGCTACTGATGGTGCTGGCGGTGGCGGTGATCTTGAAGGAGCGCATCCAGGCGGCCAAACCACTGGCGCCCCGGTCGACGCCCTTGGAGAGTCCGATGCTGCTGTTTCTGGGCCTGGGGTTGGGGCTGATGTTTGCCATCAGTCCGTATTTTTCAATTGCTGTGGCGGGCTATCGGGCTACCTGCCAGTACATGGTGTGGTTTCTGCTGCTGACGCGGCTGCTGCGCAATGACCGGGATATGGTTATCCTGTATGCGTCGCTGGTGGTGTTGGCGTTTGTCATTTCGCTCCACGGTATCTATCAGTATATTGTGGCAGTGCCCATTCCGTCGAGCTGGACAGATCAGGCGGAGACCAGTGTCCGCACCCGCGTCTATTCCATTTTCGGCAGTCCGAATATTATGGGCGACTTTATGCTGCTGTTTGCGCCCATGACAGCGGCGCTGGCCTACTGGTTTAAGGACCGGAAGATCCAAGTGCTGTGCTGGATCGCGACGCTGTGTATGTGCTTTGCCTGCCTGTTCACCATGTCCCGCGGGGCCTGGGTGGGCATGGCGGTGGCGATCCTGGTCTTTGCGCTGCTGAATGACCGGCGGCTTCTGGGGTTGATGGTGGCGGCCGCAGGGTGTGCCATGCTGATCCCATTTGTCTCCAGCCGTATCGGGTATTTGTTTACAGAGGAATTTTCCATTTCCACGTCCAATGGCGGCCGCGCCAGCCGCTGGCTGTTGGGCCTGAGTTATCTGTACGACTATGGCAATCCGCTGCTGGGCCTGGGATTAGGAATGTTTGGCGGCGCGGTGGCCATGCAGCATCAGATTTATGGCACCTGGATGTCCTATTTCTATATGGACAATTACTACCGCAAGATTCTGGTGGAGATGGGTTGGCTGGGCTTGGCAGGCTTTATTCTGCTGATGGCCGCCATGGTCTGGACCTGCTGCCGCTCCATTTATCGCGCCAAGCGCAAGCCGGATCATATGGCGCCGCTGGCGTCTGGCATGCTGGCAGGACTTTGCGGCGTGTTGGTACACTGCTATTTTGAAAACATTTTTGAAGAACCGTATATGATGGCCTATTTCTGGGCCATTGCGGCCATGATCGTCTATATCGGCTTTATCCGGAAGGAAAAGACGGCCACATGACCCCATACCCAAGGAGAATACACCTATGATCCGTAGATCCCTATCCATTTTGCTTTGCGCTGCAATGTTGACAGCGCTGTGCTGTCAACCGGCGCTGGCCGCGTCTGTGACTGCCCAGGACGTGCTGGAGTCTGCCGTAGAATTGCTGACCACGCCCCAGCAGACTGGGCAGACCAAAACCATGCAGGCCAACTTTGGTCAGATTCAGGCCACGGTGGCCGAGGAAACTGTCGGAGCCGGTACGCTGTATACCAGAACCTATACCTTCCCGCAGGAGACGTCCGTTATGATGACGCGTCTGGAGCCGGAGGGAACGTTCAACGGCGAGGCCTGGCAGATAGTGGTGCCTGGAACGGTGCAGTCGGTTCGCTGGCTGGATGAGGACACTGGACAATGGACAGAGGTCACATCCCTCAGCCAGGTGCAGGACGCAGCAGTGCTCTTCCTGGAAACTACGGAGGCAATGGCGATTGTATATGCGCCGGCGGTTTATGAAGCACGGGAAAATGAGATGATTGAAGAGCTGACCCAGTGTGCTGTCCGCCTGCGGCTGGGGCGAACCGATCAGGGCGTGCTGATCTCCTGGCAGGCGGCGGATGTGCCGGATCAGGCCCGGGTGGAGTGCCTTGCAGTGGTTTCGGGAACCACGTTGGTGGATTGGGACGATCCTGTGCAGGCCGAATCCTGGAAGGGCCTTCTGCTGACCGGGGATAACCGCTGGACGTATGACGGGTATTTTTACAGGACGCCCTCTACATACTATCCCACCGGTGAGAACTACTTTCACCGTATTCCGGATCCGTATATCTCCATCAAAATGCTGGATGTCCCTGACAGCTACGGCGCAGTGGTCATGAGCATTGCCACCCTGGATGTGATGCTGGAGCTGATGAACGAGGACGGTTATTATCCCACCTACGCTTTCAGCACCTGGTTGGCAGAGGATTACCAGATTGGCGCGGGGTATTTTGATACCCGTTGGAATGCGGATATGACGCTGGGGCTGATGACGGCCTATGAGCTGTACGGCATTGAGGAGTTCCGGCTCTACGCCGTATACAATGGCCAGTATTGGCTCAGCAATATTGACACACATTCTGTCACTTATACCAGCAATGACGGAACCATATCCGGCCTGCTGCTGGAAGATTACTGGCATGCCTCCGGCGGCCAGACCACGCATACGTCTCTGAATCACCAGTTGGCGGCGGTGCTGATGCTCTACCGCCTGGGAGATCTGACCGGAGATGCAGCGTATACAACCTATGCCGAGCGGCTTCTGGATGGCATCCGAGCCGTAGGTACGCAGTGGATGAAATCGGATGGCGACCTGTGGTACCGCATCGATCCGGATGGCACCATGACTGGCACAGACTATCCCACGCTGACCTACGACGATATGTTTAAGCTGCAGCAATATTTGCAGCAGACCGGACGTGGTGCCGATATGGTACTGAATGCATTGATGCTCAGCAAACGCAATTGGATGCAGGCCAATGGCGTCACGGACTATCTGAAATAGGCGCACAAATAAGAGATTGCAGCCGGAGACTGGATCCGTTTGGGTCCGTCTCCGGCTGCTTTGCAAACTGCCGGCTGCATTGCGCCCTGGCTGCGGCTGGACGCTGGGTGAAAAATGCAGGGAACGGAATCCTCCGTTCCCTGCTGCAGTTCGCTCATATCCAGTCTGTTGTTTTGACGATATCTGAAAATAAATTCCAGGGGTGCGTTTCCGGGGGCGGTGCGGAAAAAGAAACTTGGGCATCTGTCTGCGGATGCCGGAACCGAAGACAACAGGACCACAGGGCGATTCCTTCCATCATGACTTCCTCCGGTGCGCCGTATTTTTTGTCCCCCACCAGCGGAAAGCCGTGTGCGGAAAACTGCGCCCGGATTTGATGGGTACGGCCTGTTTCCAGGTTGACGCGCACCAGCGAACAGTTCTCCCGTTGGGCCAGAACGTGGTAGTGCAGAACCGCTTCCCGGACGTCCTTGCCCGGTGCGTCGGCCACACAGGTCTTGCGCTGGGCCTTGTCGCGGTACAGCAGATCCCGGAAAACTCCATCGATGGCCGGGAGCAAGCCATGGGCCACAGCCAGATACTCTTTGCGGAATGTCCGATCCTGTATCTGCTCTGAAAGCAGCCGGGCGGCCTCCCGGGAACGGGCCAGGACCATGACTCCGCCCACCACACGGTCCAGCCGGTGGACGGTACGCAGGCAGGTCTCCGGTCCGCCCAACTGTTGACGGAGCAGCTCCGGCAAACCGCCCGGTTCATCCGTGGAAAGAATTCCCACCGGTTTCAGGCAGACGACGATCCGATTGTCCAGATACAGAATTTCCATGCAACCACCTCGCAGAGGCAAATGCGGGCTGTTTGCAGGCATTTGCCGTACAAAACCATGGTACCATATTCCTCCGTTCTGGTCAAGAAGATACATGCCGCTGGCGGCGGATGTCCCGGAAAAACTGCGCAGATGGGCTGTCCAACGGGCGCCACCCTGTGTTATAATGACAAAAAGGCCAACACGCATGCGTGGTTGCAGGAGGAGGGCGAACGCATGATTGAAACCAGATTGCTGCAATATTTCCTGACAGTCGCCAGGGAGCAGAACATTACCAACGCCGCTAAGGCGCTGCACATTACCCAACCGACGCTCAGCCGCCAGATCAAGCTGCTGGAAGAACAGATTGGGACGGCGCTGTTCCAGCGGGACAGCCGGCCGTTGGTGCTGACGAACGAGGGATTGCTTCTGCGCCGCAGGGCGCAGGAGATTCTTGAGCTGATGGAAAAGACCGAGGCGGAACTGGCAGCGCAGGAGGAGCAGATTGAGGGGGTGGTATCCATAGGCTGCGGAGAACTGACGGCTGTAAAACTGCTGTCCGACGGAATTGCAGCCTTTCACCAGCAGTATCCGCGGGTTGTCTTTGATATTTATACCGCCAACGCTGACCAGATCAAACAGCGCATGGACAACGGCCTGACGGATCTGGGCCTGCTGCTGGAGCCGGTGGAGATCGAGCGGTATGAGTATATCCGGATGCCGGTCCGAGAACGATGGGTAGCGGTTATGCCCTCTGGAGTACCACTGGCGAAACAAGAGTTTGTGACTGCGGAAGAGCTGGCGGAGATTCCGGTGATATTACCCAGCCGCCAGAAAATACATGACGAGGCAGCAAATTGGTTTGGTGCGTATTATGAAAAGCTGAATATGACTGCCGTCAGCAATTTGAGTACCAATGCGGCTCTGCTGGTAAGGGCAGGTCTTGGGTATGCGCTCACTGTAGAGGGTGCGCTGCCGTTTTTAGAGCAGTCTGAGATCTGTATGGTGCCGCTGTATCCGGAGCTGACAGCGACCACCGTATTGGCATGGAGGCGGCAGCAGCCTTTTTCGGTGGCGACAAGCCGGTTCCTGGCGCACATAAAATGCTTTCTGAGCATGGTAGACAATAGAAACTAGGTATTCGACACCGCGAGTAATCGGGTCTATAATAGGCATAGCAGAGGGGAAACCACTCTGGTATGCCTATTTTTTGCA
>CBCPMX010000194.1:0-16296 GCA_965120355.1 uncultured Oscillospiraceae bacterium
AATGGCAGCGTTGGGAAATGGGAAAAAGGGAGGAAGGTTTGTTGGGGAAAGAGTCCCAGTGGGCCAAAGTGCCCCGGGGGCGCTCAGTTTGTCGAAAAGCGGGTTTGCCGCTTTTTGACCAAACCTCCATCTGGAAAGCAAAAGCAGGGAGCCAAAGCGCTCCCTGCTCAGTGTGCATTTAAGATTCTGCGGAAATCATGTAGTAGTACACAGGCTGGCCGCCGTTGAGCAGTGTAATTTCGGCATTGGGACACAGTTCTGTAAACATGGCCGCGCACTCTTCCGCACGCGCTTCGGATACGTCGGCGCCGTAGAAGATGGTGACAAATTGGGCGTCCAGCTCATTGATCTTTTCGGCCAAGCTGCGGAACAATTCATGCATATCAGTGCTGACGGTGTGCAAACTGCTGCCTACCAGAGCCATGTAGTCCCCGGCATGAATGGCATAGCCGTCAGAGTCGGAATTCCGGGCAGCATAGGTGATTTGCATGGTGGTGACACGTCCAATGGCGTCCAGCATAGCCGCTTCATTGGTCTCCACATCTGCGTCCGGGTCCAGATTCAGCATGGCGGTAATACCTTGGGGGACCGTGGCTGTGGGGATTACCACAACCTGCCTGTCCGCCATGGGAGCAGCCTGCTGTGCGGCCATAACGATGTTCTTGTTATTGGGCAGTACAAACACGATTTCAGAAGGCGTTTTGTTAATTTCCTTCAAAATGTCTTCCGTTGAGGGATTCATGGTTTGGCCGCCTTCAATGATGCCGTCCACCCCTAAATCGCGAAACACCGCCGCCAGCCCTTCGCCGGCGCAGACGGAGACAACGCCATATTTCTTTTCAGGTGAAACGGAACCGGCTTGTACTTGCTGAGACTCCTGGGCTTCCAACTCTGCCTCGATTTGGTCTAAATCGTCGGTGGTCTGAGCCTTGCGTCCGGCGGCAAGATCCTCCGCCTGGGTGCGCATATTTTCAATCTTGGCCAGCTCCAGCGTGCCATACTTCTGAGACTCATTCAGAGCGTCACCGGGAATGTTGGTATGGACGTGAACCTTGAAGGCTTCATCATCCTCACCGATCACCAGACTGTCACCGATGCTGTTCAGATAGGTGCGCAGCGGATCCAGGTCAACGTCCGGATCAAATTTGCGCACAATATACACGGTATCAAAGGCAAAGGTGATTTCCTCCGTGTCAAACATAGAGAAATCTGCCTGATCTTTGATTTCCGGGGCGCTGAATTCCGAAGCCTGGGGAGAAACGATATCCTCGCCGCGCAGCGCAGCCAACATCCCTTCGAGAATATGCAGATACCCTTTGCCGCCGGCGTCCACGACACCGGCCTTTTGGAGTACTGGATTCTGATTGATTGTCTCGTCCAGGGCCAGATAGCCGGCTTTGATGGTCTCTTCCAGAACGGTTTCAGCGCTGGGATTTTCCAGCGCAACGTCCATGGCATGGGCAGCAGAGACGCGGGAAACTGTGAGGATGGTACCTTCGGTGGGCTCCATGACGGCCTTATAAGCGGCTTCCACACCTTCGTTCAGGGCATTGGCCAGATCATACCCATCAGCCTCGGTTTTGTCTTTCAGGGCCTTGCTGATGCCGCGGAACAATAGAGACGTGATAACGCCGGAATTGCCGCGGGCGCCGCGCAGCAGGGCGCTGGCGGTCATCTTCGCGGCTTCGGCAACGGAAATACTGTCGGATGCCTTGGAGAGATCGGCAGCGGCAGCGCCCATTGTCAGGCTCATATTGGTACCGGTGTCACCGTCAGGGACGGGAAACACGTTCAGCTCGTTTACTTGCTGCTTATGCAGCTCAATGGAGGCAGCGGCGCTGAGAATCATCCGCTTAAACGCCGCTCCATCAATGATCTGCCTCAATTGTTTACACCTCCGTACACGGGTAAAGCCCGGGTTAATCAATCATCATGGAATCAACAAATACGTTGACTGCCTTTACCTCCACACCGGTGGTCCGACTGACCACATAGCGCACCTCGTTGATCATGGAAGCGCCAAGGGCGGAGATATTGACACCCTGATCGATCATGATGTGCAAATCAATGCTGATGGTATCATCATCGTTGACCGTGACAAGGACACCTTTGCTCATGGCCTCCCGGCGGAGCAGATGCACAAGGCCGTCTGTCATGGAGCGAACCGCCATCCCTTTGACGCCAAAGCAGGAAGTAGCAGCTGCACCGGCAACATATGTGATGACGTCATTACTGATGGTAATCACACCCTTTTCGTTGGTGAAACGCATCATGGTTGAGACCTCCTTTGAAGATTCTGGTCAATAGGTCTATGCTTAGCTAAACCATTATACATGATTTTATGGCAAAGTACAAGGAGAAAATACCATAGCCATGGCTTCTTTTCCGCGATAGGAACTCATGACGCAAAAAGAGTCAGAGCATACTCTCTTCCCAGCAGTCCGGAGCCTGGATGCCCAGCAGGGTGACGATGGTGGGGGCCACATTGGCGAGACCAAATTTGCCGCTTCGGAAGGTAAACGAATTGTCTTTGTCATAAATGATAAAGGGGACCGGGTTCAAAGAGTGGGCGGTGCGGACGGAGACATGGCCCTTTTTGTCCGTTTCCTGCATCTGATCGGCATTGCCGTGGTCGGCAGTGACCAGCAGCGTATAGCCCAGGCGGTCTGCGGCCTCCATAATGCGGCCCAGATTCTCGTCCACTGCCTCCATGGCTTGGATGACCGCCGAAAGAACACCGGTGTGGCCGACCATGTCGCCATTTGGGAAATTGCAGCGCAGGAACTGGTACTGTCCGGATTCCATGGCAGCCAGCAGGTGGTCGGTAATTTCGTCGGCTTTCATGCGGGGCTTCTGGTCAAACGGGACGACATCGGACGGGATCTCTTCATACGTTTCCAGCTCTTCGCTGACTTTACCGCTGCGGTTGCCGTTCCAGAAATAAGTGACATGGCCGTATTTCTGTGTTTCAGACAGGGCGTATTCCCGAATGCCGTGGGCCACCAGTACTTCGGTCAGCGTATCATGAATCTGGGGCGGCTGGGCGAGATACCGGGTGGGGATGTTCAGATCACTGTCATATTGGAGCATGCCGGCATAGAGGACGCCGGTATAACCCGGGCGGGGGAATTTGTCGAAGGCCGGGTCGTCAAAGGCGCGGGAAATCTCCAGGGCGCGGTCACCGCGGAAATTGAACAGCACAACGCTGTCACCGTTGGCGATGGGCGCCAATGCTTTGCCATCGCGGGCGATGACAAAGGGCGGCAAATCCTGATCGATGCAGCCAAATTCCGCGCGATAGCTTTCGATTGCCTCGGCGGCAGAGGAGAACATGCGGCCCTGACCCAGCACATGGGTTTGCCAGCCCCGTTCCACCATGGGCCAGTCCGCTTCATATCGATCCATGGTAATCTGCATTCTGCCGCCGCCGGAGGCGATGGCGTAGTCATAGGAGTCGTCACGCAGCGCGGCCAGCTTATCCTCCAGCTGGGCCACATATTCCAGCGCGGAGGTGGCGGGAACGTCACGACCATCCAGGAGAATATGGCAATAAACACGGTGTACGCCGGCAGCCCTGGCGCGGTCTAACATGGCCAGTAAATGGGCAATGTTGGAGTGGACATTGCCGTCAGATAACAGCCCGAGGAAGTGGAAAGCCGCATTGTTTTGCAGGCAGTTTTCAACCAGCTGGTTCCAGGTTTCGGAAGAGAACAGGGAGCCGTCGGCGATGCTCTCCGCCACCAGACGGGCGCCTTGGGCGTAAATCTGTCCACAGCCAAGGGCATTGTGGCCCACCTCCGAATTGCCCATATCCTCATCGGTAGGCAGGCCGACGGCGGTGCCGTGCGCCTTGAGCCAGGTATAGGGGCAGGTTGCAAAGAGCTTGTCCAGATTGGGGGTATTGGCCTGTTTCACGGCGTCGCCGGGGCCGCCGTCGCCGCGCCCTACGCCGTCCATAATAACCAGTACGATGGGTTTTTTCATTGAAACTCCTCCTCAAGATAGGCTGTGGTCCAGGCGATGATGCCGGGACACAGACTGCTTCTGTATTCGCCGTTGGGGCCGGTCAGGTCCCGGCAGCGCAGGGCGCTGTACCGGGCCGTAAAGGCGTCCAAAAACTCCAGACTCTTGGTACATGTGCGGTTGTTTTCGTCTCCATAGGCCATGCCGAGAGCCAGCAGGGCACTGACGGCGGCGCCGCACACTTCACCCCGGCGGAGACCGCCGCCCAAAAAGGCGGTGAGCCGGACCGCGGTTTCCGGATCCAGGCCGATTTGTCTGCAACAAGCGCCCAGCACTTTCTGAGCACAGTTTTTGCCGCTGGGGGAAGGCGGTGCGGCAGATTCTGCATATGTCATTTTGTTCATCCTTTGCTCTTCATATACCAGACGTTAGAAATGTCTTAACACATTGACTCTATTGTAGCGTATTCAGCAGAGAAATGCAAGGCGTGGCGCCGGAGTTTGCGTTTTTTTGCGGCGTCCTCCGTGGCATGGCACATGAATTTTTACAAATTTAGAACTTTAAAGGAAATGGCGCGAATGATCTTTGCCGGCGGCCTGGTGCGGTTTCATTCAGCAGGGCGCGGACTTTGGCAAGTCCGCGCCCTGCTGGCAGCAAACCGTATGGCCCCGACGCCGGAATAACGGCGGCTGAAATCGACTGCGGACATGGCTAAAGGATCTGAACCCGATATTTCCGCATCCAATAGTCCATCTGTACGAAATATGCCACGGTCTGCGGTGTGGTCATCAGCTGGCCATACCAGGGCAGGCTCCGGTTCTCCTTGGTCAAAGCCAATAAGGCGTCTTTTTTGAGAAATTGCAGCAATGGACAGTCCGGCTGTTCTACCGCTTCTATCAAGCGCTGGGAAACGGCCTGCATATAGCTGGGATTCCAGGTTTTCGGGTAGGGACTTTTTTTCCGATCTACAATGGCCGCAGGGAGGATATCCCGCATGGCGTAACGCAGGAGCCCCTTTTCCCGACCCTTGTAGTCCTTATAGGACCAGGGCAGGGTGTACAAATATTCCACGATGCGTTTGTCACAGAACGGTACCCGGATCTCCAATCCATTGAACATGGACACGCGGTCCTTTCGGTCCAGAAGGCACTGCATGAACCAGCGCAGGTTCAGCATCAGCATCTGTTTCATACGCAGTTCCAGACCGTCCGTGCCAGGGAGCGCGTGGGCCTGGGCGATGGTAGCTTCGTACCGGGCCTGGACGTATTCATGGGGATCCTGCCCCTCCAGAAATTCCGGTTTGCAAAATGAGATACGGTAGTCTGTGGTCTGAGACCAGGGGAAGCCATGGATGGCACGTACTTCTGGATCGCGGTACCAGGGGTACCCGCCAAAGATCTCGTCGGCACATTCGCCGGACAGCACCACGGTATGCGTTTCTTTGACTGCCCGCGACAGCAAGAGCATGGAGGCATCCACGTCGGCCATACCCGGCAGGTCGCGGGCCTCGACACTGTCATACAGGGCTGCCACCAGCTCGTCGGTGTCCAACACCACACGGGTGTGGTCAGACTGGAGATAGCTGGTCATTATGCCGATGAAATCGTTGTCCGAATTGGGCTGGAACTTGGTGGCCTGAAAATACTTTTCATTCCCGACGTAGTCGACGCTGAAGGTGGAGACGTGCCCCAGGGTGTTTTTCGTCACAGAAGAGATGATGGAAGAGTCGAGGCCACCGGATAGAAATGTTGCCAGCGGCACGTCGCTGACCAGCTGCCGCTGGATCGCGTCGGTGACGAGCCAACGGGTTTTTTCGGCTGCCTGCTCAAAGGTGTCTGTGCAGGGCGCGTCTTCCAGTACCCAGTAGGCTTCGATGTGCAGCCCTTCCGCCGTATACCGGGCCAGATGGCCCGGCTGCAGCTCATAGACGCCGTGGTAAATGCCGTTGCCCGGCGTTCTTCCCGGCCCCAGAAGCATCAGGTCATAGAGCGAGTCCCGTGTCACCCACGGATGTATGTTGGGATGGGCCAGCAAAGCTTTCAATTCTGAGCCAAAGATCAGCGATGCCCCCCGCAGCGCGTAGAACAGTGGCTTGACCCCCATGGGATCTCGTACCAGGACGGCCCGTTTTTGGTGAGTATCATAAACACAAAAGGCAAATATGCCGTTGAATTTTTTGGCGCAGCTTTCCCCCCAGCAGTGGAAGGATTTCAGTACGACTTCTGTATCGGAGTGCCCGTCAAAGGTGTAGCCGGCGGCGCGCAGTTCCTGCCGCAGATCCTCGGTATTATACAGTTCGCCATTGTAGCACAGCACCAGGCCGTCGTATTCCATGGGCTGCCGTCCACCCTCTGGATCGACGACGCTGAGCCGCCGGTGGAGAAGGGCTGCATGCCCGTCAAACCAGGAGCCCTCCTGATCGGGGCCGCGCCGCCGCAGAGCCTGCAGCATTTCACCAAAATAGGCCGCATGACGGTCCAGAGGCCGTTCGTAGGACAGCTCTCCCGCAATTCCGCACATCGAAAATTCCCCCTTTTTAAAATACCGTGATATGCTCCAGATTATGCGCGGAGAGTGCGGAGTGTGACAGTGGGACTGCCAGGAACCGGTTTGGAGTGCGGAGTGTGCAAAAAACGGGCGCGCCGGAAGACCGGTGCGCCCGTACAGGTACAAATTATGCCTGATTCCAGACTTTCTGATATTTCTTTACCACAACCATCAGCGCGATGGGAATCACTGCCGTGATAGCGGCCATAATGAAGGTGGGAATCACTGCGCCGCCCAGGAAGGTGTTGGACACCCAGTTGAAGAACACGGAGCTGAAGCCCAGCGCCAGCATAATGACGCCGTAGTTGGTGCCGGAGTTCTTCGGGCCGAAGAAGTCGGTGGAGAGGGCCGCATTGGTGGCAGAAGGGCCGCCATAGGCAAAGGCAATCAGCGCAATGACCGCAAAATACACATAACCGGTGACAAAGCACATGAGAATCGCACCAATCAGCGTCATGATGGACAGCACATTGATGGTGGCGGTGCGGCCGATCTTGTCAGAGACGGTGGCCATGATCAGACGGCCTGCGGCATTGGGAATGCCGGTCATGGCCACGCAGGTGGTGGCAAGGGCAGGCGTCAGGCCGCGCTCAATACCCAGGTCATAGATCAGCGGCGTGGCCAGGTTCCAAGTGCCGTTGATGAAGAAGATGGTTAAGAAGATGGCCCAGAAGGGGACGGTTTTGATGGCTTCGCCCAGTGTGTAGTTCTTTACATTGGATACGACGGCGGTGGGAAGATTCAGGCTCTTGATATACGCATCAGAAGGCAGGGAGATAAACAGGCAGGCGATGATGCCCAGCACGAAGAACACGCCGCCCAGGATGAAGAACACGGGCTGGAAGTTGACAATCCCATTGGCGTCGGTAAACAGGTTCATCAGCCAACGAGATACGGGGGTGAACACCACGGTGGACAAGCCGAAAGCGGAAACCGCCAGACCGGAAGCAAAGCCGCGGCGGTGGGGCAGCCATTTCTGAATGCAGCTGATGCAGGCGCCGTAGGCAAAACCGGAGCCGAGACCACCCATGACACAGTAGGTCAGGTAAATCAGGCCGATGGTGTTGCTGGTCAGCAGTCCGGTAGCGGCCACGCCGGCAGCGAAGAGAATGACGCCGGCCACGCAGGTGAACTTTGGTCCCTTTTTGTCATTGAGGAAACCGCCGATCAGGTTGCCAAACACGAACGCGAACAGCATGTAGGAGGAAACCATTTTGGCCGATTCGTCGGTCCAGCTGAAGGCTTCTACAATGGGAGTACGAAACACGCTCCACAGGTAAATGATGCCGACACAGAGCTGGACAACCAGACAGGCGATGATCGATACCCATGGATTCTTACGGTTTTTCATGAATCTCTTCCTTTTCATAAATATTTCGATAAAAGTATAGCATGGTTCCAAGGTTTTCGCAATAGGACGGAAAAAAACACGGCACTTTCCATAGTTTGCGCGGCTGGAGAAGCGGCGGTTTTGTGTTTTTATGACAGATTTATGCCGCATATGTGGGCGTAACGCGGCAGGCGCGTTGGGCCGGACGCGGTAGGCGATGGGATGGAACAGACCCTCCACGCCGCAGGCTGCACCGATTGCCTGTGGTGGTCATAGAAATGGGTTAGGAAGAAATTCCGAATATTTGTATCATCCTGATGGAAAGATAGGAGCAATGGCTATGACAGAACAGATCATCACGCTGGACACGCTGAAAGCGGGGCAGTCTGCCCTGGTCGAGGCGGTGGAAGTGCAGGAACCCATGCGCCGCCGCCTGCAGGATCTGGGCCTGGTGGCAGGCACAAGCGTGCGCTGCCTGCAGATCAGCCCCGCCGGCGACCCCGCGGCGTATCTGGTGCGCGGTGCGGCCATCGCACTGCGGCGGGAGGATACCTGCCGCATTCTGGTGCGTGTTTAGATGGGCCGGTTTGCCGGACCGGCCGGCGCGGGCAGCGGTCAGCCGTGCCCGCCGGTACAGAAGAAGGAGCCGCGCGTAGTGGCGCTGGCAGGAAACCCGAATGTGGGAAAAAGCACTGTGTTCAACGCCCTGACCAATCTGCACCAGCACACGGGAAACTGGCCGGGAAAAACTGTGGAGGTGGCCCAAGGCCGGTATGTGTACCGGGGGGAACCCTATATGCTGGTGGATCTGCCGGGGACGTATTCGCTGCTGTGCGCTTCCAGAGAGGAAGAGGTGGCGGCGGATTTTATCCTCCACGGTGCGCCGGACTGTGTGCTGGCCGTCTGTGATGCCACCTGTTTGGAACGGAATCTGGTGCTGGTGCTGCAGATCCTGGAGCTTACGGCGCAGGTTGTGGTTTGCGTCAATCTCCTGGATGAGGCGCGCAAACGCGGCATACAGGTGGATCTGCGGGCGTTGGAGCGGGCGCTGGGAGTTCCGGTGGTGGGCGCGGCGGCAGGACGGGGAGAGGGCCTGGAGACGGTGATGGCCCAGGTGCGCAATATGGCCGATGGCTTTGCGCCGGCACAGCCGCAGCGCCTTGTCTGTGATGGGCATGCCACCGGTGCGCAGCGGCTGGAGCAGCTCCGAGGCGGGACGCCGGAAGAATCCGACGCCATTGCACTCCGTCTGGTCCGGCGGGCAGAAGAGATCACGGCGCAGGCTGTCCGAACGGAGCAGACGTGTCCGGCGCAGCAGCGGATGCAGCATGTGGACCGCATTGTCATGGGCAGAGGCGGTATTCCCATTATGCTGGCTCTGTTGGTGCTGGTGTTTTGGCTGACCATTGAGGGAGCCAACTATCCCTCGGCATGGTTGCAGGCAGCTTTTGACGCATTGGGGCAGCAGCTCTGGCGCCTGGCTCGGTGGCTTCAGGTTCCGGAGTACATATCCGCGCCGCTGCTGGATGGCATGTATGCCACAGCGGCCCGGGTTGTGGCGGTAATGCTGCCGCCCATGGCCATCTTTTTTCCGCTGTTCACCCTGCTGGAGGATCTGGGCTATCTGCCGCGGGTGGCCTTTTTGCTGGACAACACCTTCCGGCGGTGCGGGGCCTGCGGAAAGCAGGCGCTGACGCTGTGTATGGGCTTCGGCTGCAACGCTGCCGGCGTGGTGGGCTGCCGGATTATCGACTCGCCGCGGGAGCGGCGCATTGCTGTGCTGACCAATGCCCTGGTGCCCTGCAATGGGCGGTTCCCCACGATGATTACCCTGATAGCCATTTTCTTTTCCGGCAGCAGGCTGGGGGGACTCACAGGTGCGGTGTTATTGACAGGACTGGTGCTGCTGGGCGTCTTGGGGACGTTTGCCGCATCAAAGCTCCTCAGCAGGACGATTTTAAAAGGGATGCCGTCGTCCTTTGCCATGGAACTGCCGCCCTACCGGCGGCCACAGCTGGGACGGGTGCTGGTCCGTTCGGTGCTGGACAGAACGCTTCATGTGCTCGGCCGCGCCGCAGCGGTGGCGGCTCCGGCGGGGCTGGTCATCTGGCTGCTGGCCAATGTGGCCCCCGGAGGCGTACCGCTGATTCAGACGTTTGCGGAGGCGCTGGATCCGGTAGGACGGCTGCTGGGAATGAATGGCGTGATTTTGGCGGCGTTTATTTTGGGATTCCCGGCCAATGAACTGGTTCTGCCGGTGGTCGTCCTGATTCTGGCATCCGGCGGCGTTCTGACAGATGTGGGCGACACGGCGGCCCTGGGAGAACTGCTGCGGGCGGGAGGCTGGACCTGGGTCACGGCGCTGTGTACCATGGTGTTCTCCCTGTTTCACTGGCCGTGTTCCACCACCTGCCTGACCATCCGGCGGGAAACCGGTTCCTGGCGGTGGGTGCTGCTGGCCATAGCCCTGCCGACGGCGCTGGGAACGGCACTGTGTATTCTGCTGCGGCTTCTGCTGGCGTGAAAAGGCGGCGAATGTCACAAAAAACCGGCCCCGTGGGCAGAAACCCACGGGACCGGAAAGAGAAAGGGGCTGCGATTTAAGAAAGGACGCCAGTGGCGCTGCACTTCAGGGAGACCGTTTTGGTGATGTCTGATGATGAATAGCGAACGGTGCCTGTAGCTTTGGCTGTGCTGCCAGAGTAAGAGGATGTCTTGCGCACAAATGTGGCGGAACTATCGAAGATATGGACAGTTGCTTCAGAAGACGTTGCTTCAGCCGAGGAGCCATCGTAGGTAAAAGTGCCGCTGACCGTTATGGAGAAGATATCTTCACCGGAAGAAGAATAGTAGGTTGCAGTTTTTGAACCGCTTTTCTCGCTGGATCGGGCATTGGTGTGGAGTTCTTTTACAATTTCAATGCAATAGCTTCCATCTTCAAAGTCAATCCGTGTTTCTGACAAAATGGCTTCATAAGATGAACCTGCTGCCAATGCAGGGGGTGTCCAGAGAGTAAAACATAAAGCAAGTGTGAGAATCAAAGTAATTGTTTTTTTCATTCTTAATGCACCTCAATCGCGTTTTCGTCAAGCTGCTCGATGTATGCCTCGGCTTCTTCGCCTTCACGCACGGACTCAATAAAAACGCCATTTAGAATATCCTGATTATCTTTAAAATATCTAATTGCCAGTCCAGCAATGAAGGCAAAAATAACTATTAGACAGATTCCCAGTGTAAGGAGAATTTTTCTGTTCCGCCGCTGCGCGGCCATATGCCAGGACAGGGGGACAGCGTCGTTGACCAGGCACTCCGCCGCAATCTCGTCCGGCGTGCCGAACTGCTCATGAAGCTGGGCCTCTGTGGGGTTGTTATGGGTTTCGCAGAAGTCTGCCAACTCTCCCTGGAGCATGTCCAGATAGCGGGTCTTGTCCCGGCGGGGATAGGGGAGCGCCTGGGCCACCTGTTGGTAAAATTGAGCGGCGGAGCCCCTAAGTTCCGTCATTGTCCAGCACCTCTTTCTCTGTTCCCTGGGGGCCGGCCAGGATCTGCGCCATGGAGGCGACGAACTGATTATAATCCCGCAGCATATCTTGGAACCGCGCCAGGCCGCTGGGTTCCAGGTGATAGTAAACCCGGGTCAGCCGCCGGCCCACCTTGACCTTCCGGTCGGTAACGTGGCCGGCGTCCAGCAGCTTGTACAGCACGGGATACAGGGATCCCTCAATGACCTTTACCTGGCCGCCGCTGCGCTGGGAAATCTCCTGGGAGACCTCGTAGCCGTACTTATCGCCCTCTGCCAGCAGAGCCAGCAGCAGCAGTTCCACAAAGCCCTTTTTGTAGTTATCGCAGTAGCTCATGGGAATCACATCCTAAACCTGCGAAATGATCTTTGCAAATTGAATTATATCACAAGATCCCAGAAAGTCAAGAGAAAAGGATTTAAATACAAAAAAGTTAATAGGGAGAAATTTAATATATGATTTTTTATATATTGCTTGACATAGATTGTGTAGTTGTGATAGAATACATTTTAGGAAAAATACAAAGCCCACTTTCCAGCCATGGTGGGGGCTGTAGAGGTAGAGTGGACTGATATAGCCACAAATTATTATGTGGTTGGACAAGGATCTGCAAAAATCGGCAGTTCGGTAACTTCTGGAGGAAGAGTTTCAGCGTATTTAGCTTAATTTCCCTCCCGAGGCTTCTGCGCGATAGGCTAAATATGGAGCCTTAGGTCTAGTGCCATCCGGACAACGCGATATGTCTTGTGGAAAGGCGGCGGGTCCGGATGGCTTTTCATTGGTTGAAAAGGAGAGCTTATGAAGAATCGCAACTTGCTTTTCTGGCTGTGGCTCTGCTTGTTTCTCCTGAATGGATGCGCCGGACCGGCCGCAGAAATAAGCAAGAGCACCGACAGTAATTTTGAAGAAGCATCGGAAGAGGCATGGTTCTGGGACGATTATTCCATGAATGAAGACGCAACCGTTTTGACTATGGCCTGCTGGATGGCAACAAGTACAGAAGTCCGACTGGTGTCGGAGTTCAATCGCACTCACTCCGATTACCAGATTCAACTGGTCAGCTATTATGATGGAAACGCCGACGATTTTGAAGCGGCTTTGCTGCGAATGCGGACCAAGCTTTTGACCGGAGACGCTCCTGATTTGTATTATTTGAATACCATGGATGTGATGGCGCTGGAACAGGCACACATGCTCATGGATTTATATCCACTGATGTCAGCAGACGAAACGTTTTGTGAAAATGATTATTTCATGAATATATGGAATCTGTTTGCTGTGGACGGTGAGCTGTATGAGTTCATCCCGTTTTTTGCAATTCGTGGATTGGTTGGTCCGGCGTCAGTGGTACAGGGCCGTACGGGGTGGACATATGATGAAATGGAGATGTTCATCGCAGAGCACAAAGGGGTGCAGGCGGTGGAGCCGGTATCGTTGGCCTATATGATTCAGGGGCCTGGGAAAGATTTTATGGATATTGATGCAGGTACATGCAATTTTACTTCGGGAACCTTCGCCCAGTGGATGTCCCTTACGAAATCCTTTGTGGAAGCAGACGACAGCAAAAGCGGTCTGCTTTCTCCTGCGAATTTGATTAGCGGCGTAGGGGACTATGTGAGAGCAAAGGCTTATTATCAGGAAACGCCCCAATATACGGGACTGCCCAGCGCCAATGGCGACGGCCCTTTTGCGGTGGGTGTCGAAACATTTGCTATTTCTTCCACAACTTCTTATGTGGACGGTTGCTGGTCGTTTCTGCGATGGCTCCTTACGCAGGAAGTTTTAGAGAACTATCCCATGGCCATTGGTATGCCCATGCGCAGAGATATGGTAGAAGAGGAATTGTCCAGAGCTATGTTGGATCCGGCAGATGAAGAATTCCTTTTACATTCGGACGAATATCACTTCATTGCGCTTACGAAAGAGGAAACAGATGCTTTTTTGGATATGTTGGATTCTGTGACTCATACAAAACTGCGCTACGATGGGGTTACGGATCTATTGGAGGAAGAAATTACATTGTGGCTCAATGGCGCACAAACCCAGGATGCGACTATTGCATACCTCCAAGACCGTGTCGGAACGTATCTGGCAGAACACAAGTGAACGTGCAGAACTGAAATAGACCAAATCATCACAATTAAACGATGGAAAACGGAAAGAGGGCGAACGGATGCGGAAATGCAGAACGAAACAGCTGCGCATTTTGGGGGTTGTGCTGCTGATGCTTTTTTGGATGACCGCCTGCACAAGCAGTTCGGAGCAGGCTGTTGCTTCAGCGGCGGATCAGAATGCCGCTGCGGCAAAC
Source organism: uncultured Oscillospiraceae bacterium (assembly GCA_965120355.1). Classification (GTDB taxonomy): domain Bacteria; phylum Bacillota; class Clostridia; order Oscillospirales; family Oscillospiraceae; genus CBCPMX01. Next base: position 13,670 of record CBCPMX010000194.1, read on the forward strand.
GGAACAGACACTGTGGAAGATTTGCCGGAGGAGCCGGCTGTCATGGAATCAGAAACCGAGGCAGCAGATGCGGTAGTTATTACAGTGGGAACCCTGGAGGAACGCGAGGAATTGGATTCACTGGTCAGTAAATTCAACGCTGCATCAGAGGGCTACACAGCGCAGTTGGCGCTGTATGACAGCGCGACAGAATTAAACGCGCGAATTCTGGCCGGAGAGGGACCGGATGTGGTATATTTGTCCAGCAGTTTCCCGTATCTGCACTATATACAACGGGACATCTTCCTGGATCTCAGTGATGTGCTGGAGGAAGCACAGGAATATGAACCAACGATCCGGGAGATGCTCAGCACACAATTTGACAATCAGGTCTTGCTGGCAACCTATTCCCTTGATTGCATTGCCGCGCCGGAATATGTTCTGGAGGGAAGGACCACATGGACTTTCGAGGAATTTATGGAAATCGCGGCTTCCACCAATACCTTTGAGAAATTTACAAAAGATGTGGCGCTGACACTTTATTGTACGGCGAATCTAGGTGAGTTTATCGATACAAGTCAGAACACTTGTTCATTTGAAAGTGAAGAATTTTATGCTGCTCTGGAATTTTGCAACCGCTTTCTCACAGACAGAAGCCAGATGACGTCTGACGGTGTGGCGGCGGACATCCAGCTGACCACGGGAATTCCGACGCTCCTGGAGTTGGACATGGAGTTCTATGATCTGATGTTTTGGGGAGGCTCCCCGTCCACTTACATTGGCTTCCCGTCTGATTCCGGCGCAGGGATCATGATTGAACCCAATTTGATGTTTGCGGTTCCGTATTCCACAAGCAATGAGACGGGCGCGAAGGCATTTTTGGCATATACCCTGTCTGAGGAATTTCAAGAAGATCAGGCTGCGCTGAACTACTTCTCTGTATTGCAGGATGTACTGCGGAACCGGGTAACAGAACTTTTTTCCACAAATGAGTATGCCGAGGAACCCATTGCTGCGGAGATGACGGCAAAACTGGAAGATGTGCTTGCACGCACGACAGCAATCACCTATTTGGATGTCAACATCTTTGAAATTGTAACAGATGAAGCCGCCAGCTATTTCAGCGGCGACAAATCTGTGGAGGAAGCGGCCCATCTGATCCAGAGCCGCGTGCAGCTCTATTTGGACGAGCAGGCGTAGGACAAGCCCCGTTCTCTCAGGAGAACGGGGCCATCTGCATTGGCCGGACACGCTGGGAAACAAATATACACAAATTTCACAAAATTTCTTGACAATGATTCGGAAAAGATATACAATATTACTAAAAGTAGAAGCTGGATACAACCATTGCCCGGCCGGGGCGATCGCGGTACTTTGTGGATTGATAGAGAAAAGGGGATCCTAATGCGCAAAATCTTTGTTCTGGCTGCCTGCATGGCTTTTTGTTTCTGCCTGTGTGGCTGCGGGGCTGACTTGGAGGCTGCGTTTCAGGTGGGAACGGCGGCGGTAGAATATGGGCACAGAATCTATCTGACGGACCGGCAAAGCCGCACTGTCCGGTGTTACGATCTGGAAAGCGGCGCGGAAGAAATCCTTCTGCGGGAGGTTTCCGTGGACAGCCTTGCCCTCAACTACCCGGAGCTCTGGATGGTGGAAGGCAGCCGCCGGCTGTGTAAGCTGGATCTCACCACCGGCGAGGTGGAGGAGGTCTATACAGGCCAGCGCGAATTGAACGGCCTGTTGTTTCTCCATGGAAACAACGTCTATTTTGAGGAATATGCTGAAGACGGGAATGTGGACTGTAAACAGTTGGACCGTGCGACTGGCAGCTGCACCATATTTCTGGAAAACAGCGGGATTGAGCACCCGTTTCATGTGGCATTTTATGACGGGCGGCTGTATTTCACGTCCACAGGCGGACCCGCCTATTGTGTGACCATGGACGAAGAAGCGGACCGAAAAATTGTGGATGAGGAGGACTGGTTCACTGTAGTTGGGACGGACTCCGCGCTCTATTGTTCAAAATATGTGGATGGAGCCATGAAGATCCTGCAATATGAGCCGGACAGGGCCATTCTGGACGATTACGGCTATTCATTCCTCCAAGTGCGCGGAAGCGTGGGGGAGACGCTCTATGCAGAAGGGAATATGGATGGGAAAACACAATTGGTGCAGGTGGATGCACAGGGTGCGGCGGTTGTGTTTGACAATTGTGCGGAGTATGTGTACTCCGATCAACCGTCCGTGTTTTACTATCTGGATTCCGGGATTCTGTTTTGGAGCAATCGGGCTTTCCCGGATTCCGGAGATGCTTCTGAAGATGCGTACTATATCTGTTTCTATGCGTTCAGCAGCGGGCAGTTTCAGCTTCTGGCCACGCTCCCCCGTGAAACCACGGACTGAAGGCGTTCAGCCGAAAAGCGGGGACTATCTGTAGAGGAAGTGCCCATCTGATTCAGAGCCGCGTGCAGCTCTATTTGGACGAGCAGGCGTAGGACAAGCCCCGTTCTCTCAGGAGAACGGGGCTTGTGCACAAAATTAGAAGTGGGTTAAAAAATAACAATCGCAAATTGCAATAACAAGTTGAACACTTCCGAGTAGATGGGACGGCAGTCAGGCAGCAAAGACTGAGTCAAGGAACGCATCAA